>CAZFIS010000348.1:0-1510 GCA_964519125.1 uncultured Gemmatimonadaceae bacterium | reverse complement strand
TTCCCGCACTCAGGCCGACCGCCGAACCTCCCCAGCAATGGGAACCTCCCACGAATCTTCCGTACCCGTTGGGGACGCCAGCCTTCGCTGGTCTGTTCCGGAGACATGGGTGACAGATTATTCCGGAGACATGGGTAACACCTTCGGGCTGAAGGGATTTTCGATCGGCTCGAGCCGGCACGTCTCGTCGTCGAAGTAGCCCAGATCGTAGTGCATGAAGCTGACCAGCCAGAGTTGGTCGCTCACCTGCCGTACGCCGACCTTCTGCCCGGCGAAGACCTGACTCAGGTTGATCTTCCGCCGTTTGTAACAGATACGGCCACACCGGGTGACGGTGGCCGTCCAGTCGTGCAGGGGATACTCGAGCGGCCCCAGGCTCTGGAACGGGCGAGCCGAGCGCGTGTAGAGCTCGCCCGGCACCTTCATCCCCAGGGCCTGATGAGGCCGTTCGTGGTTGTAGCGGGCAAGGAACGCGTCGAAGCGCGCCTGCTGCTGCAGGACGTTGGCCGCAGCGGGCCTGGTGGCCTCGGTCTTCAGGGTCAGGTGCATCCGTTCGTGACGGCCGTTCTGCTCGGGATGCCCCGGCCGGATCCGCTCGATCTGGATCCCGAGCCGGAGCCACCACACGGCCAGCTTGCTTAGGCCATAGAGGGCTTGGGCGGAGGCAAAGGGCACGCCGTTGTCGGTGCGGATGGCCTGGGGCAGCCCAAAGTCCCGGAAGGCCCGCTCAAAGACGGCGAACGCGAAGGTTTCGCGAGTCGTCGACAGCGCGTCGCAGCTGATCAAGTAGCGGGTCGCGAAATCGGTGACGGTGAGCGGATAACAGTAGCGCCGGTCGGCGAGCATGAACTCGCCCTTGTAGTCCGCACACCACAGGGCGTTCGGCTGCAGCGGCCGGGAGAGGGCCGTGCCCTGCGCGCGGGCCGGGCGCCGCCGCTTCCGCGCCACCAGCCCGTGCCGGTCGAGGACGGCGTGCACGGTGCTGATCGCCGGGCAGTGCACGTC
This sequence comes from uncultured Gemmatimonadaceae bacterium, assembly GCA_964519125.1. Taxonomy (GTDB): domain Bacteria; phylum Gemmatimonadota; class Gemmatimonadetes; order Longimicrobiales; family Gaopeijiaceae; genus SZUA-318. The sequence continues at coordinate 505 of CAZFIS010000348.1, read as the reverse complement.
GGGATACCGCCGCCGCAAACGCGCGCGGATCTTCGGCGCCCCCCACCCGGGATATTCCTGCTTGAGGCGGACGATCAGCTTCTCGATTTGCATCGGCAGTTGGTTGGCGTGCCGGTACGGGCGTCGGCTTCGGTCGGTCAGACCGGCCAGGCCGCAGTCTTTGTAGCGGTCGTAGATCTTGTAGCCTGTCTTGCGGGAAATCCCGAACTCCGCGCAGAGGCCGGCCATCTTCTCGCCGTCGAGCAGGCGGCCAATGAACCGAAGACGCTCATCCACGACGTGGCACTCCTTCCAAGGCATGGCACTTTCCCCCCCGTTCGAGGGGAAAAGTGTTACCCATGTCTCCGGAATGAAGTGTCACCCCTCTGTCAGGAAGGGCAGCTCGCCTGCATCCGTGAGCGAGCTACGGCTGGGCAAGCCAAGTCCCCGCCACCAGCGAGCTCACGTCAGGGACAGGCGAAGGCTGTCCCGCCGGCCTGTCCCGCCGTAGCGCGAAGCGCGAAGG
>CAZFIS010000347.1:0-1515 GCA_964519125.1 uncultured Gemmatimonadaceae bacterium | reverse complement strand
CCAGACACGCTTTCGGACTTGGGAGTATTGAAGTCGCCGCACACGATGCGCGGCAGGTCCGTCGGCTGGGACAATAGCTGCTTCAGCCCTTCGAACGTCGCGATCTTGGTCGCGACTCCGCTCGAGGTCGCCGGCGGCACATGCACGTTCACCAGCTCAACGCCTCCCGTTGGGGCGTCCACTTCTGTGACGAGCACGCGCTCGGGGAACGGAAGCGACGCAGCGGACGTATTGCCGACCCTCACCGGCCACCTTGCTCCCGTGACGAGCACGAACGGGTAGCTTCGATCGTCGCCAACAGTCGACACGACGTACCTCAGTCCCGCATCAGCGAGCGCACGCGTGATCTGCTGAACCGCTGCAGCGCTAACCTCCTGGAACGCCACAACGTCGGGAGACAGGCTCAGGACGAACTGCATCTGGGCTCCATGATGGCTACGTCCGAGATTCCACGTGACAACGACCACCCCGCCCCCCCATCTCCACCGGCAACGTGTACGCCGCATGGTACGCCGTACCTCCAGCGGGCCGCTGTGCAGTAGCAGCGCAGCCGAAACGGATCCATACGATCAACAAGCCTCTTCGATCTTCGGCACGAAGGCGGCGGCCGCTCAGCCGGGCGAGCGAGCCAGCTCGAGGAGTCTGTCCGCGAACCCTTCGATGGCGTGAAGCAAGGCGATCCGGTCTCGCCATCGCTCGGGAATGGCGTCGGCACCGTAGTAGGCGCCACCTATCTGGCCGTAGATGGCACCCGTCGTGTCCGCATCGTTCCCGAGGTTGACCGCTCGAAGCGCACCTTCCTCGAACGATGACGTGCTCGCGAACGCGTAGAGCGCCGCCTCCAGGGACCGGACCACCCAGCCACTCCCGACGATCTCCGGAGGCTCCCTGCGCTTGAACGACCCCGCCGCCACTTCGTCGATCAGCGGATCCAACGGATGCGCAGTCCAGTAGCCATCGACAGGGCTGAACCTTGGCGCCAGCAACTCGGCCTTCGGTCGGTCTTCGAGGGCACCCACGATCAGACCGCCGAAGTACCGACAGGCGTCGATGCAGGTCCGCGCCCCATGCGTAGTCCTAGAACTCTCCCCCGCAAGGTCCATCGCCCGCTGAGGCTCGGTGGCGAAGGCTATCGGCACCGGAGCGAGCCGCATCAACGACCCGTTCCCAGCAGTACGAGGATCCGTCGAGCCCGCGAACGGCTCCCCCGTGTCGATGGAGCGCTGCAACGCCACCAGCGTCGTCACCCCGATGTCGAAGCACCGTCCCGTACTGCTCCAGTGCCCTTCCTTCCACCACCGGACGTAGCGTTCCATCTGATCGCGAGGGTCGAAACCCTGCTTCTCGACAAGACTCTCGGCCAGGCAGAGCGCCATGCTGGTGTCGTCGGTCCATTGACCCGGCCGCAACCCGAAGGGACCGCCGCCCACCAGGTCAATCATCGGCGCAAACGTTCCGGGCTCCCTGATTTCCAGTGTTGCCCCCAGTGCGTCACCGACAGCGAGTCCAAGTAGC
>CAZFIS010000346.1:0-1539 GCA_964519125.1 uncultured Gemmatimonadaceae bacterium | reverse complement strand
GCGACCTCCTTGACCATCTGAGCGCCCATGTTCTCGATGGGGTCCTCCAGCTCGACCTCCTTGGCCACGGACACTCCGTCCTTGGTCACCGTGGGAGAGCCGAACTTCCGGTCGAGGACCACGTTCCTGCCCTTCGGTCCGAGGGTGACCTTCACGGTCCGGGCGAGCTTGTCGACCCCCGCCTTGAGGCGCGCCCGCGCCTCGACGTCGAACTCGAGTTCTTTCGCTGCCATTCTATGATCTCCTTGCGTTACGTACGAGAATGTCGATGTGCGTGGACGTCAGACGATCGCGAGGATGTCGGACTCCCGGACGATCAGGTACTCGGTGCCGTCCAGCGTCACGTCGGTGCCGCTGTACTTCCCGTACAAGACGCGGTCCCCGACCTTCACGTCCATCTCCAGACGCGTCCCCTCCTCGGACACCTTGCCGGGTCCCACCGCCACCACCTCACCCTGTTGGGGCTTTTCCTTCGCGGTGTCGGGGATGTACAGCCCGCCCCGCATCTGCTCGGTCTCCTCGGCGGGCTTCACCACGACACGATCCGCCAGCGGCTGGATCTTGACGGCGGCTTTCTTGGCCATCGAGCGTTCCTCCTCCAGAAAAAAGCGACAAGCTTCCTCTCCCGTTAGCACTCATCTCTGTAGAGTGCTAACAACATGGGCATAATCTGGAAGTACGCCGAGCGATGTCAATGGGGAAAAGCGATTGTCCGGTAACGATTCCCGGGATCGGGGCGCGCTTCGCGCGAGCGCCTCAGTCGGCCCTGGTCAGGGCCTCCATCCGGGCCACCCCGTCCAGGCCCACGATGGCGTGCACGACCTGCTCGGCGAGACGGGCATCGAACCAATGGCCGAGGCCCGCGAGCGCGCTGAAGGAGGCTCGGGCCTCCTCGTAGGCGAGCTCGAGCACCACGCGCGCGCTCTCCCGGAAGATGCTCTCGACCGTCCCCTCCTGCACGGGCTCTCCACGCCAGAAGCCGGCCAGCGCTTCCTTCTCTTCGACCGTTCCGTGGTGGTGGATCCGGGACGTGAGGAGGTTGTGGCTGCGCCGTCCGAGGTCGAACTCGAAGTCGGTGAGGTCGTCGACGATCTGGAAGGCCGTGCCCAGGCGGGCCACCGCGGGCTCCGCCGCCGCGATGCGATCGGCCACATCGCCCCGTTCCAGGACCGACGGGGCCGCAAACGCAAGCGCGAAGAGCGCTCCGCCCCGCACCCGGTGCACCCGCTCGACCATCTCCTCCGGCGAAGGGATCTCCTCCACCCCACCTTCCTCGGAGCCTTCAAGCGCTCCGATCGAGGCCATGCGGTCGAGGAGGGATCGCTGAACCACCACCCGCTGTTCGGGGAGGACCGTCGCCGCATCGATGCCCCGGTCGAGCACGCCACGCAGCAGGCGCTCGAAGCACATGAGCTGCAGGATCGACATGAACCGGGCACCCGTCACCGGCGCGAGCGGAAGCAGGCTCTTGTCCTGGTCGTCGAACAGGTTGTCCGCCGCGGTGATCGTGCCCTTGATGCAGAAGTTCAGCTCGGTGTA
>CAZFIS010000345.1:0-1541 GCA_964519125.1 uncultured Gemmatimonadaceae bacterium | reverse complement strand
GGTCTCGTAGGGAAAGGCCTCGACGACTTGCTGAGTTCTCCAACGGGCGGAGGGGCGGCCCACGGCGAGATGATGCACCGGTTTGGCTACCGTTGGATGCGCCCGGCGGAACGGGCACGACGGTGAGCGGCACGCGGAGACGTGGTCCGAGTCTGTGCGACTCTCTCGCGGCGATCGGCAGGGCTTCGCAGGTCAGAGGTGCGACACGTCCATGTGCGGCTCGAAGATGATGGCGTGGATCTCCGTGTCGCCGATGTTCTCCACCGTGTGCGTCCACGCCTCGTTGTGCATCACGTGTCCCGACGGGATGTCCGCCTCGACCGTTTGATCACCGACGTAGATGCGTGCCTTGCCGCCGCTGATGAAATAGACGGTCTCGTTGGGGTGGGAATGCTGGGCGTCCTTGTGTCCAGCGGGGAGCTTCATCTCCACGACGCGGAGCACGTCGTTCTCGAAAAGCTTCCGGTAGTACTCGGGGGACACGTCACACGGGTCAATGTACGCCATGGTGACCTCGGGGCAGGAGGGACGGCTAGGAGGCGCAAGGTACGCGCGAGCCGCGGCCCGGAGCAAGGATGTCGAGAACGACAGGCGCGTGACGACGCCGAAGTGCATGCCCCGGAGGGCGGCTGGTGAGCAGTGCCCAGGCCGCCGCGGCGGATACGATCTCCCGCCGGCGGAGGCGGATCGCTGCCTGTTTCGTGCTGCACGATCCAGCGCCATCCAGGATCGCCGGCTACTACACGTTGTCTGCGTTCTGCGTGATCGGCGAGGCGATTCCGGAGGCGCTCCAGAAGAAGCTCCCGAAATTCGGACGGATACCGTGCACGCTCCTCGGCCGGCTGGCGGTAGATGCAGACTACCGTGGGTTGGGCCTGGGAAGGCACCTGCTGCTCGACGCCTGGCAGTGGGCGCTGCTGCATTCCGGCGAAGTCGCATCCTGGGCGGGGATCGTGGACGCGAAGGACGAGGCTGCGGAGCGATTCTACTCGCGGTACGGCTTCATGGTGCTGCCGCAGAGGCGACAACGGCTCTTTCTGCCGATGGCCACGATCGCCGCGCTGTTTCGCTGATCCGGCCGTTATGCGGGCCTGTTGCCGGAGCCCGGCCGACCCCCCTGGACCGCGTCGAGCCCGCACCGTAGGTGACGGTGCGGGCTCGACATAGGAGAAGTGCGCCCGAACAGGATGGAGCTCCGGTGCGCTGCGCGCATCCTCACTCGTCTCGCGGAGTACCGCGCAGGTCTTCGACACAGACCCCCGGCCGCTCGGCTCGAACCTGTGACCTCATGCTCCGGAGGGCTCTTCCCTGCACCGACCTGCACCGATACGCGCCGATCTGCGCCGGTTTTCGGCCGTTCCGCGCCGACTCGTTGGGGGTCTGCGCCGGTTCGGTGTGTTACCCATTCTGTTACCGGAGCGCCGTTCCGGGCGATCGGAGCCCGCATCCTCGCCCATCGGACCATGGCGTCGCTCGCTGAGTCCTCCCACGCTCGGCCATGGCGACTCCGGCCAAGCGAGTCTTCCGGCCCCCACCCTCAC
>CAZFIS010000344.1:0-1542 GCA_964519125.1 uncultured Gemmatimonadaceae bacterium | reverse complement strand
CTCGCGGAGGCCGAACCTGCCGCGCGCTCTACTCCAACTCCGCCAGCAGGGTCTGGATCTCCCCGATCGGCAACGGTTTTAGCCGATACCGGTCAAAACCGGCATCCATGGCCGCTTTGCGATCCGAGTCCCGGCCATACCCGGTCATCGCCACGAGGAACGGCCGAGGCTCCGGGGACGCAGCCCGGATGGCGGCAGCCACCTGGTAGCCGTCCATCTCGGGCATACCTATGTCCAGAAAGACCACCTCCGGGCGAAACTCCACGATGGTCGGAACGACTGCGCTTGCGCTGTTCAGCACCCGGACCTCATGCCCTTACGCTTCCAATAGGATTTTAAAGGAGTCGGCCACGTCGGGATTGTCGTCCACCACCAGGACACGGCGCGGAGCTGGAGCTGCCGCGACCTCGGCTCGTGCCTCGGCGTCGGCCCGGTCGGGGGGATCATCCGGCCCCAGGGAAAGGGGGATTGTCAGGACAAACTCGCTGCCCTTGCCCGGCCCGTCGCTTTGGCCTTCCAGGCGGCCGCCGTGCAGCTCAACGAGACGTCGGGCGAACGCCAGTCCGACGCCGAGGCCGTCGGTTGCCAAGGCATCGCGCTGCGGGTCCACGCCTCGGGTGAAGAATTCGAACGTATTCGACAGATCCTCCGCACGGATGCCTATGCCGTCGTCCCGCACCCGGACCACTGCCTGTTGCCCCTCCTGCGTCAGGGTAAGCCGGATGTGGCCCCCCGCGGGCGTGTACTTGACTGCATTCAAGAGCAGATTGGTGACGACCTGGCTCAGACGCAAAGGGTCACCCCTGACAACGACGGGCGTCTCGGTCAAGCGGACGTCCAGGGCGTGCCGACGCTCCGCAACGGGGTCGGCCACATTGCCCAGGGCATCCTCGAGCACATCCTGAAGGGTAACCGCACGTCGGTGCAGGGGGATCTCGCCGCGCGCGATGCGGGATACGTCCAGCAGGTCGTCCACCAGATGTTGCAGCGTCTCGGACTGGCGGGCGATCACTTCTGCGGCCCACCGAGCCTGCTCCGGCAGGTCATCCTGCTCGGTGAGCAGGTCGACGGCGTTACGGATGGGGGTGAGGGGATTGCGCAGCTCGTGCCCCAGTATCGCAAGAAACTCGTCCTTGCGCCGGTCGGCGTCCAGCAAGACTTGCTACGCGCGTTTTCGCTCGGTGATATCGCGGGCGATGACAGAGGCGGCGATCGCCTGCCCCGCGGGGTTGACGATGGGCGAGACGGTGACCAAGAGTGGGACCCGGGAGCCGTCCTTGCGCCGCCCCTCCGTCTCCCAGGGACCGACACGCTGTCCGGCGCGGACCTGCTGCAGGATGCGGCTCGCTTCGTCCGCAGAGCGATCAGGAAAGATACAATCGAGCGTCTCACCGATCATCTCGTGCGCCGGAAAGCCACAGGTCATTTTCGCACCCGGGCTCCAGCTCGTGACGACACCATCGAGGCTCATGCCGATGATGGCGTTCTCGGATGACTCGACGATGCTTGCCAGCCTGGCGTGCTCCTCGTCACGCCGCTTCA
>CAZFIS010000343.1:0-1568 GCA_964519125.1 uncultured Gemmatimonadaceae bacterium | reverse complement strand
GACGAGGCCGCCTCGGTGGCGGCGCAGCTGCGGGAGTTCCAGGCGGGGTTGGAAGACCTGGGGAGCTGAGGGGCGGCCGCGTCCCGTCCGCCGCGCGCGCACGCCGCTCGGCACTCTAGTCCCCTGGACCCGAACACCCTTGCGGAAGTTAGAGGGGTATGATCTAACATGCGCGATGGCTAGAACGGGACGACCGAAGGCGCCGTTGACCCTGACCGATGCCGAGCGCAGCGACCTCGACCGCCTGGCGCGCCGCGCCCGCACGAACCGGCACCTCGCGCTCCGCGCGAAGATCGTGCGCTGTTGCGCGAGCGGCATGGCGAACGAGACGGTCGCCACGCAGCTGCGGACCAGCGCGACCACGGTGGGCAAGTGGCGACGCCGCTTTGTCGCGGGGCGGGTCGCGGCGCTGTACGACGAGCCGCGTCCGGGGGCGCCGCGGACGATCGCCGACGCCGACGTTGAGCGCGTCGTGGTGAAGACGCTGGAGGAAAGGCCGAAGGGCCGCACGCACTGGAGCACGCGCAAGATGGCCGAGGCCGTCGGGCTCAGTCACACGACCGTCGGGCGGATTTGGCGGACGTTCGGGCTCCAGCCCCACATCGTCCGGACCTTCAAGCTCTCCGATGATCCGCTGTTCATCGAGAAAGTGCGCGATGTCGTCGGGCTCTACCTCAACCCGCCCGAACATGCCGTGGTCTTCTCGTTCGACGAAAAGCCCCAGATCCAGGCGCTCGAGCGCGCCCAGCCCATCCTCCCGATGGACCTCGGCATGCCCGAACGGCAGACGCACAACTACATCCGCCGCGGCACGCTCGACCTCTTCGCAGCGCTGAACGTGGCGACGGGCGAGGTGATCGCCCAGACGAAGCGCCAGCACCGCGCGACGGACTTCGTGGCCTTTCTCCGCGAGATCGACGGCCGTGTCCCGCCCGCGTTGGGAGTGCACGTGATCCTCGACAACCTCTCGGCGCACAAGGCCCCGGCGGTCCAGCGCTGGAGCGCACGCCACCCTCGCTTCCACTTCCACTTCGTCCCGACCTACTCGTCGTGGCTGAACCTCGTCGAGCGCTTCTTCGGACTCCTCACCGAACATGCGCTCAAGCGGGGGTCGCATCAGAGCGTCCCCGACCTGCGCGGGGCGATCCTCACGTACGTCGCCGCACACAACGAGGCGGGTAAGCCGTTCACGTGGACCAAGACGGCCGATGAAATCCTCGCGTCGGTCAAGCGGTTCGGGCAGCGCACCGTGCAGGCACACGCGGGGACGAATCGGTGATCGACTTTCGCAAGAATTCACCGATCCAGGGGACTAGGGGATGACCCACCGCTCGGCGTCCACGTTGGCCAGCTCGGTTGCACGGAGCTGACCCTGTCGAACGCCAGTGAGGTACGCGAAGCGGCAGAGGTCGCGGACCACCTCCGAGCGGAGCTGGTTGACGATGGCCTCGAAGTCACCTGGCGGGATGTACTGGCCGCGCGCCGTCTCGGGGAGGTGGGGGAAGGTGAGCGGGTACGCGACGTGAAGCTTCTCCTTGGCGAGGGAGAACGCCCGCCGCAGGGTCGCC
>CAZFIS010000342.1:0-1571 GCA_964519125.1 uncultured Gemmatimonadaceae bacterium | reverse complement strand
CCGGCCAGCGGCGCCCAGTAGTCGTACGCCGTGGCGGAGGCGAGCGAGTTGATCGAGGAGGAGAGCGAAGACATCGCCGCGGCGAAGACCCCCGCGATGAGAAGCCCGGTCACCCCCGGCGGAAGCTGCTCCACGATGAAGCGCGCGAAGATCGTGTCGGTCCGGTCGAAGTGCCGCCCCTGGTAGAACGCCCACAGCCCCAGGCCCAGCATGAGGAAGAGCGCGAACTGCACCAGGATGGCGAATCCGCTCCCGATGAGGGCCTTCTGGCTGGAGCGCAGGTCTCGGCACGTGAGCAGGCGCTGCACGATGAGTTGGTCCGTGCCGTGCGAAGCCATCGACAGGAAGGCCCCGCCCAGCACCCCAGCCCACAGCGTGTAGGGTTCGGACAGGCTCCAGGAAAGATCGATCGTGCGGAGCTTGCCGGCCGCGGACGCGGACGCGAGCACGTGTGACCACCCGCCGGGCAGGAGGATCTGAATGGCCGCGACGGCCACCAGCGCCCCACCCAGGTAGAGCGCCATCTGCACGGCGTCGACCCAGACCACGGCCTTGATGCCGCCGAAGTACGTGTAGACGAGGGTCAGCGCCCCGATCACCCCGATCGAGACCGTGTACGGCCAACCGGTGATGAGCGCGAGGGGGATCGCCGTCGCGAACAGCCGTACGGAGTCGGCGAGGAGGCGCGTCACCATGAAGATCGCCGAGGTGAAGCGCCGGGCACCCACGCCGAAGCGCTTCTCCAGGAGGGCGTAGGCCGTGTTCAGCTCACCCCGGTAATAGGCGGGCAGGAGAACCATCGCCACCACGGTGCGTCCCACGATGTAACCGAGGGAGAGCTGGAGGAACGTGAGGCTCCCCACGTACGCCACGCCCGGGACGCTCAGGAACGTGAGCGTGCTGGTCTCGGTCGCGACGACCGAGAGCATCACGGCCGCCCACGGCAGCGAGCGGCTCCCCAGGAAGTAGTCTGTGCTGCCCTTCTGCCCGCGCCCGAGCCACGCGCCCCAGGCGGTCGTGCCGACCAGATAGACGACGAGCACGACGAGGTCGAGGGGCGTGAACGTCTTCATGGAGGGTTCGTCACCGAGCGCGCTTCGGCACGGGTTGGTCCGTGACGGCGAGCGCGGCCGCGTCGGCGATGGCTCGCCGGAGCGCGAGGTGCTTCTCGTTCGCGCGGGTGGGATGCACGCGGTTGGTCAGGAGGATCACGAAAAGGTCGAGGTGCGGATCGATCCAGATCGAGGTACCCGTGAAGCCGGTATGGCCGTATGCGCTCGCGCTCAGGTAGTCGCCCGCCGACGAAACGCCCGACGGCGTGTCCCACCCCAACGCGCGGCTCGACTGGTCATCCCACCGGTGCGTGAACCGCCGGACCGTGGCCGGATCGAAGAGGTGCACCGGCCGCGGGCGTGCGGCCGGGCACGGCTCTCCCGGCACCCGGCCGGGCGTGCATGCGGGCATCGAGCCCCCCGACAGCATCATCGTGGCGAACACCGAGAGGTCGGCCGCGGTCGAGAAGAGCCCGGCGTGGCCCGCCACGCCGCCCATGGCGTCGGCGTTCTCGTCGT
>CAZFIS010000341.1:0-1573 GCA_964519125.1 uncultured Gemmatimonadaceae bacterium | reverse complement strand
GCCCCGGCCCGGAGCGCGCCTGGCGGATCACGGACGATCCCGCCCACGCGTGGGTGCGCGACACCTGGGCGACGCAGGTGGTCGACCCGCGGCTTCTGCTCAACCGGGGCTGAGACCGGCAGGACACTCGGATGACAGCGGGGTAGCCCGCACGCGCCCCAGAGGCGGCAGCGCTCAGTCGGGCGCGGGCCCTCCTCCGACGCGTCCAGCCGCAGGCTCTCCGGCGGTCACGCCGACCTGCCGCTCCCGCCAGATGACGTCGCGGGCGACAGCGGCAGGTTGAATGAACCGAGCTGGGGAAGCCAAGCGCGGGGGACGCAGGGATCCGCACCGCTTCTCCGTCCAGATCTCCTCGACACTGCTGCCCAAGCCCTACCCTTTGGCCTGCCATGACAGCACCTGATCAGCGGACAGCCCTTGTCCAAACGCTCGCGGAAATGGTCGAGACCCTTGATGCCCCACACGCTGACGTTGCCGCGCGCATTCGGGACATCGTTGACGAGCTCGAGTCGGCCCCGCCAAGCGCGCTCCCTGATCGTCTGCTCCGTCGGATCCGACGCCTGCGACAGGGCACGATGGGTAGCCTCTCTGACGTCGTCTTCGCTGAGCTCCATGATGGAAGGTGGGTCCCTGACCGGGCACGGTCAGAACACTGGGCGCACCTGAGTCAGCGACTGGGCGAAGAAGTCGCGCATCTGCCGTCGGCCAAACCACCGGACATGTTCCTGGTGACCGATCGGGTGCGCGAGTGCTGGCTCGAGCCAGAAACCCTTGCGCGCCCAATTTGGCACGTGGATGTCTTCCCGCCCATCTGGCTGGATCCCAAGGCAACGACCGACGACGTCAGCCTCCGGCCGACCAGCCCACGTCCGTTCCCCGTCAACGGCATGGAGGTAACCATCCTTTGGGGAGGAGCGACTGAGGGTGGCGAGCGCGTACTCGGGACAGGGGTCTTGTTCACTTCCCGATCCATGGCGGAGACTGCCCCGGGCAGTGCCTAGTGGTCTCCGCCGAGCGCGGCAGCGCGGGGCCCGGATCGTCTCGGAATGCCGGCACTCGAAATGCCACACACTCGGAATGCCGGCACTTGACCCCACGGGCTGCCCGATCCAGACTCGAATCAATAACCGCAGATCACCACCGACTGGGGACCGGACGATGAATGTTCGGATGGTGCCTTGGCTCCTGGCTCTGGCGGGGCTCGCGGTTCCGCTCGTTGGGAGCGGCTTCGCGCTCTGGCCCTGGTTCCTGGGGGGAATCATCGTGCTGGGGCTCGTCTGGGTGGTCGGGCACGGGCAGCCCCAGACTCGCCGCGGACGGATCGGCTTTGCCCTCGTGCTGTTGCCGTTCCTGTTCCTGGCAGGTTGGGAAGGCGGGTGGTGGCTCATCCCGGCCGACCTCGCATGGCTCGTGATCGAGGTAGCCGACCGCGGCCGGCCCGACGGTCAGCCCGCCGCCAGGGACCCTGCCTGACGCCGACCCGTCCGTCGAGGGCGAACGAGTGGCATCCGGCGCAGGCGATCAGGCCTTGCGCGCCCTGCCGTCCACGGTCCGCATCCGGGCGACGTTGCTG
>CAZFIS010000340.1:0-1581 GCA_964519125.1 uncultured Gemmatimonadaceae bacterium | reverse complement strand
GCTCTCCGCCATCGTTGCAACGATCCCTTGAGACCAAGGCGCAGTTGGTGGACACTTTCCTGCTTGAGGTTCAGCCTCAGAAAGGACACAGTGGCCTCAACGGTCCACGGGCCGCCATGTCCTCCACTCGGGTCCCTCTTCCATTCCCGATTACGACGCAGGTTCCGCCGAGACAGCCAGCACAAAGCTAGTCAATGGTCCAACGCACCCGAGCGCCAGACGACCGTCCGTGACGCAGTAGCCGCGCCCCGAAACCTCGTCATCGAGCCGAGTCCCGTTCGGCAACTCCACGGGGATACTGAGACTGCGCTCCACTCGGCTGTTGTTGATCAGGACGACGACGGTCTCACTTGCGTCGGCACGCTGGTACGACACGATGCGGTCATCCGCGTACAAGAGGCGGAACGTCCCACGACGCAGGCTGGGGTGGCGCTGGCGGAGCTGGATCATGCGCGTCACATGCCGGCGGAGGTCGGGCGCCCACTGAGCCGGGTCCCACTCCATGGGGCGGCGGCAGTCTGGATCGTTCGCGCCAGTCATGCCGTTCTCGTCTCCGTAGTAGATGCTTGGAGCGCCGGGGAGCGTGAAGAGGAGCGTCAAGAGCAACTTGGCGAGGTCGCCATTGCCGTTGCACTCGGTTAGGAGTCGCGGGGTGTCGTGAGACCCAAGGAGCGTGAGCATGCCGTGCTCCGTCCCCTCAGGAATCCGAGAACGCTGTAGCTCGAGTGCGCGCGCGAAGGCGTCTCCAGCGAGGGCGTTGGTGACGAGGTAGTCGAAGGCGAGGTTTCGCAGGCCGTAGTGCATGGCGCCGTCGAACGTGTCGCCTTGGAGGAACGTCCATGGATCGCGCCACTCCTCGGCGACGAGGTAGGCGTCGGGGAAGTCCGCCTTGACCTTGTGGCGGAACTCCCGCCAGAAATCCGGCTCGATCTCGTAGGCCACGTCGAGGCGCCAGCCGTCGATGCCGCGCTCCAACCAGTGGCGTGCCACCTGGTGGATGAAGGCCCGAACGTCAGCGTTGCGGGTGTTGAGGCGTGGAAGGTAAGCGGCACCGCCGCACGTGGCGTAGTTGGGTTCGGGCGAAGCCGTCACGGGGAAGTCGTATACGGTGAACCAGTCGCGATACCGAGAAGCGGCACCGTTCGCGAGCACGTCCCGGAAGGGCGCGAAGCCCATGCCGCAATGGTTGAAGACGCCGTCCAGCACGACGCGGATGCCTCTGGAATGCGCCTCACGGATGAGCCGGTCAAAGGTGGCGTCATCCCCGAGCGCCGGGTCGATCTTCAAGTAGTCGCTGGTGTCGTACTTGTGGTTGGTGCCGGCCGCGAAAACCGGGTTGAGGTAAAGCGCGTTCACCCCGAGGTCGGCTAGGTAGCCGAGCTTGTCGATGATGCCCGCCAGGTCCCCACCGAAGTAGTTCTCACGCGTCGGGATGCCTCCCCATGCTTCCGTCCCGGGTGGGTCATTCAGAGGATCGCCGTTGAAGAAGCGCTCCGGGAAGATCTGGTAGAAGATGGCGTCAGGGACCCAATCGGGAATCCATGGAGCTGGGTGCATGTCTACCCTTTCAAGCCGCTGGAG
>CAZFIS010000339.1:0-1595 GCA_964519125.1 uncultured Gemmatimonadaceae bacterium | reverse complement strand
CACAACACCTTCCAGGAGAACATCAACAACTACCTGCAGGGCAAGCCGGACGACGTCTTCACCTGGTTCGCCGGATACCGCATGCGGTTCTTCGCCGCCCAGGGCCTTGCCGGGGACATCAGCGACGTGTGGTCCGGCTTCACCGGCTTCAGCGACGCCTTCAAGCAGGCCTCGACCGGTGACGACGGCAAGCAGTACTTCGTACCGATCTACAACTACCCGTGGGCGGTGTTCTACCGGCCGTCGCTGTGGAAGGAGAAGGGGTACGAGGTTCCCAAGACCCTCGACGAGCTCGTCACCCTGGTCAAGCAGATGCAGAGCGACGGTCTGTCTCCGATCGCCTTCGCCGACAAGGACGGCTGGCCGGCGATGGGCACCTTCGACGTGCTCAACATGCGGATCAACGGCTACCAGTTCCACGTCGACCTGATGGCCGGCAAGAAGGCCTGGAACGGTGCCGAGGTGAAGAAGGTCTTCGACACCTGGAGCTCGCTGCTGCCCTACCACCAGAGCGACTCCCTCGGCCGCACCTGGCAGGAGGCGGCACAGTCGTTGCAGCAGAAGAAGTCCGGCATGTACCTGCTCGGCTCCTTCGTCGCTCAGCAGGTGGACAATGGCAAGGACCTCGACTTCTTCACCTTCCCCGAGATCGACTCCACGATCGGTGCCGACGCACTCGACGCCCCGATCGACGGCTTCATGATGGCGGCCAAGCCGAGCAACGAGGCCGGGGCCAAGGGGCTGCTGACCTTCCTGGGCGGCAAGGAGGCAGGGGCCATCTGGGCGAAGAGCGACCCGTCGAACGTCCTGGCCAACAGCGAGGCCGACACCTCGTCGTACACCGAACTGCAGACCAAGGCCGCCGAGCTGATCGGGTCGGCCAAGAGCATCGCCCAGTTCCTCGACCGCGACACCCGGCCCGACTTCGCGTCGACCGTGATGATCCCCCAGCTCCAGGCCTTCATCAAGAATCCGAAGGACATCTCGGGGATCCTCGACAGCATCGAGAGCCAGAAGAAGTCGATCTTCACCTCCTGAGTACCCGCAACGACCGCACGCCCCGCTCCCACCGGGGTGGACGAGGAAAGGCAGGACCCGTGTCGGTCGACGGAAACACACCTCTCGCCCATCCCGGTGCGGTCGGCTCGGCCCCGGGGAACGCCCCCGACGGCGTTCCCCGGGGCCGCCGCGTGCGTCGGCTGTCCGGACGCGACCGCGTGGTGGTCATCCTCATGGTGCTGGTCCCGACGGTCCTGGTCGTGGGCCTGGTCTGGCTTCCGGCGATCGCGACCGTCCTGCTGTCCTTCGCGAGGTGGAACGGCATCGGCGGGTTGAGCACGATCGAGTGGGTCGGGACCACGAACTACGTCAACGTGTTCACCAACTACCCGCCCTTCGTCCCGGCGGTCCAGCACAACCTGCTCTGGCTGGTGCTCTTCTTCATCGTGGCGACGCCGCTGGGCGTGTTCCTGGCGGTGTTGCTCGACAAGGAGATCAAGGGTGGCCGGTTCTACCAGACGGCGATCTACCTGCCCGTGGTGCTGTCGCTGGCCCTGGTGGGCTTCATCTGGCAGCTCTTCTACTCCCGGGACCAG
>CAZFIS010000338.1:0-1610 GCA_964519125.1 uncultured Gemmatimonadaceae bacterium | reverse complement strand
CGGCCATATGTCCATGGCACGCGTGTGCGGTCCGGACCTGATGCTAGCCATCTGCGAACAATCGCTGGAGACGGGCTCCCGGCACTTCTTCTTCGGTGGTGGTGAGGGGGTCGCTCAAGTTCTCGCGGAACGCTTGCGGACGCGCTTCCCAGGGCTCCAGGTCGTAGGCACCTTCACCCCCCCCTTCCGCCCATTGACGGAACAAGAAGACAAGCAACTGCTCGAAGAAATCGACCGAAGCGGCGCCGACATCGTCTGGGTTGGCTTGAGCACACCGAAACAGGAGCGCTTCATGGCGGCACACGTGGGACGCATCTCCGCTCCCATGATGATCGGTGTCGGCGCGGCCTTCGATTTCCACGCAGGCCTGAAGCGACAGGCGCCCGTGTGGATGCAACGGTCGGGGCTCGAGTGGTTCTTCCGGCTGGTAACGGAACCACGAAGACTGTGGAAGCGATACCTGCAGAACAACCCCGCATTTGTGGTACTCGTATTGGCGCAACTGCTAGGCATGAAGCGATTTGATCTCAGCTCGGTTACGGCCGGAACGGACGACAAGGGGGGACCATGACAAAGCGCGCACTGGTATTGGGAGCTGGCGGATTCATCGGGAGTCACCTCGTGACCCGCCTCAAACAGGCAGGCTACTGGGTTCGCGGGGTCGATCTGAAACGCCCCGAGTTCAGTCCATCGACCGCTGACGATTTCGTCATTGCCGATCTGCGAGACCCGGTGTTGGTCAGGGATGTGTACGACAGCCATTTTGATGAGGTGTACCAGCTCGCAGCCGACATGGGCGGCGCGGGTTTCGTGTTCACGGGTGACAACGATGCCGCGATCATGCATAACAGCGCCATGATCAACATGAACGTGCTGGAACAGGCTCGCATCGAAGGCTGCGGCAAGATCTTCTACTCTTCGTCCGCGTGTATCTATCCGGAACGGAATCAGATGGACCCTGACAAGCCAGTGACCGCCGAGGGTAGCGCCGACCCCGCTGCCCCGGACAGCGAATACGGTTGGGAGAAGCTGTTCAGCGAGCGGATGTACTTCGCATATGCACGCAACTACGGGATCACGGTTCGAGTCGCAAGGTTCCACAATATCTTCGGGCCGGAAGGCACGTGGGCCGGAGGCCGCGAGAAAGCCCCCGCTGCCTTGTGCAGGAAGGTTGCCGAAGCGCCGGAAGGCGGAGAGATCGAAATCTGGGGCGACGGGAAGCAAACCCGGTCCTTCCTATACATCGATGAATGCCTGGACGGAGTCCGGCGTCTCGTTGAGAGCGATTTTGAGGGCCCTGTGAACATCGGCTCGGAAGAGATGATCAGCATCAACGACTTCGCCGCCCTGGTGATGGAAGTGGCGGGGAAGCGTGTCGCGGTGCGCCACGTCCCCGGTCCACTCGGGGTGCGGGGCCGGAACAGCGACAATCAGCTCATCCGGGAACGGCTCGGGTGGGCGCCATCGCAGACTCTCGAGGCCGGCGTCCGAAAGACGTACGCCTGGATCGCGAAACAGGTTGAGGCCACAGCTTCTGCAACCGGCGCCGGGGCCCTGCCTGGCTAGGCCGTGGACCCGCGTGTGACCGGCTCCGGAGCGTTCAGGGCGGA
>CAZFIS010000337.1:0-1611 GCA_964519125.1 uncultured Gemmatimonadaceae bacterium | reverse complement strand
ACGACGAACGGCCGCTCGTCACGAACCTGCTGCGGGTTCATCGTATAGCCTATGGATGCCTTCTCGCGTCGGTAGAAGCCCACCTTCGTCAGCTGCTGCTCACCCCGCCGCACCGTCACCGCCATCGGGTCCAGCGCTACGGGCGTGGGCACCAGGCGCAGCAGCATCTGGAGCTTCTGGCCCTTCGCGAGGGCGACCGTGTCGCTCACGAACGCCTTGTAGGAGAGCTGATCCACGTAGACCTGGTAGCGCCCCTCCCGCGGGGCCTTCAAGACGAACCGCCCCGTCGAGTCGCTCAGCGTGTAGCGCACCTTGGTGCCCACCGAGTCCAGCAGGATGACCGCCGCGGAAGGGAGCGGCTGTGCGCCGATGCTGTCGAGCACGTGGCCGAGCAGCGTCTGGGCGCCCCCGGGGGCGGGCGTGAGAGCGAGGAGCGCCGCGGCGCCCACCGCACCGAAGAGCGGCGCACCCCTCATCTCTTCTCCTTCGTCCAGATCAGCACCACGCCGCAGTCGGCGTCGAGGCCCACGTACTGGACGGGCGCGCCCACCCCGCCGTGCGGATAGACCTCCACCGCGAGCACGTCCTGGGCGTCCACCATGTCGTCGATGGTGTAGGCGAGGCTCTGCCTGATCCTCTGGCCGTCCACCACGATCGCCATCGGACACGTGCCCGCGAGATCCCCGTTCGACGCGAGAAGCCGGTGCGGCGACCCGAGGACGAGGTAGCCCGTCCCCATCGAGTTCGACGCCAGTTGCACTCCGGGGATCCCCTGCAACAGCTCGTGCGTCTGGTCCGGCCGCTCCCGGCGGACCTTCTCCGGGTCGACCATGTATCCGGCGGACAGCTTCTCCCGGTCGTAGAAGCCCACCTTCTTCAGCGCGGCGGCTTCGGCGTGGACCGTCACCGCCAGGGGATCGAGCGCCACGGGAACCGGCATCACCCACAGCAGGGTCTCCCAGCGCTCGTTCTTCATCAGATCGAACGTGTCGCTCACGAACGAGCGGTACCCGAGCTGGTCCACGTACACCTCGTACTTCCCGCCCGCGGCGCCTTCAGCTCGAAGCGACCCATCGAGTCGCTCAGCGTGTAGCGCACGTTCTTCCCCACGGAGTCGAGGAGGACGACGGCCGCGGAGGGGAGGGGCCGGCCGCTCAGGCTGTCCAGGACATGCCCGAAGAGCGTCTGGGCGCTCGCGGGCGACGACGCGAGCAGGAGCGTCGCGAGCGCGAGGCCGACAGGGGTTTGCGGACGTCGCATGGCACCGGTCCTCGTCCGGGTCCGGCGGGAGGGCCACGCGTCTGGCTGGTGCACGATACGGGCCACGGCCGAAAGGCCGCAATCCCACCTCCTTCAGCTCGCCAGGATGTCCTCGATGCGGGACAGCTCGTCCTCGTCGAACGACAGGTTGTCCGCCGCGGCCACGCAGTCCTCGATCTGGCTCGGCTTGCTCGCCCCGATGACCACGCTCGTGACCGCGGGTCGGCGCAGCACCCATGCGAGCGCCATCCGCGCGAGCGACTGGCCGCGCGCGCGGGCGACCTCGTCGAGCGCGCGCGTCTTGGCAAGCACCTCGTCCGTGACGTGCTCGGGACGGAGGAAGCGCGGATC
>CAZFIS010000336.1:0-1621 GCA_964519125.1 uncultured Gemmatimonadaceae bacterium | reverse complement strand
TCAGCTGGGCCCAGCCCTGGATCCCGGCCTGCTGGGGGCCGTCGTCGAGCACCCACGCGCTTACGGTGTACATAGTTCCCGTGTGTAACGGGACCAACTGCTGCAATCGGAACCAGTTGGCTTGCCCCCGCTTGGTGACCCGGTAGACGGTCAGCGCGTGTCCATGTATGGCCACGCGACTCGTTCGAACCGCTACGTTGCGGGTGTCCCACCAATCGCCAGACGGGAGCTCCGAACCGCGCACGAGGTTGCTCCCTGGTGTCGCGGGCGCGGGAGCTACAAGGAAACCGATCCGCCCGATGCCGACCATCTGGCCAAAGGCCAGCATCATGACGAACACACTGCCGAGGATGATGAACGCCGTGGCCTCTCGCCCCTTACGGCGGCGCAAGGAACGCACGAGGAGGTAGGCGAGGACCAGTATCAGCCCGTAGGCGGCTTCGCGGCTTCCCGCGGCCAGCACACCTACGCCCGAAAGGCCCAGTGCGGCAACACGGAGCCAGCCGTCGGTCGCCAGCAAGGCGATCAGGCTGCCCACGACGAGCACCATATGGGCAAAGAGCGCGGGGTTCCCCCCCCACGTGATCGCTTGCGTGATGGTGGGATAGGAGAGGTTGAGCCTTACGCTGCTGAACCCGAATGCGACGACAAAGACGAAGCCAACGAAGAGGCCTTGCAAGACGACGCGCTTGGGGAGTCTGTCGAAGTACGGATGCCTGAGCTCAGCGAAGGCCCGGTACACGGCCCACGGCCCGAGGACTTGCAAGAGGCCGAACGCAGCGCCCTGCCAGCCCCGGTGGATCCCGCTAGCAGCCGCCGAGATCGCGGCAGCGAAGAGCCACGGGGTGTCGGCACGACGCAACCGCAGCCGGGCCGTCAGGACGAACAGGACCGCTGCGAACGGTCCGAACGATGGGAGGAAGGCCATCCCAAAGCCGAGCAGGAAAGCCAGTTTCGATCCGCGCCTCGAGCTCGTCACCCCCACCAGTATGCCTTCCACCGCCGTCCCTACTTCGTCAAGGATACCTCTCGGACGGCTCGGGCTCGCGCTTCCGTTCGTCCGCGCCGACCTGGTCCGTCAGGACCGTCGGCCAGGTTGAGCCCGAGGATGAGCGGCAGTAGGACGCCGGTGAAGAAGAGGGTGTAGTCGAACACATTCATGAACAGGACCGACCCGGCCACCACAGCGCCTACCAACCTCGCGCGTCTCCAGCCGAGCCACATCAGGCCCGCCGCCAGCCACAAAGCCCCGAACAGCCCCGGCACGCCGTAGCGCGCAGCCAACTGCAGCCACAGGTCGTGGGCGTGCTGGATGGCCTCGCCCGTTCGATTGGAAGGTGACGACCGCCAGTAGTCGACGAACGCCTGGTGAGCGCCTGCCAGACCCGTCACGGGGTGCGCTTTGAAGGCCGCCGCGGCAGCGCTCCAGATGGCTGAGCGCGCCGTGGCCTGGCCGTCGTTGAAGGTGAGCCAGGCGAGCTCGGGTCGGTTCGGGAGAAGCGTCGAGGCGACCATCGCGGCGGCGACGAGCACGAGTACGCCCAGGGCAGGTGGAATCCAACGGTTGCGCCCGGCGTGGCGCAGGGCCGTCGCGCACGCCGCCAGGGCGTTCGTGATATTG
>CAZFIS010000335.1:0-1623 GCA_964519125.1 uncultured Gemmatimonadaceae bacterium | reverse complement strand
CGCAGCCGAAGTTCGAAGAAGTGGTCGAGGTGACGGGCTCCCTGATTCCGCGCCCGACACTGGAGGCCATGAGCCCGGTCGCGACCCTGGACCCTGAGCAGATCGCCACCGCAGGGACCACGCGGCTCGAGGACATCCTGACCAGCCTGCCCCAGATCTTCGCGGCCCAGAACTCCACGATCGCCAACGGTGCCAGCGGCACCGCGACCGTCGACCTGCGCTACCTCGGGTCCAACCGCACCCTGGTTCTGGTCGATGGGCGCCGCTTGCCCAGTGGAGATCGGTACGAGCTTGCGCCCGACCTGAACTTCATTCCTGCCTTTCTCGTGAAGCGGGTCGACATCCTCACCGGCGGGGCCTCGTCCACCTACGGCGCCGACGCCGTCGCCGGCGTGGTCAACTTCATCATGGACAAAGACTTCGAGGGTCTCAAGACCGGCGTCAGCTTCAGCGGCTACCAGCACAACAACAACAACACTTTTATTCAGGACGTCAACGCGGAGAGCGGTTTCACCGCCCCGTCGGGTAACGCCTGGGACGGTGGTGCGATCGACGCCCACGTGGCGTACGGCGCCAAGTTCGCGGACGGCAAGGGCCACGCGACGGCCTACATCGAGTACCGGCGGACCTCCGCGCTGCTGAAGAAGCGCCGCGACTACACCAACTGCGCCCTGAGCTCTCTCGACACGTCCGTATACTGCGGCGGTTCGAGCACGAACCCCTTCGGTCGTTTCCTCGTGTTCACCCGTGACGGTGACCTCTCGGGGGACTACACCCTCGATGAGAACGGACCGGGGAACACGCTCAAGGACTTCGGCTTAGACCACCTGTACAACTATGGCGCCGTCAACTTCATGCAGCGCCCCGATCAGAGGTGGACCGCCGGCGCCTTCGTGGACTACAAGTTCAACGACCACACCCAGGGCTACATGAGCCTGATGCTCATGGACGACGTCTCCGACGCGCAGATCGCGCCCTCGGGTGACTTCGGAAACACGGGCTACGTCAACTGCGACAACCCGATGCTGAGCGCCGACCAGTACCAGAAGTTCTGCGTCGATGCCGGCTACGGGCCGAATGACCTCGCCGAGGTGACCATTCTGCGCCGCAACATCGAGGGCGGCGAGCGGTCCGACCACCTCGAGCACCAGTCCTACCGCCTCGTCACCGGCATCAAGGGCGACATCGGTGACAAGTGGTCCTACGACGTGTACGGTCTCCACGGTCAGACCCGCGCCCCGGAGACCTACAACAACGACCTCAACACCCAGCGCCTGCAGAATGCCCTGATCGTCGACGGCGACCCGAACGACCCGAGCACCTGGACGTGCCGTGACGACTCCGAGAACGGCTGCGTGCCGTGGAACATCTTCGAGATCGGCGGGGTCACCCCTGAGGCGCTCGCCTACATTCAGGTTCCCCTGGTTTCCATCTCCGGCCTGAGGACGGATGTGATCAGCGCGAAGCTCACCGGTGACACTGGGGCGAAGCTCCCCAGCGCAACCGAGAACCTGCAGGTCGGCGTCGGCGCCGAGTACCGCAGGGAGTCGCTGTTCTACCAGCCCGATTTTGCGTACCAGCAGGGCTGGGGCGCGGGCCAGGGCGCCAAGGCGCTCCCGGTCT
>CAZFIS010000334.1:0-1648 GCA_964519125.1 uncultured Gemmatimonadaceae bacterium | reverse complement strand
AGCTTCAGCAGCTTCCGGTCCTCGAACGCCAGAACGCGGAACAGGTTGTAGGCCGCAGCCATGAGATCGTAGACCATCCAGTGCGGGAACGCCCGGGCATAGGACCGCAGCATGTGCACGCGATTGCGCCACGTGTAGTAAAGGCGGGTTGGCGGGTGGTAGGTCGGCCTGACTTTGATCCCAAAAATCCCAGCTTCCTTCCGCTCTCCTAAGTGATGGTATAGAATTGCCCGCGCACTAGCGAGAACCACGTAGTCCGACAGCAAGGCGCGAAGACAAAATTCGGTATCCACATAATCGATGAACAGACTCTCGTCGAACGGACCGATCACCGAATACACCGCGAGATTCGTGAGCGCACCCGATGTGATGACCATCGTGACATCGGAGATATCGCCACCCCCCGCATCGGTCTTGCGGAACAGCCATCTCGACCTATCGTTCCGCCTCAACCAAGCGTACGTTGTGCCTGGCGTACTCGTTTCCACCGGATTGGCGCCGACCACAGCTATGCGATCAGGGCGACCGTGACGCCGGAGCGTCTCGATCAACTCAACGACCATGTCGGGGGCGGCCCGACTGTCCTGGTCGAGCGTAAGAACCCATCGGAACCCTAGCTCGAGTGCGCGATCGACGCCACGGTTCAGCGCCGCGGCGACGCCCCAATTCTCTGGGTTCCGAATCCAGTGTACTTCGCGGCGTACCGATGAATCATTCGCGCGCTCTACCGCCGGGGGGACGGAAGCGTTGTCAACGACCACCACGGCGCCGACCTGAGGAACGATGGAGGACAGGGCCTGCGCGAACGTCGACGGTGGCTCGTACGCGACCACCACCGCACACACGTGCTGTGGATCCGGAATGCTGGACAGGGGGCCTACGTCCTCCACTCACTCTCCAATGGCCGCCGCAAGAGCGGAAACTGCGCGCTCCCATGTGAACCGGCGGACGTGCCTCGACCCTTCGTGTGCCAGCCTAAGGCGAAGGGGCTGGTTCTGGAGCAACTCTACAAGATTGGTGGCCAGTTCATCCGGTGCCTTGGCTGGGCTGAGCAGAGCTGTACTCCCGTCGATCGCATATTCGTGATGACCACCGATCGCGGTGGCTACCAGGCCGTTCCCACAAGCCAACGCTTCGGCAGGGGGAAGCGGCCAACCCTCCTCCCAGCTCGGCGCCACGAAGACCGCCGATGCGTTGTAGAGCTCGCGCAGTCGATCTTGCGGGGGATTCCTGTGGTAACGCATCCATCGCGGTACCCAAGCTGGCCGGCGCGGAGTGCCGAATAGAGTCGCCACCAGCGAGGGGAAGTGCCGTTTGGCGATCTCGAGCGCAGCGATGCCGTCACGCGTCCCCTTCCAAGGGAGGTTGTGGACGAGCATCATCGTGGACAGGGGATTGCGCGACTCAGGCTCGATGTCGATGCCGAACGCGTTGAAGTCGAGACCGTTGGGGATGTACGTCGCCTGCTCGTCAAGCGAAGAAGCAACGTCACGCAGCCACTTCGATATGACGATCTTCTTCAGGGGCAATCGCCAGGTCGCGAGCACATCCTCACGCGATCCAGACCAGCTCTCGAGATGCTGGATGAGGTAGTACTTCTCACCCTTCGTCGTGGGATAGCGGGCCACCCACGGGGCCGTCGTCGGGG
>CAZFIS010000333.1:0-1655 GCA_964519125.1 uncultured Gemmatimonadaceae bacterium | reverse complement strand
TGGATCGCGACGCTGCCGGCGGCCGCGGTGCTGAGCGCGGGTCTCTTCCTGGTATTGAGGGTCGTCTTCCAGGCTTGAGCCGCGGCGCACCTTGCAGAGGACGCGCCGGCTGCGGATGATACCCCTACGACGATGCCTGCCCCGGCGCGGTCGGCCTTTTTCCTCGCGCTGCGTCCCACCTCAGCCCAGGCCTACCATGCGCACGCTGACTCGTCTCCTCGTCTGCCTCCTCGCCGTCGGTGCGGCAGCCTGCTCGTCCGGCGACTCACCGGACCCGAGAGCTCCGGCGCTCATGGCGGCTGCCCGGGCCATCACCACCGAGGCGCTCCTCCAGCACATCGAGGACCTCTCGGCCGATTCCATGGAAGGCCGTGCGCCCGGCACGCCCGGGGAGCAGAAGGCCACGACCTACCTGCAGCAGCAGTTCCAGACGCTGGGCCTCGAGCCCGGCAACCCGGACGGGACGTGGTTCCAGAACGTGGACCTCATCGGCTACACGTCCCACCCCACCGCCACCCTCACCGTGCGCGGAAAGCCGTTCGCGATGTCCTATCCAGCGGATTACGTCGCCGATGCCCGCCATGATCGGGCGGAGGTCGAGGTCACCGGCAGTGACATCGTCTTCGTGGGCTACGGCGTGGAAGCTCCCGAATACGGCTGGGACGACTACAAGGGCGTCGACGTGCGTGGAAAGACGATTCTCATGCTCGTGAACGATCCGCCCGTGCGCCTGGCCGACGACAGCGCCCAGCTCGACACGACGATGTTCAAGGGCAGGGCGATGACGTACTACGGCCGCTGGACCTACAAGTACGAAGAGGCTACCGCCAAGGGTGCCGCGGCGGCGATCATCATCCACGAGACCGGCCCGGCGGGATATCCGTACAAGGTGGTCCAGGATAGCTGGGTGCCCGAGCAGTTCGACGTGCCGTCGGCGGATGCCGAGAGCCGGGTGCCCGTGGAGGGATGGATCACGCTGGACAAGGCGAAAGCGCTGTTCACCGAGGCGGGGGCCAACTTCGACTCCCTGTACGCTGCGGCCCGGACGAAGGACTTTCACCCGGTGACGCTCGACGCCGAAGCGAGCTTCGACGTGAAGATCGACGTGCGCCGGATCCAGTCCAGGAACGTGGTCGCGAAGTTCGAGGGCGGCTCGAAGAAGGACGAGTACGTGGTCTATACCGCGCACTGGGACCATCTCGGGCGGGACACCACGCTCCAGGGCGACCAGATCTTCAACGGCGCGCTGGACAACGCGAGCGGATGCGCGAGCCTCCTGGAGATCGCCCGGGCCTACATCGAGCTCCCCACCCCACCCGCCCGCTCGATCCTGTTCGTTTCGGTGACCGGTGAGGAGAAAGGACTGCTCGGATCGAAGTACTACGCCGAGCACCCGCTCTATCCGCTCAGGAACACCGTAGCCGACCTGAACATGGACGGCGTCAACCAGTGGGGCCGAACCAACGACCTCACGGTGATCGGCCTCGGCAACTCGACTCTCGACGACGTGCTCACGAGCGTGCTCGCCGCCGACGGTCGTGTGGTGCGCGCCGACCCCGAGCCCGAGAAGGGCTTCTACTACCGGTCCGACCATTTCGAATTCGCCAAGGTGGGCGTGCCCGCGCTCGATCCCGGTGCCGGCATCGACTACATCG
>CAZFIS010000332.1:0-1668 GCA_964519125.1 uncultured Gemmatimonadaceae bacterium | reverse complement strand
CGCTCTGAGCGGCTCACAACTCCGCGCCCCCGGCTCTGCCGGGGTTTCTGACGCAGCAGTGAAGAGGGAGGTGGGCAATGCCTTCTGCCGAGAAACCGAAGTACTGGTTCCCTGCGAAGCGCTATGGTTGGGGCTGGGGGTTACCCTCTGCATGGCAAGGCTGGGTCGTCTTCGTCGCCTACCTTGCGCTTGTACTGGGCGGCATACCCTTCGTCCACGTGGTCAGGGGGAGCGTTGTCTACATTGGCTACGTGGCTGCACTGACAGCTGTGCTCATCGTCATCTGCTGGCTCAAGGGTGAGCCTCCTCGTTGGCGTTGGGGAGGGCGCGATGAATAGCCCTTCGGCCCCTCTTGGCGGGAGCTCAAGAGACATGAGGTGTGGATTGAACGGATGAGAGCCGATTATCCAATCCTTGAGTTTGACGGTACGAGCAGTGCGGTCATCGAGCCCTCTAGGGTCTTCAGGCCGGTGGACGGGATGCCCGAGAGGTGCGTGCTTCCCATTTATCACACGGTGCTCGCGCGTCTGGTGGGGGAGGGACTGCTCACGCATGTGACGGACATCGTCACATCACTGGGACCGATGCCCGTGCACAGGATGACGCATCACGGGCATGAGATCGCCGTGGCCCATCCCGGACTCTGTGCGCCGTTTGCGGCCGCGGTTCTCGAAGAGCTGATCGCATTCGGGGGACGGAAGTTCGTCGCGTGCGGCTCGGCCGGCGTCTTCGACGCCGGTCTGGCGAAGGGTACGGTGGTGGTCCCGATCGCGGCGGTCCGCGACGAAGGTACCTCGTATCACTACGCGCCGCCTGCTCGCGAGATCACCGCTCAACCGGACGTGGTCGAGATCATCGCGACTGTCTTGGAGGGCCAGGGGGTGCCCCTTCGAACCGGCAAGACGTGGACGACGGACGCGTTGTACCGTGAGACCTAGGGGAGGATACAAGATCGGAAGTCTGAAGGTTGCTTGACCGTCGAGATGGAATGCGCAGCACTCCTGGCCGTCGCGGCATTCCGGGGCGTCAAGTTTGGCCAGCTGCTCGCCACAGCAGACGATGTCAGTGGGCCAGAGTGGGATCCCAGGCGGACCGACGAGCACAGGACCTTCCCTGAGCGCCTCTTCTGGTGGAGCGTCGAAGCGTGCATGAGGCTGTAGAAGCAAGGTGCCACGAAGCCGGGTGCACGCGACGGCCCGGAGTGCGGTCGGCACCGCCATCCAGCGAAGCCAGGGACTGTGACGGTATCAGGCAAGTCTGGAGCAGACATCCCGATATGGACACTCCGCAGCGCCCTGCACAGGCTGGCTTGAGTCAAGCCTTCTGATGGGTGCCATGGTTGAGAGCCCTTCGGCCGCAGGATTTCGTGATACTCGAGTGGGTGGGTTTCCAACGCCTGGCCCAGGCGACCGCAAAGGACTCGGTCAAAGTCGATGAAGGATGGGGAACCGCAGGATTGGAACTTGCCAGGGTGACCTTGATCAGTCGTCGTGCGGTAAGGTGGATGGGTGACAAGCTCGAGTGTTCAGACGATCATCCAGGCTCTCAATGGGGCCGGGGTCCGCTACCTCGTAGTGGGTGGGCTGGCCGTGGTGGCGCACGGTCACGTGCGATTCACGGCCGACATCGATCTCGTCCTGGACTTCGATGAGGAGAACCTCCGTCGCG
>CAZFIS010000331.1:0-1713 GCA_964519125.1 uncultured Gemmatimonadaceae bacterium | reverse complement strand
GCCGTGCTAGACTCCCGTTCGCGCACTCAGGAGCTCTGATCGAGCACGAAACCGTGGGGCTATAGCTCAGCTGGGAGAGCGTCTGAATGGCATGCAGGCGCCGCTGAGCGCTGTGGCCAGCCGCTCCCCGATCACGATCGAGTTGAGCGAAGCTGCGCAAGTTCTCGTCTGTTGCGGAGAGACGATAACGGAGTCCCCAGACGAGGCGCCGAAATCCTTTCTCCGCAGGAACGCTCAACGGCGAGATTCCGTCGCCGGTTGACGGCTCGGTGCCGGCGTTCGCGCCCGTCGCCACGGCGACGCGCGGGCCAAGGTGTGTGAGCCGCGGGGGGGTCATTCCGGGCCGCCTTTCGGATGAGCGGACGATCGTCTGCGGCACGTCGGGCGCGACGAGGCTCAGTCCCTGCTGAGGACCGTACGTCTGCTGGACTTGGGACTCCTGTCTCGAGGCGTTGGTGCGCGGGGTGCCGACGCGAGCCGCTGGGTGACAGACCTCGATCGGCTACGCCGTGTCACGCCGACGTGACCGCCGCGGGTACGCCGTGCCGTTCCCGCCGCCCGTCTGCCGTAGCGGATGGCGTCGGTCACCGAGCCTGCGGTCTGGGCGAGCCCGGCGGCGATCGAGCCATGGAGATCGGGGGTGAGCCAGGCCACGGTGGATCCGGTCTTGGTGCCCAGGCGGTCACCGGCGGGATCGCTGATCGAGTCGGTGACGGCTCCTGTTCCCCCGGTGTTGGCGATCCGGACCACGGTGTCCGATGTGCCGAGGTAGCTGTACGTGTCGACGCTGCTGCCGGTGGTCCGAGTCATCGGCCGGCCCAGGGCGTCAAGCCCGAGGGTCGTGGTGGGACCAGAGGCCGGGGTGATCGAGGTCAACCGGTGGGCGAGGTCGTAGGTATAGGCGATGGTGGATCCGGTGGTGCCGGTCTCGGGGTCGGCGGTGAGATCGCCCGTGGCGGTGTAGGACGCGGTGAGCGCGAAGCCGCCGTTCTTGCTGATCGAGACGAGCTCGTCGGTCCGGTTGTAGATCCATCGCGCTGAGATACGGCGAGAACCCGTCACGAACCGCCCGCGCCGAACACGACAATCAGCAGCACCCCGGCGATGGGACCAACGACCGCGATGGGCAAGATAAGCCAGAACTGCGCCCAGTCCATCCGGTCGGGCATGGCTCGGGCGAGCTTGCCCTCGTCGATCTCCTCCTGCAGCCAGCGCGGCATCAATGGCGGGGGGTAGCGGTAGCTGAGCAGGAAGGTCGCGAAGAAGAGGCTGACGATGGCGACGAAGCCCCACACGGCGAGCCATCGTGGCAGCAGCACGAGCGAGCCAAACAGCAGGCCGCCCATTCCGACCAGTGGGCCCACCGCCGGGGCCATGCGCAGAAAGAATGGGTAGGCCTTCTGGGCGTACATGCGCCTTGCCAGCCCACGACCCCGCTCCGTCCTGTCGTAGTACACCCGAACGAGGATCAGGAGAATCCCACCGCCACCGAAGAACAGCACGATGTCGAGGTCCTTCATGATGTCATCATCGCCGCACCCTATTCGCCGAACCATGAGGTGAAGAAGTGGTCGGCTGCTTCCGATCCCGCAATGCTGCCGAAGAAGGCGCCGACGAATCCACCCACGAACTCTCCTCCCAATCCACCCGTCGCTGCTCCCCCGGCCGCCCCTCCAAGGAAACCGCCTCCGATGGCTCCGAAGTAGCTTCCAG
>CAZFIS010000330.1:0-1720 GCA_964519125.1 uncultured Gemmatimonadaceae bacterium | reverse complement strand
CTCGTTGTCGCGTTCGCCGGCTTGTTCGCAGTGCTCGCCGGCAACATCCACGCGTTCATCGCGCGGGTGGAGGGGGATTGAGGAGGCGCGCCGTCCGCCCAGGTGCTGCGGGAGGAGTGAACACAGCGCGCGAAGGCCCCCTCAGTTCCGCGGTGCCGCCGGCGCGCTGTCCACGTACGCCCAGTAGCTCCGGTCCATCGCCACGGTCTTGCTGCCGGGCCAGGAGATGTGCCCCCACAGGATGGTGAGCTGCCGGTCGGCCTCCTCCTTGCTCTGTCCCCGGATGACCCGTTCGTAGAGCGCCGAAACGAGGCCTGAGCGGTCCGCGCCCCCCTCGCAGTGGACGAGCATGGGCTTGGGCGCGTCGCGCACGATGGCCAGGATGCTGTCGATCCGAGGCCGCGTGACGAAGTGCCGCGCCGAGATGCCGAAGTCGTAGTGCTCGACGCCGAGCACCTTCGACACGCCGATCTCACGCTCGTACCAACGTGCCTTCGGAGCGGCGCCGCGCAGGTTCAGGATCGACTTGATCCCGTTCTCGCGGATGACGCGGGCGAACTGCGCCGAGTCGAGCTGCCCCGAACGGTAGAACTGGCCGGGCACGACGGCGTGGACGTTTCCCGTGAGGCGCAGATAGCCGGCATAGGACCCCACGCCGAGGAGGAGCACGAGCACGGCGATCCCCACCCTCTTCGCGACTCGCCGCCACGGCGTCCTTGCCCCGGAGGGCATCGGGTTGGGCTCACTCATCATGCTGTACCCTTACTCCGCACCACCCTCTCTCGATCCGCCGAACTCCTCCGGGCGACGAGCTCGGTGGTGACGCGCGGATCCCGGGGATACTCTTTGGTGCTGGGTATGGTCGATCCTGGGAGTCCACTGAATGGAGAAGCGAGCGATGACACGCACGACCTCTCCTCACACGCTCGCCATCGATGTCGGCGGCACGGGCCTCAAAGCCACGGTGCTCGACGCGAGAGGAAGAATGGTCGTCGAGCGCGTGCGGGTGGAGACGCCTCACCCGGCACCGCCCGGGACGCTGGTGGCCGCACTCGTCGAGCTCGTGCAGCCGCTGCCGCCCTACGACCGCGTCTCGGTCGGGTTCCCGGGAGTGGTGCGGGACGGGCGCGTGGTCACGGCGCCGCACTTCGGAAACGACATCTGGAAGGACTTTCCGCTCGCCGAAGAGCTGTCCCGCCGTCTGGGCAAGCCCGTGCGCGCGCTGAACGACGCGGACGTGCAGGGACTGGGAGCGATGCAGGGACGGGGCGTCGAGTTCGTGATCACGCTCGGCACCGGGTTGGGGTCGGCGCTCTTCCGGGACGGGGAGCTGATGCCGCACATGGAGTTCGCCCAGTTCCCGTTCGGCGAGCACGGGACATTCAACGAGTACGTGGGTGACGCGGTGCGGAAGAGGATCGGCAAGCACAGGTGGAACCGCCGCGTCGAAAAGGTGATCGACGCGTTCCGCACGTTGCTGAACTTCGACGCGATGTACGTGGGCGGGGGAAACGCCCGCCACGTGACGCTCGACCTACCGGACGACGTGCGCCTCGTGTCGAACGAGGACGGGCTGACGGGCGGAGTGAAGCTCTGGGAGTAGTGATGTCCCTGTCGTTGGTGAACGGAGGGCCGTCAGACACGGACCGGGTGTTCCGTCCCCCTCACTCACGGCACCAATCCCGGAACGGTGGATTGCTCGAGCACCCAGGTATCGGAG
>CAZFIS010000329.1:0-1778 GCA_964519125.1 uncultured Gemmatimonadaceae bacterium | reverse complement strand
CTACTGGGTTTGGGCGTGCTGCTGCGACTCAACTTCCGGCTCGACCTACTCTGGACCCAGGCACCGCTTCCGCTGATCGTGGTGTCCTTGTTCGTTGTGATCCTCCTGATCCGGCGCGTGCCGTTGGGCGTGGCGATCCTGTGGCTCCTGGGGTTCCTCTCGTATCTCTGGAGCCTGACCCCCGGCGACACGCTTCTGGCAGCAGTCTGGGGATTGACCGTCGTGGCCGCTGCTGCGGCTGGTCGATGGCGGGGAGCCGTGCTGCTCGTGGTGGCGTACGTGGTAGCGAACGATATGCAGAACGCCTTGGCGCTCAATGCCTTCGGTCTTCAGCATTACCTGTCGGGCTCGGTGCATTACCGACTCGGTGCCAAGGCGCTCGCCCTCGTGCCGGTGGCGCTCGCCGGCTTCGCTCGAGGCCGGCCCAGGTGGCTCGCCCTTCCCTGGTGGCTCCTGGCGACGGTGGCGACCTACGGCGCAGTGATCTCCGGTTCGCGAGGGGTCTACGTGCCGCTCGTGCTCATTTTCGTGTTGCTCGCCGCGCGATTGTTCCGGGATCGGTCGACCCGAAGGCGGTTGATCGCGGGCTTGGTTGCCATGGCTGTACTCCTGGTGACGGTTGACGCGCTGATTCCTTTCCACCCTGGCGCCGAAGCCCTCGGCGCCAAGGCGTCAACGGAAGCGCAAGTAGCGGCTGTATCGACCGCTGGAGGGTTCACCCAACGACTGCGTTTCTGGGACCAGGGACTCACGATGGCCGTCGAACATCCATTCGGCGTTGGCCTCGGGAGTTTCCGAGGCACGATCCACGCCTTTCAGCGCTTCCCGATGACGTGGTCGAGCAGTCCGCACAACGTGTTCGTTGAGACCGCGGCAACCCTCGGTTGGCTCGGCCTCGCAGTGCTCGTGGTGTTGCTTGCCGTGTCGTTCTGGAGTGCATGGACATCGTCTCGATGGCCGTGGGCCCTGGCGCTGTTGGGCATCTGGTTCACGCTCAGCGTCGATGTCACCGCGGACTATCCGAGCATCCTGACGATCGCGTTCGCGGTCGTCGGGGCCTGTCTGGGACCCGCGAACATCGCTGCAGACCGCCTTCGGAACGGCGGCACGTGGAGGTCACTGGCTGCGCGGCTGCGTCCGTGGTTTGCCGGCCTCGTCTTCGTCGCGGGAACCGCGCTTACGGCGTGGTGGTTCGCTCCGTGTACCGGCGCAGATTGCGTTCTGTGGCGGTGGCGCGGCGTCGAGTCCAAGGTGCTGGTGACGGTCCCTCGAATCGCTCAGGGCGACCGGCCCACATTCTTCGCGCGGTTGGAGAAGCTGTATCCGATCAGTCTGTGGGTGCTCCAGTTGGAGGAGCTGTACGCCACATCCACGGGGGAGCGGCTGAGCCTCGCCAGGGAGATCGCAACGCGCTACCCGCTGCAGTCGTGGCGTAACTACCTGCAGTGGGCGAACCTGAGCCTGGCCGAAGGCGACCTCCCGCAAGCCAAGGAGGCGGTCCGACGCGGACTCGACGTGTTCGGGCCGGACGCACGGCGTTTCCCGGAGATGCGCGCCGACCCCAAGGGATTCGAGGCGTGGTTGGAACGGGCACGGGCCATCCAGGCCCGATCGCCGTAACGAATGGGAAGCACGACGGGCTCATCCGTGCGGCGTGCTCCCTAGACGTCCGATGCGGCCTCTGACGGACTGACGGCGACAGGCGACTTGCTCGAAGGCGCCACCTTGTGCTTTACTTGCCTCCACCCGCGCCCCACGTGGCGCAGGCCTGGCAGGGT
>CAZFIS010000328.1:0-1821 GCA_964519125.1 uncultured Gemmatimonadaceae bacterium | reverse complement strand
GGCCGTGACGGACGCGCTCGGGGACAAGATCCAGATCGTCGGCGACGACATCTACGTGACGAACATGGAGCGCCTCGATCGGGGCATCCGCGAGGGGTCGTCCAACGCGATCCTCATCAAGTTGAATCAGATCGGAACGCTCAGCGAGACGCTCGCTTGCATCCGTATGGCGTCACAGGCGGGCTTCCGCTCCGTCATCTCCCATCGCTCGGGTGAGACGGAGGATACGTTCATCGCCGACCTGGTCGTAGCCACCGGCGTGGGACAGATCAAGACCGGAAGCGGAAGCAGGACCGACCGGGTCTCCAAGTACAACCAGCTTCTGCGCATCGAGGAGCAGCTCGGCGCCAAGGCGAGGTACCCGGGCAGGAACCTGTGGTCGTCGTGACGGGGGAAGGCGCTCCTTGGCCAAGCTGAAGAAGCTCGTCTTTCCCGCGATCTTCCTGGCGGCGCTGTACTACGCCGTCTTCGGCGGGGAATACTCGGTCTTCGCGCTCCGGCACGCCCGGGCGGAGGCGAGGGACGAGCAGGCTCAGCTCCGGGAGCTGCGCCACCAGGTCGACTCCCTGAAGGCGTGGTCGGACTCGCTCAGGACGGACTCGGCCACGCTCGAGCGATTGGCGCGTGAGCGCTACGGGATGGTCCGGAAAGGCGAGACGCTCTATCGGTTCGCCGAGCCCGACGACTCCAGCCGGGCCGCTGCCGACACGAGCCACGGCCCGGACCGGTAGGGAGCCCCGGCGCTCACGGCTCCGGCTCTTCTTCGACCCCGTCGCCCGATCGGGCGACGGGGTCTTCTTCGTCCACGAGGCGGGCGAGCTCCATGACGAGAAGCTCCACGCGCTCGAGTGCACGGTGCTGCGCCCGCCGCCAGAATGGCCGCGCCGCCAACACCGGGAGAAAGGCGGGCAGGACGAGCGTGAGCAGGGGATCGAAGGCGCCGAGCGTTCTGAGGGCTTCGACCGACGCCGATGCCGTCGCGAGCGCCACGAACGCGACGCCCCAGAAGAGGAGATAGCGCCCCATCCGGTCGGACCGGACCTCGATGGACGTGCCGGTCCCCTCGCGCTCGACGATCACGGTGTCGCGCACGAGCGTGTGCCCGCCGTTCCACACGAAGTGCTCGGGGTCGCTGATCTCCACCTCGCCCACCTCGTCCAGCCCGTCCTCCGCGGCGCGCACGAGCGCCTCGCGCAGGGTCGGCACGGGTCCCGGCGCCCACGTCGTCACGCGGATGCACTCCTCGGCCCCGAAGAGCGCCCGGGACAGGCTTCCCTCGCG
The DNA here is from genome assembly GCA_964519125.1 of uncultured Gemmatimonadaceae bacterium. Lineage (GTDB taxonomy): Bacteria > Gemmatimonadota > Gemmatimonadetes > Longimicrobiales > Gaopeijiaceae > SZUA-318. The sequence goes on along the minus strand of CAZFIS010000328.1, from coordinate 540 downwards.
CACCCGCCGGATCCGGGCGGCGCGTCGCACGAGGGCCGGGTCGATCCCCACTTCGCCAGCAGCCCGCGCGAGCTCGTCCGCGGTCGGATCGTGCCGCGTGGGCAGCGGCGTGCGTGCCTCCACGAGCGACGCACGGCGGAGGATGGCCGCCACCTCGTCCTCGCCCAGGCGGCGGTCGCCCGGCCGGTCCGGTGTCGCCGGCCCTCGCTCTTCCGCCACTCCGGTCAGGGCTGGCGGGGCTCGCCTGCCTTCTCCCGCTGTTCCTCACCGAGATCCGCGGCAGTGACCGTGTCGCTCTCCTCCGGCGTCATGCCGATCAGCTTACGCGCCGCAGACTCGATGGCCTCCTTGTCCCCCCCGGGCGGGAGCGACTCGACCATGGCCTCGGCCGCGAACTTCAGGGCCTTCTCGGTGGCTTCCTTGGACGTGTTCGGATCGACGAAGGGACGGAGCAGGTCGATGGGGAGCGGGAAGAGCGTGGTGGAGTTGTTCTCGGCCGCCACCTCGACCACGGTCTGCAGGTAGCGGAGCTGGAGGGCC
>CAZFIS010000327.1:0-1822 GCA_964519125.1 uncultured Gemmatimonadaceae bacterium | reverse complement strand
TCTGCGCGTTGAACGGGGTGCCGTCGGAGAAGGTCACGCCGTGACGCAGATGGAACGTGTAGGTGAGCCCGTCGCTGGAGATGTCCCAGCTCTCCGCCAGGCCGGGTGCCACATCCACGGTGCCGGGCTTGTAGCGAACGAGGCTGTCGAACACCGCCGACATGATGAAGCCGGAGGTGTTGTTCAGGACGGCCTCCGGGTCGAACCCGGTGGGGTCGGCCTGGATCGCGATGACGAGCGTCTTCTGGGCGAACGCGGCGGTGCCCAGGAGCGCCAGCAGGGCCAGGACGAGCGTGAGCGTACGTTTCATGCTGCCTCCTCTGTGCGGATGCGCACGTTACAGATGCATACGAGCGGTGCCGTGAGAAGCTGGCAGGAACCCGGCGGCGGGCCCGAGATCCACGAACGATGGGTCCCCCTCCCCGTCGTGCGCTCATTGGTACGACGAAAATTGTTACACGAATATAGGACAACTGCGAGCGGCCGTCAACGTCCACCCTGCGGCAGCAGACCCCTCGGACCGTCCATGCCGTCGGCAACACGGTGGATCGCCTCGACGTCGTCCGGCCCAGTCTCGCGGTTGACCCGGACGCCTGCAATCGTTACAGTCGGCTGTAACAGACACTCATCGAACTCATCTGGCTTGCCACGAGGGGACGACCATGCCGTTCCGACCCTTCATCGACCGATCGAGCACCGTTGCGCTGGGCGTCCAGCTCAGGGGTCAGGTGGAGTACGCCATCGCCTGCGGTGACCTGGCTCCGGGGACCCGCCTTCCCACCGTGCGGCGCCTCGCCGAGCGCTTGGGGGTGTCGCCGGTCACCGTCTCGCAGGTCTACCGCGAACTTCAGAAGGCCGGTCTCCTCGTCGCTCGGACCGGGCGCGGCACCTACGTCACGGAGTCCATCGGGATTCCCGCCGGAGATCCACGCGACCGCCATCTGGAGGCTGTCCTGGACCGCGTCATCGTCGAAGGCCGGCGCCTCGGGCTCGACGACGATCAACTGCTGCGCCGGCTCGGCGATCACCTCGCCGGCAGCAAGCCATGGGGCCGCGAGGTCACGGTCCTCGTCGTTGGCATGTTCGACGCCGCCACCCGAGGTTACGCCGAAGCCCTAAAGGGGAGCCTCGTCGGCCTCGCACGGGTGCGGGCCGCGACCTTCGACGACCTCACCGTCGACACGCTCACGCCGGAGGACGGCATCGATCTGATCGTGACCTTCCCCTACCGGGTCAAGGAGATACGCGCCCTGCTGGGCGAGGCGGTGCCCGTCACCTACCTGCAGTTCGTACCGAGCGAACCTACGCGGGTGTCGCTGGCCCAGATCGACCCTCGACAGCGGCTCCTCGGCGTCGCGCGCCTCCCCGGCTTCCTCCCGGCGCTCGAGGCCGGCATCGCGCGTTACGCCCCCCATGTCTCCTCCATCGCCTACTGCTTGGCGACGGATCCACATCTTCCGGGCCTTCTCTCCCGGAGCGACGTCGTCGTCTATGCCAGCGGCGCCGAGGCCGTGCGCTCGCTGCTCGGCACTCACGAACGTGCCTTCGAGTACCGGCACGCACCCGATCCGGGCTTCGTGGAGGCCCACCTGCTCCCCATCGTGCGCGCACTGCGATCCGGGCGCACCCTCCCCCAGGCGCCGTCGCCCGATGAAGGCGGCGATCACCCGGGTCGAGCAGACCGTGGAGGGCATGCCTGCTAGCCGCCCACCGGGGGCGGTCGTGAGCCCGGCCCACAAGGCACGGGCAACCCGTCACTGCGTTGGCGCAGGGCAGGTAGGCTTGGGACCGATCTTCACCCGGCCGTCGGCCGCCTGTGGGC
>CAZFIS010000326.1:0-1846 GCA_964519125.1 uncultured Gemmatimonadaceae bacterium | reverse complement strand
GGGAACGGTCAAGGCCGTGGCGCTTGGGGTACAGGTTGCCCAGACTCTAGTACTTGGTGAAAGAGCGGGAATAGTCCATCGCGACGTCAAACCTGACAACATTATCCTGCGTTCCACCGGGGAGTTCTGGCTGCTTGATTATGGCCTCGCCCGACATCTCGACATGAACTCCCTTACGCGCCGGTCGGCAAACATGGGCGTCTTCACGCCGGGCTATGCACCTCCCGAGCAGATGAACAACCTCCAGCACCGCATTGACATTCGTGCTGACCTGTTCGCGCTTGGAGTCACGATGTACGAGTGCAGTGTGGGGAGCAATCCGTATTGGCTGGGCGCCCGGGATGGGCTCGAGGTGATGCAACGCGCGGAGAACACCGATCTTCCTCGACTACCGTACAGTCCCGCCAGGAGTGACAGCCTGGAGCTGCTCCGGTCTGAAGGTCAATGCGGTTCGATTGGGTTGACATCGAGGGTCGGGGCGCAGACTGTCTGCCGAAGCGACCCAACTTCAGCCGCTCGAGTGTATACATACTGTTCAGGGCAACTAATCATCCTTCGGAGTCCACAGACGCGCCCCATCGTTGGCGCAGATCTTACATCCCTGTGGGAGAGACTCACTTTTTCGGCATCTCGCCCAACAGCGCAGTGAGTACAGTTACCCACAGTTCACAACCTGGATCTACTTTGCCCTCGGTCCTCTCGCCGACCCAGCCTGCCCGACCCACTCGGCTGCGTTGTGGCGTCACTCTGTCGCGCCCCGATTTCGCAGCCTCTAGCGCTTGATGAGCTGCGTTCGCGCGGCTTTGTCCGTTGCGAATGGCCTCAGAGAATGCACGTGCGGATGGCACAAGGGCATCCAGAATGGTCTTGTCCCCGACGTTCGCCTTCCCTCGTTCTTGGATGCCTTTGCTTGCGGCATCAAGGATGGCGGCAAGATCGTTGTCCGATAACTCGGTCTTGTCGGATGCCGCCTTTCCGGCCCTTAGGAGCGCGGTGGCGAGGAGAGTCCCCATTGTGCTTGGTGCCGCACGATTGATTGCCATGCCAACCGAGACGAAATACCTCCCGAGTTCCGTCGAGGAATCGGTCTCAGCTTGATTCTTTAGTGTGGCCGCTAGCTTCGTGACGGTCACACCTAGGTCACCGTCACCTATGGCCTGGTCAAGTTCAGTGAAGCGGTCGACATCTTCCAACAGGGCGACGGCTACACTCTGCGTCGCTTCCCTGACGTCTTCAAGGGTCAATCGAGTCATCGCTAGACCTGAGTGAAGAATGGAGTGTGAGCAGGGTGATCGAGCAGTTGGCGAAGCTCCTCATCGAGCCTGCAAACGGTGATGGAGGCGCCAGCCATCTCCATTGAGGTTGCGTATTCGCCAACGTATGCGTGGTAGACGGTTATCTTCCTGTCTTCCAGCTCCGCGTGTACCTTGCGGTAGAGGATGTAGAGCTCTTCCAGGGGCGTAGCTCCCAGGCCGTTGACGAGCACAGCTAGGTCGTCGCCTTCTTGCGCCCCAAGGTCCTTCAGGATTTCGTCTAGCATCATCTCCGCGACCGCATCTGCGGTCTTCAGGGCTTCACGCTTCATTCCGGGCTCTCCGTGGATGCCCATGCCGATTTCCATCTCGTCGTCATCGATCGTGAAGGTCGACCTTCCCACGGCGGGTACGACGCATGGCGACAGGGCCACGCCCATGGTTCTCGTTTGGCCAAGGGCCTTCTCAACTACGCTTGCCACCTCGTCAAGCGTGCCACCTTGGTCCGCTTTTGCGCCGGCGATCTTGAATGCGAAGACCATGCCTGCAACGCCGCGTCTTCGCTCGGTCTCGCCGGGAGGAGCCGAGGCCAC
>CAZFIS010000325.1:0-1849 GCA_964519125.1 uncultured Gemmatimonadaceae bacterium | reverse complement strand
CATCCCCTGGAAGGACCAGAACCCGAGGGAGCGGTTCCGGCAGGGCGACCCCATCCGGGCCGTGCTCAAGAAGGTCGAGGAGACGCCCAAGGGGCCGCGCCTGATCCTGTCCCGTGCGGACCCGCTCTTCGTGGCCGCGCTCTTCAAGCTGGAGGTCCCCGAGATCTACCAGGGGATCGTCGAGATCAAAGAGCTCGCCCGCGAGGTGGGAGGGCGTACCAAGATTGCCGTCTACAGCAGGGACGACTCCATCGACCCGGTGGGTGCGTGCGTCGGCCTGAAGGGCTCCCGCGTCCAGGCGGTGGTCTCGGAGCTGGGGGGCGAGCGCATCGACATCGTACCCTGGCATCCGGACACCGAGGTGTTTGCCCGCCGGGCGCTGGCTCCGGCGCGGGTGGCCAAGGTGCTGAGCGATCCGTCGCGTCAGGTCATCACCGCCATCGTCGACGAGGACCAGCTGTCGCTGGCCATCGGGCGCAACGGCCAGAACGTACGCCTCGCGTCACAGCTCATCGGATGGCAGATCGACCTCTACGGCTCCCGTGAGTGGTTGGAGAAGGGGGCGGACCTGTCCCTCTTCGCCGGAGGTCCCGACGACACCTACGAGACGGCGGACTTCCCGCTGGGCGAGCTGGACCTGGCGGCGAGTACCCTGGCGGCCCTTTCCACGGCCGGATATGATACCTTTCTCCAGATCATCGACCTGGAACGGGCGGATTTCCTCGCCATTCAGGGGATCGGAGAGCTGGAGGCCGACCGCCTCCTGCAGTTGATCGACGAGCTCACGGTGGTCGAAGGGGACGCGGCGGCGCAGGAGGCCGAGAAGGTCGACAAGGTCGACAAGGCCGAGAACGCCGGGGGTCCTCTCTTCGATTTCCAGGGTGAGCCGCCCTCCACGGCCGAGTCAGAGGACGCGCAGGCCGACGACGCCGTGGAGACGGCGGACGGTGAGGGCGGAGAGGAAGGCTGAGGCCTTCCGGCTTCTGGGCCTGGCCCGACGGGCAGGTGCGGTGGTGCCGGGGACGGATGCGGCACGCCGGGCCGTCCGCAAGGGCGAGGCCCGGCTGATTTTGATGGCTGGCGACGCCTCGCGCGTCCAGCTGGACAAGATACGAAGACTTGTGGAGAACCGGTCGATCCCCCGGGCCATCCTGGGGGATCGAGCCACCTTGGGCGCCGCCGTGGGGGTGGGGCCCGTTTCGGCGGTTGCCGTGACGATGGCCACGTTCGCCGAGGAGCTCCGGCTGAGGCTGGAGCCCGACGACGACGGGGTAACGCCGGACGACGTGGAGGAATAGCGACAGCATGCGGGTGAACGAGCTAGCTCAGGACCTCAGAGTCGATTCGGAGGTCCTCATCGCCCTCCTCCGGGAGATGGGTATTCCCGTCCCGGACGAGGACTCGAACATCACCGACGGCCAGGTGTCGAAGGTGCTGGCTCGGGTTGAGCGCGAGCGTCGGGCCGGCCACAAGGATCCGGCGGCCGCTGTCGCTGCGGCCCTCGAGGACGCTGCTTCCGGACCCCGTCGTCGGCGTCGCCGGCGTGCGGTGGACGTGGCTATCGAGGCGGAGGCCGAGCCGGAGTCCGAGATCTCCGAGACGGAGGAGGAGCAGGAGCCCGAGTCGCCGCTCGAGGCCCCGGTGGCCGAGGCCGAGGAAGCCGAAGAAGAGTACGAGGAGGACGAAGAAGAGCGGGAAGAGGAGGAAGAAGAGGAAGAGGAAGAAGAGGAGGAAGAGGAGGAGGAAGACGAAGAGCAGGAGGTCGAGGCGGCGGCGGCCCAGGCCGAGGAGGAGCCGGAGGAGCAGGACGCCGGGGTCGAAGCCGAAGTGGAGCCCGCGGTGGCGGAGG
>CAZFIS010000324.1:0-1855 GCA_964519125.1 uncultured Gemmatimonadaceae bacterium | reverse complement strand
CACGCTTCCTTTGCGCCGCAAGTCCAGCGCAGTTCGGGGGGGCGGGCTCATAACCCGAAGATCAGCGGTTCGAATCATCGAGTCGTCACTCGCGACCGACGCAGCGAAGCTCCACGCAAATGATCTGCAAGACACTTTTCGCGCGGACAGAAACGGCGCCTGAGCGTATGTTTCGCACTACGCTCGCGGGAGATGCGCAGGGCGCTTCAATGCGTCTGACGTTGCCCCCTGAGGGATATCCGGTTTGAGATGGAGTCCGGCCTTTTGAGAGGACCGGACTTATGAAGCGCTCAAGGTTCACGGAAGAACAGATCGTTGGGATCCTGCGAGAGCAGGAAGCGGGCTTGCCGACAGCCGAGGTGTGCCGGAAGCATGGCGTGAGCAGCGCCACCTTCTACAAGTGGAAGGCCAAGTACGGCGGCCTGGATGTGTCCGACGCCAAGCGGCTGAAGGCCCTTGAGGACGAGAATGGCCGGCTGAAGAAGCTGTTGGCTGACGCCATGCTCGACAATGTCGGATTGAAGGAACTGCTGGCAAAAAAATGGTGACGCCCGCCGCCAGGCGCGAAGCGGTCGCTCTTCTCCAGGAGAAGCTGAAGGTGAGCGAGCGGCGGGCGTGCACGATGATCGGGACCTGCCGGATGACGGTTCGCTACCGCTCGAAGCGGCCCGATGACGGTCCCCTGCGGGAACGGATGAAGGCGTTGGCACATGAGCGACGGCGCTTCGGCTACCGACGCCTGCACATCCTGCTGCGTCGGGAAGGCTACGTCGTCAACCACAAGCGCCTGTTCCGGCTCTACCGCGAAGAACGGCTGATGGTGAGGCGGCGTGGTGGTCGCAAGCGGGCAATGGGAACCCGAGCGCCGATCGCTCTACCGCAAGGTCCGAACCAGCGTTGGAGCCTCGACTTTGTCTCCGACCAGTTCCTCGACGGCCGGCGCTTCCGCATCCTGGCGGTGGTCGATGACTGTACGCGAGAGTGTCTGACCCTGGTGGCCGATACATCCCTGTCGGGGCTGCGGGTTGCCCGTGAACTGGATCGCCTTCTTGTCGAACGAGGCAGGCCGCGGACGATCGTCAGCGACAACGGCACCGAACTGACCTCAAATGCCATCCTGACCTGGGCCGACGAAGCCAAGATCGACTGGCACTACATCGCTCCCGGCAAGCCGGTTCAGAACGCCTTCATCGAAAGCTTCAATGGAAGGCTGCGCGACGAGCTCTTGAATGAGACCCTGTTCCGTTCGATGCCGCAGGCCCGCGACGCTTTGGAGGCCTGGCGTCACGATTACAACACCAACCGACCCCACTCCCGGCTCGGCTGGCTCACCCCGGCAACTTACGCCGCCACCTTTACCCCCGCCGCACACGCGGCAATCAACCCCCGGATTCCACTCATGGCCGGATAAAACCTGGGGGCAACGTCAGCCCACCTTAAAGCGGAATCCCAGATCGACGGCACCGACACGGACTGTGCGAGTCGTTCCAGCCAAACCAACGGATGGACTTGAGCTACGCGGAAATAGGTTCTTTAAAGACCCCGCCCCGGCTTTGTTGGGCAACTAACCTCGAACAGTCTGAGCATTCGGTCGGATGAACCTGATGCCGATGAGGACCACAGCCGTTGTGACTAGACTTACACCCACAGCAAGCGCAGCAACTTCGGGAGACGATCCGTTCTCAAAGAGCGAGAGTATCTGGAATCCAATCACAGTGCTGTTGGTTCCCGCCAACATTTGGGAAGCCGTCAGATCACCGAACATAAGGACAAAGAGGAGAATCCAGCCACCGGCAAGGCCCGGAAGGGCTAGTGGGAAGGTTACGCGCCAGAACGTCCGACCTGGACCCTTTCC
>CAZFIS010000323.1:0-1859 GCA_964519125.1 uncultured Gemmatimonadaceae bacterium | reverse complement strand
CGTCCGGACCCGAAGAGGATGTTCATGGGTATCGCCTTCGGACGGTTCCGCCGGAAGCCCTGCCCGAGCCCGACATGGCGCCTGGAGCGGCGTCGGGCGTCCCGATGCCACAGGGGGTTTGGCCATTACCACAGAGCGGCTTCCCGTCGATCTCGACCTCGCCCTGGATCCGATCCGCGAACGGTTCGAGGAGCGCCACGGGTGGACGTAGAGGCTCGAAGTACCGGAGGAGGCGGTTGCGCGTGACCATCACCGCACTGGTGCTCGCGGCCGCCCTGCTCGTGCTCTCCGCACTCCTGGTGGCGGTCGAGGCGGCCGCGTTCCAGGTGAGTGCATCCCGGCTCCGCACCCTCCAGGAGGAGGGCTTTCAGGGCGCGGACGATCTGGTCCTGCTCCGGTCCGAGCCCGGGCGCGTTCGCGTCGGCATCCGGCTCGTCGCCGGCGTCCTGGAACTCTTCGCGCTCGGATTGGCGGTCGCCGCCGGTGTCGTGGCGTGGGGTGCCGCCGTGGGCCTCCTGGACCTGACCGTGGGCGTGGTGCTGGTGATGCTCGTCGCGGACATCCTTCCCCGGGCGGTCGCGGCCAGGCATCCGGTGCGTCTCGCCCTGGCCGCCGCCCCCACCTTGAACCACCTGGCCGGGTGGCTGCACGTGGTCCTGGCCCCGGTCGCGCGGCTGGAGGGCGCGATGGCCGACGACGGCGCGGAATTGACCAGCGAGGAGCGGGAGCTCCGCGAGATCCAGGAGCTCGGGCGCGAAGCCGGCATCCTCGAGGCAGAAGAGAACCTGCTGGTGGAGCGTGCGTTCCGCCTCGACGAGCTCACGGCGTGGGACGTGATGGTCCCCCGTGTGGACATCTTCGCGTGGAAGGACTCCCTGACGCTCAAGGAGATCATCGACGGGTTGCCTTCCGTCCCCTACAGCAGGGTCCCCACCTACGGGGAGTCGGTCGACGACATCACGGGCATCCTGTACGTCCGGGAAGCCTACGAGCGCTATGTGCAGGGCACGGGCGACATCCCGATTCGGGAGATCTCCCGGGAGCCGTTCTTCGTCCCGGGCTCCCTCTCTTTGTCCCGTCTCCTTCAGGACTTCCAGGCCCGCCGCATCCACATGGGTATCGTGGCAGACGAGTTCGGAGGGATCGACGGGCTCGTGACTCTGGAGGATGTTCTGGAGGAGCTCGTGGGCGAGATCGTCGACGAGACCGACGTCGACGAGGAGGCGCTCCTGAGGGTCTCCAAGAACGAGGTTCTCGCGGACGCGAGCGTCGACCTGCGCGAGATCAACTACGCATTCAACGTCTCGCTGCCGCTGCTGGAGCACCGATCCCTCAACGGGTTCATCCTCGAGGAGCTGGGCTATGTGCCCCAGGTGGGCGAATCGTTCGAGCGCGCGGGCGTGCGCATCGACGTCGTCGACGCCACCGAGACACAGGTGGTGCGCGCCAGGCTGAGCCGCGTCCCCGCGGAGCGGCAGCCGGAAGCTCAGGCCGAGGGAGGGGGCTGAGTGGCTCTGATCCTGCCCTTCGACGGAGTGCGACCCCACATCGATCCAACGGCGTTCATCGCGCCCACCGCCGTGCTGATCGGCAACGTGACGGTGGGGCCCGAAGCGAGCATCTGGTTCGGCGCCGTGCTGCGCGGGGATGATCCCGACAACGCGATCGTCGTGGGGGCCCGCTCCAGCGTCCAGGACAACTGCGTGGTTCACGTCGGCGGGTGGGCGCCGACCGTGATCGGCGAGGACGTCACGGTCGGCCACGGCGCGAAGTTCGAGAGCTGCACGATCGGGGATCGGTGCGTGATCGGAATGAACGCCGTGATCCTCCAGAACGCTCACCTCGGCGACGAGTGCCTC
>CAZFIS010000322.1:0-1869 GCA_964519125.1 uncultured Gemmatimonadaceae bacterium | reverse complement strand
ACCGCGCCAACCTCACGTTCGGCGCGTTCGCGGCGCTCGCCTACACCGTTCCCGCCATCGGCGGCTGGATCGGCGACAAGCTCCTCGGAAGCCGCCGCACGATGGTCCTCGGTGCCTTGATCCTCGTCCTCGGCTACATCGGGCTCGCGATTCCGAATCATCCCGAGCTTCTCTTTCCGGCGCTGGGCTTCGTGGCGGTCGGCGGCGGCATCTTCAAGGCGAACCCCGCCAACATGATCTCCCAGCTCTACGAGGGTGACTCCGCGAAGATCGACAGCGCGTTCACGATGTACTACATGGCGGTCAACGTCGGCGCGACCGCTTCTCAGATCGCAACGCCGCTCATCGCGGTCAAGTTCGGATGGCACGTCGCGTTCGCGGTCTCCGCGGCCGGGCTCGTCGTCGGCCTCCTCAACTACTTCATGATGAGGCGCTATCTCCAGCACGTGGGGTCCGAGCCCGATTTCCAGCCGCTCAACGTGAAGCGCCTCGTGATGGTCCTCGTCGGCATCGTCGTCGGCATCGTGCTCGTGACGTTCATCATTCAAGACCGTACCGTCGCGCGGGGGACCGTCTTCCTCGGGTTCGTCACCATGCTCGCGATCTTCGGCATCATGATGAGGAAGGGGAGTGAGCGGGAGCGCAAAGGGCTCATCGCCGTGCTGATCCTGACTGGCCTCGGGATGCTCTTCTTCCTCTTCTATCAGCAGATGCCGACGTCGCTCACGCTCTTCTCGCTACGCAACGTCGACCTCGACTTCTTCGGTTACCAGGTTCCCGCGGGCCAGGTCCAGGCGCTGAACCCGATCTGGATCTTCATCCTGAGCCCGGGGCTCGCCTGGCTGTATACGCGCCTCGGCAAGGGCAAGGGTGGAGACTTCCACATCTCCACGAAGTTCGCCATGGGCTTCGCGGTTCTGAGCATCGGGTTCTTCATCTACGGATTCAGCGGCCACTTCGCACACGCGGGCAAGGTCTCGTTCTGGTGGATGATCGGCGGGTACGGGTTCCAGTCGCTGGCGGAGCTTCTCATCAGTGGCCTCGGCCTCGCGGTGGTCGCGCGCTACGTCGGCCCGTCGCTGCGCGGGTTCATCATGGGCGTCTGGTTCCTGGCCACCGGGATCTCGCAGTACCTGGGGAGCTACGTGGCCACGTACGCGAGCGTGCCCAAGGACGTGACGGATCCCGTCCAGACGCTGCCGCTCTATACGAACCTGTTCATCAAGCTGGGCATCGTAGCCGTGGTCTGCACCGTCATCGCCGCCGCGCTGATCCCGACCATGAAGAAGCTGTCGGCCGTGAGCGAAGGGCCGTGGGAGGAGACGGCCTAGCGAATCACTCCGCCTCTCACTTCAGGCTGAGGATCTTCATCTCGCTCCCGCTGGCGGACCAGAAGTCTCCGTCGACGTAGAGGATGTTGTTTCCGCCATCGCTCATGCAGGTCTGGGAAAGCGTCTTTGCCGTGTTGGGATCGACCTTGTCGATTCGGTCGGGATTTTCCTCGGTCAGGACCCACAGGAATCCCCCGTCGAAGTCCATCTGGTGCATCGGGGCCGGACTCACGAAGAACGGGGACGCCGTGGAGATCTGCGAGGTGCTCCCGGGATCGAGCTTCACGATCATCGTCGTATCCGTGTAGGGGATGTAGTACTGGCGCTTCACGGAGACGTAGAGGTCCGTGCCGTCGCTGGCGATCGATCCAATGAAGTCGTCGTGGTTCGGGTCGCTCGAGTGCGGCAGGGCAATGGTGTGCGTCGGCTTGCCCGTGGCCGGGTCCAGCTCGAACACGCCCGAGTACCCGCTCTGGGTGGCGGCGACCCACCAACCTCCCGAAGCCCACAGGGCCCCGTTGTACCAGGCGATGTCCAG
>CAZFIS010000321.1:277-1879 GCA_964519125.1 uncultured Gemmatimonadaceae bacterium | reverse complement strand
GCACCGTACGTCATCGCCTGATTGTTCCACAATATGGCACAAGGTGCTAGATAGTGGACAAAATGGAACGGAGGTTGTAGCCTTTCTCCAACGGCGGGTTTGGGAGTGTGGGGCTTGGCTGCGGGGTTATTGGCGTCGGTGAGGGCTGTCGAGCAGCGGAGGGGTTGTGACAGTTGAAGATCGACTGCAAGAGGCGGGCCTGGAACTTCCCGAGGTGCCTACTCCGGTGGCCAACTACGTTCCAGCCGTGAGGAGCGGATCCCTGGTCTTTCTGTCGGGTCAAGGGCCGACCGTTGGTGGCAAGCCGATGTGGACCGGCCTTGTGGGCGACGCTGTGTCGGAAGACGCCGCATATCAGGCGGCTCGCCTGTGCGCTCTCAATTGCATCGCTGTGCTGAAGCGGGAGCTGGGTGACCTGTCGAGAGTGTCGCGAGTCGTGAAACTGCTGGGATTCGTGGCAAGCGCCCCAGACTTTGACCGCCAGCCTCTTGTGATGAACGGAGCGTCGGATCTCCTCGCCTTGGCATTCGGGGATTCTGGACGGCACGCGAGAAGCGCAATCGGGACTAGCAGGCTCCCGTTCAATATTCCCGTCGAGGTGGAGTTGGTCGTCGAAGTTGAAGAGCGTGGATGATGCAGGCATGCCCCCTATCGCTCCAACCCTCAACCGAATTGTTGGGCATGGGATTGTCGCGATCTTCCGGGGACGGTTTCACCCGGAGGATTTCCATGCCTACGCGGAAGCACTTGTTGAAGAAGGGATTTGTACTTCTTAGGTCACGATGGAGTCGGAGGGTGCGCCAAGGCATATCGAGTCGCTGACCGCCAGGTTTTCTGGTCAGGCGTTGGTTGGTGCGGGCACCGTCCTTTCGGTCAAGGACCTGCACGATGCTGAGGTTGCTGGAGCGTCGTTCTTCGTTTCTCCACACTGGGAGCCAGATCTGTCGGATACGGCGCGAGCATTAGGTCTGTCTTTGATCCCCGGCGTGTTGACGCCGTCAGAGGTGATGCGGGCACACGCAGCGGGATGGAGGATCCTGAAGCTTTTCCCAGCCCACCTGGGCGGGCCACGATACTTGCGATCGCTTCGGGAACCGATGAAGGATATTGGTTTCATTCCTACTGGTGGAGTCAACGACTTGAACATCGGCGACTACGTCGCTGCCGGTGCGGTGGCCGTTGGTTTGGGTTCGTGGCTAGTGGATCCCAATCTCGGACCAGAAGGCACTCGCGAACGCGCGCGGCGCGCCAGAGCAGCATTTGCAGGGACGCCGGTGAACCAATGAACGCACCCACGAGCCCTCGGACGGCCGGGTTCGATGTCACGGCCATTGGCGAGACCATGTTGAGGTTTAGCGTTCCTGTCGGCGAGCGGATAGGGAGCGCCACGAGTTTCAAGGTTCACGTGGGGGGCGCGGAGAGCAACGTCGTTGCTGCGCTTTCGCAGCTTGGCAGGTCTTGTGGGTGGGCCGGGGCCGTACCCGACGGACCGCTGGGCCGGTATGTGCTAGGCAAGCTTCGTGAGGCTGGTATCGACACATCAGGAGTCAGGACAGTGCAAGGAGCCCGACTGGGCACGTACTTCTTCGAGGCGGCACCGCC
>CAZFIS010000321.1:0-267 GCA_964519125.1 uncultured Gemmatimonadaceae bacterium | reverse complement strand
TAGTCTCGTTCTCTACGACAGGCGAGACTCCCCGTTCTTCCGGACTTCCGTGGAAGACGTGGACCTTGAATGGCTTCTGGATAGCCGGATCGTTCACCTAAGTGGTGTTACGCCCGCCTTGGGGTCACGCCACATCGATCTCGCGAGGAGCGTCGTGTCGCATGCGAAGGATCGTGGCGTGTTGGTTAGCTTCGACGTCAACTACCGGGAGAAGCTGTGGGATGCGAAACGCGCAGCAGAAGTGCTTTCGGACCTTCTAGCAGATGC
>CAZFIS010000320.1:0-1900 GCA_964519125.1 uncultured Gemmatimonadaceae bacterium | reverse complement strand
GCAGCCAGCGGCCATCTGTGTGCTGGAGCACCGCGCGCCATCCCTCGGGTCGATCTCCCCGCTGGAGGGCCTTGCGGAACGCTCCGTCGGGCGCGCACAACTCGTCGCCGAGGAGATCGGCCGCGGGGCGCCCCACGATCTCCTCCGGCTCGCGGCCGACCAGCTCGGCGAGCGCGGCAGAGGCGCGCTGGACGACAAAGTCGGCGTCCACCATCACCACGCCCCTGCCCAGCATGGCGATGAGGTGCGACGCTCCGCCCCACGCGGCGCCTCCGGCCCCTCCGGCGTCCACGGCCGCCACGACGTCGCTTGCCGGCCGAAATGCCTCGACCGCACCGATCATCTCGCCGTGGGCATCGCGCACGACCCGCGCCGTCTTGCGGACCGGCACGTCTTCGCCGTCCGGACCGTAGAGGACGAGCGGCACGTCGTCCGAGGACCCGTGCTTGAAGACGCCGCATTCCGCGAGGCAACTGCGGCACTTGAAGAGCGTCAGGCAGTCGCGCCCGAGGGCCTCTTCGCGGGACACGCCTGTGATCGCCTGCGCGCGGTCGCTCACGAGGACGATGCGGCGCTCGGCGTCGATGATGAAAACCGCATTGTCGGTCGATTCGATCAGCCCGGCGAGAAGGCTTTCCTCGCCAGTGCCGGCGGCACTCAGAATGCGCTGAAGTGCCACATCTATATCAAACGGGTTGATGGTCCGATACCTCTGTGGGCGCTTCGCCAGCCATGAAGCGCCGTGAAACGCGTCGTTCCAAAGAGTCACACCGTGGAACGTTCTGCACCAGTCCCCACGTCGATGATCCAAAGTGTGGTGTCGGAGTCGATCTGTGTAACCCGTTGCTGCCATTAGAGTTCCAGCACGGACCACATCTGGGAGGGGTCACGTCCGACCTGGCATACGACGTGCACTCTCTCCAGCGCCGACGGCGACCACGACCGGAGCCGATCGGGTGGGCCCTGGGGCCTGCCTCACGCTCCCCGTGTGTCGCGCACAGATCAGGATTCATCAGGCAACGCCCGGCCCGAGTGGCCGTTGAGGAGATACGACGATGACGATGGCAACGGTTGATCTGACCCAACTTCATATCGACAAGGTGGTCGACGCGCGCGGTACGTCCTGCCCCGGGCCGATCCTGGCCGCGAAGAAGGGCATCGGCAGTGTTCCGGTCGGCGGGATCATGGAGGTCCAGGCCACGGACTCCGGAACGAAGAAGGACCTGCCGGCGTGGTCCAAGAAGATCGGGCACGAGTACCTGGGCGAGCTCGAGGAGCCCGGCTACCTGAGGCTGTTCGTCAAGAAGGCGAAGTAACCGAGATGTCGGGCCAGAAAACCTCCACCGGTGAGGGAGGCCCTCGGATCCTGGTGTTCTCGACACAGAACATCTCCGATCCCGGCATCGACCTCGCCGGTAGCAGACATCTGCATTACCCCGCGACGGTCTCGATGATCACGTTGCCGTGCAGCAGCGCAATCAGACCTGCGTGGATCGTGCATGCGTTCGACCGAGGCTTCGACGGCGTGTTCATCGCCGCCGACGGAGACGAGTGCGCCTATCTGCCCGATTGTGCATCGCGTACGGCGCGGATCGCCGCCGAGGCGCAGGAGCGGATGAAGGCCGAGGGCTACCAGCCGGAGCGGGTGAAGATGGCCGCGCTCTGCTCGGTCTGTGCCGAGCCCTTCGTCGCCCACATGCGCGAGTTCTCGGAGATGCTCGCCAAGCTCAACGCGGCGGGAGCGGAAGCGGCATGAAATATGACGCGCTGGTGATCGGGGCCGGCATCGGTGGCATGGAGTCGTCGCTGAAGCTCGGCGACATGGGCTACAAGGTCCTGCTCGTCGAGAAGGAAGCGAGCGTGGGCGGACGGATGATCCTGCTGAGCAAGGTCTTCCCGA
>CAZFIS010000319.1:0-1902 GCA_964519125.1 uncultured Gemmatimonadaceae bacterium | reverse complement strand
CGATTGCTCTCTACACCTCCTACCACGAGCTGTGGCAGGTAGTGCAGCTGCTGCGCGAGATTATCAGCTCCGGCGAGTACCAGCAGCTCGATGCCGGTCGCGAGATCGTCGCCTAAGGCGCGCTGAAGATGACGATGATGTCAGAGACGGGAAAGAGCCCGGGTAATCAACAGCCGGGCGTCCACTTCCGGCGGGGAACGCTCGCCGACACGCGCGCTATCAACGAAGTCGCCGAACGGTCCCTCGACGATCTGGTGCAGCGGAGCGGCTGGAAAGATGGTGCATCACCCATCGATGAAGCCGGATTGGAGCGGGAGCTTCAGACGCAACTCACCCTTTACGAGCATCTGGCACGCACCGCCGATCAGTTTTGGGTGGCAGAGCGGGATGGGGAAATGGTCGGCGTAGCACGTTCAATCCTGCGCGGCGGTCTGCGCGAGCTGACCGAGCTCTTCGTGCTACCGGAGGCGCAGTCGGCCGGCATCGGCACTGAACTGCTCAAGCGCGCCTTCCCGGCCGACGACGCCTCCCTTCGCTGCCTTCTTGCGACGTCCGATCTGCCGGCACTTGCTCAGTACATGAAGGCGGGTGTCTTTATCCGCTTCCCGAACTATTCCTTCGTCGGCCCCCCCGAAGCGACGTCGGTTCCGACCGATCTTGCGTTCGAGCGGGTCGCGGTGAGTGCGGACGTGCTGGAAGAGATCGCACGGATCGACGAAAACGTGCTCGGACACCGACGCGATGTCGATCATCGCTGGCTCCTGGCTGATCGGCCAGGCCTGCTCTACCGGCGCAATGGTCAGGTAGTGGGCTATGGCTACGTCGGGAAGGGGACCGGGCCGTTTGCGCTGCTCGATCCCGCCGACTTTCCGGCCGTGCTGGCACACGCCGAATCGATCGCGGCTGGTGAGGGTCAATCGAGCTTGACCCTCGTCGTCCCGATGATCAACAGTTCCGCCGTCAGCTATCTACTCGGGCGTGGCTTCCGCCTTGATCCATTCTTCTCCTACGTGATGAGTGATCGGCCCTTCGGACGGTTCGAACAGTACATTGAGACCACGCCGACCTTCTTTCTTTAGTTCAAAAGCCCCAAACCGTATCATCGGTCAGGCACTGAGCCTGCGTCAGTTGGCCATTCGAATCAGGCAAGAGGACGTTACCGTGACGACGATTAACCGCTGTGAGTGGGTCGGCAGCGATCCGTTGATGATCGCCTACCACGACGAGGAGTGGGGCGTTCCCTGCTTCGACGACGATGAACTCTTCGAGCGACTGATGCTGGAGGGCTTCCAGGCCGGACTCTCCTGGTCGACCATTCTCAAGAAGCGGGAGAACTTTCGACGAGCATTTGACGGTTGGGATGCGAAGCTCATTGCTGAATACGGTGACAAAAAGATCGCTGAGTTGCTGGCCGACCCCGGCATCGTGCGGAACCGGCTCAAAGTCGCTGGAGCGGTGAAGAACGCCCGGGCATTCCTCGAGGTGCAGCAGGAGAAGGGCGGATTTTCAGCCTACGTCTGGTCGTTCGTTGGGGGAGCGCCTCTCGTGCGGGAGCATCCACCAACAGGGCTGGGAGACATCCCGTCGAGCACGAAAGAATCGGACATACTTTCCAAGGACCTGAAGAAGCGCGGCTTCACCTTTGTCGGCACGACTATCTGCTACGCCTTCATGCAGAGCGTCGGCATGGTCAACGACCACACCGTCAATTGCTTCTACCGGGTGAGGTGAGAAGTCCAACTGTGAAGGCCAGGGCCTCCCGCGTCCGTCGCTGCGGGACCTGTGCCCGCCAGTGTCCTATCTAAGGACGGTCGTTCTCCCGTGTTCCGTAGAGGCGGCACCTGTGGCCGCCAGCATCCCGTCGAGGTTCGTTCGCCCATGTTCCATCGCGGCGGGACCTGT
>CAZFIS010000318.1:0-1920 GCA_964519125.1 uncultured Gemmatimonadaceae bacterium | reverse complement strand
CGCCGTATGTAAAGACCGCAGGCCTGCCCGCCATCCCGCTCGCACGCACTGGGGCGGCACTGCTCTCCTCTGATTCCATCCGGGGGTACCGACTCTCGACGCCCTCGGACGTGAGCGAACCGAGCGACGACTGCCGACGATGCATAAGACTTGCGCTCGGAGGAGTCGGCTCCCATTGTGAGGTTGGTTAACGATTTGTGAACTAATAAAGGAGACAAGGTTGGGAGGCAAGGATGCCGCTCACCACGCCTATCTGGAGCTGAGGAATCTCATTGTGCGGGGCACCATAGCACCGGGGAGCCCCCTCATCGAACGTCACGTGGCGGAGGTGATGGGGGCATCGCGCTCGACAGTGCGCAATGCGCTGCAGCGTCTCTCGGCCGAAGGGCATGTGGTTGTCTCCAGCATCGGTGAGCACTACTCCAGGTGCTTCGTGGGGCCGCTCACCATCGACGAGATGCGGGAGTGGTACTTCATTTGCGGCGCCCTCGACGGCATCGCGGCGCGTGGAGCGGCGGGGCTGCCTGGGGCGCAACGCCAGCCGCTCGCGGTGAAGGTCCGAACACTCGCTCGGGCCCATCTGGATGCCGGCACAGGTGACGACCCGCACTACGACCAGATCCAGCGTATCGATGCGGAGTTGCACCGGTCGTATGTGCAGGCGGGTGGGGGGCCTCGTCTCCTCAAGGAGCACGCAGCCTGCAAGCCCCACGTCGACCGCTACGGGACGTTCTATGCCACGGCGCTCATCCGGAAGCTGCCCACGGAGATCTACCTGGAGCACTGCGCGATCGCCGACGCGATCGAGGCGGGAGATCCGGATGCGGCTGAACGAGCGGCCGTGGCCAACTGGCGCAACGCCACGGACCGGTTCGAGGCCGTGATGCGTCGCTGGGGCGAACGTGGCAACTGGAAAGCCGTCCCGGCGCCCTAGGACGAAGCCGAAGGCGAGGTCCCGCCAATGGAACGTGTGGCTCAGCTCGAGAGGGCTCTGAGGCCCGCAAACGTCTGGGCCCTCGCCCTGGGGAGCATCATCGGGTGGGGGTGCTTCATCCTCCCGGGGGACTATCTGTCCTGGTCGGGCCCAGGGGGGGCGTTCCTCGGCATGATCGCCGGGGCGGGGATCATGCTGTTCATCGCGAAGGCCTACGGGTTCCTCATGAGCAGCCATCCTGTGGCGGGAGGGGCCTTTGCCTTTGCCTACAAGGGCTTCGGGCGGGATCACGCCTTCGTGTGCGGCTGGTTTCTGGTTCTGACGTATCTGAGCATCGTGCCGCTCAACGCCACCGCCCTTCCCATCCCGGTCGACTTCTTTCTCGGGAACGCTCTGCACGTCGGGTACCTCTACACCGTGGCGGGATGGGACGTCTATCTCGGCGAGGTCGCCCTGGGCTGTGCTGCGATCCTGCTCTTCGGGATCCTGAACATCCGGGGGGTTCGCTTCGCTGGGGGCACCCAGCTGTGGATGGTGCTCCTGATGGTCGGGTCCGTGGCACTCATCGCGATCGGATCCCTGCGGGGCTTGCCGGCGACGGTGCACCACCTGGAGCCGCTGTTCGCTCCGGGGAAGTCTCCTTGGACTTCCATCATGCTGGTCCTGGCGATCTCACCCTGGGCCTATATGGGCTTCGACACGATTCCCCAGGCCGCGGAAGAAATCGGTTTCCCCCCCGAGAGAGCGACTGGCCTGATGTACAAGGCCATTCTTCTGGCCGGCCTCATGTATGTCGTCGTGCTCCTGTCTACCGCCCTCGCGTTCCCTTGGATGGAGCGCGTGTACCCTCGGGTTCCCGTATGGGCCACGGGAGAGAGCATCCGTGCATCCATGGGTGGCTTCGGTGTGACGGTTCTCATGCTCGGTGTCGTCATGGGCATCCTCACCGGCATCTGGCCCTTCCTGTCGCCGGCGCCGAAGGGCGT
>CAZFIS010000317.1:0-1921 GCA_964519125.1 uncultured Gemmatimonadaceae bacterium | reverse complement strand
CACCAGGCCGCGAGCCTCGTAGCCAATCTTGAGCAGCCTGCTCTGCACGAACTCCCGTTGGGTGAGCAAAGGAAGCTGGTGCGCCTGGGCATAGGCCTGGAGGATGGCGAAGCCGTCGGGATCGCGCTGTGGTAGGTCGTCAGCGTGGAACAGGCCTGACTCGACACCCAAGTATGTTGGTCCGAATAGCCTGGCTCGGGTGTAGCTGCCGAAGAGGAGCCGTTGCGTGGGATCGGTGGTGGTCTCGGTGTCGAACACGAGCGCCATTTCGGGCCAGCGCGGTGGCTGGCCCTTCAGGCGCGCAGCAGCGGGCTTCTTCGTGGCGGGCTCGGCGTAGGCGCGTTCGGCGACTGTCAGGAGGTTCACGACTCGTCTCCTTCGGGGTTCATGTAGGCAGCTTGCAGGATGGCGGGCAAGCCAGACATGAGGCTGGGTGTGACGTCCAGCAGGCCGCTCCAGAAGCCGCGACCTCGCGCTTGTGCTTGCTGGGCAGCGACGTTCACTTGGGCGAGCCATGACGCGGCCGCTTGAACGGCGCGCGCCGCCGGCGTGTCCAGAGTCTGAAGGTCCACACCGTTCGCCCGCTGGAGTTCGTTCACTTTCGCGTGACAGTTGCGGCATAGCGGCACGACGAACTCCGCGTGCGCTCTCCCACCAACGTGATGCAGCTCGAACAAAGCACGGTCGTCCAGCCCCCTCGGCGCTACGAAGCCGCACACCGTGCAGGAGCGCCTGAATGCGACAAGGTCCGTGATCGTCATGGTCGTGTCAGGCACGCGCTCGGCGCGCTCCAGCGCCTGGCAGCGCAGGCAGCGGACGGGCCCGCCACCCTGTCGTCGAAGCACGACTGGGTCCTTCTCCCCGCAACTACCGCACGCCGCCTCGCCACCCAGGGCTCGGAGCCGCCGGAGCCTCCGGATCTCCGTTTGCATGTAGCGATCTCCGCTGGGACCCGCCATCACGCGGCATCCCGGTAGATCGACTCGAACTGCAGCACACCCGCATTCCCCAGCCGCCTGACGGTCTTCCGGTCGGTGAGGAACGGCCAGAGCTTGCCGTTTGCATCCGTGACGCTCCGCCCCCGGTACGCTTCCAGCTCGGACGCGTCGCCCGTCTGAACGTACAAGCGCACCGCGTTCTGGTAGTGGGCGACCTCGCTCGCGTCCTTCGAGGACCGGACCCATACCGTCACGTTGCCGCGGTCCGTCGGGAAGGCTAGCGGCCGTAACAGGTGATCGTGTGGCGTAGCGTGGTAGGCGCCGGCACGCTTGCGCAGCGCCACGCCCACGTACCTGAGCATCGTTCTCGGGGTCGTTCCCACCCGCTCCGCGGCGCGCCTGAGCGGCAAGCCTTTGGTGCGCATGAGCCTCAAAGCCTCCAGCGACCGATCACGCGCCCGGCGCTGCTCGGGACCTAGCTGTTCAAGAGACGCGACACGGTGAAGGTGGTGACGAGCCTGTCGCAGGTGGTAGTCGTTCGCGAAGCCCTTCGCTTGCGCCAGCGCGTTGCGGTACGCCTGCTTGGTCTCGAAGCGCTGCCCGGCGAACTCGCCCGAGGCGGGCACGAACGCAGCGCGCTTCCGCCGGCCGCTCATGACGCGGCCTTCGAGACCGCTTCCGAACGGACGGTCATGCGCGCGAACATGCGCGGCGTGCGGACTAGGAACGGCTCCAGCTCGACCTCTTGCAGTGGCAGGACCTGGCGCTCCGGCGTGAGGCACCAGACCGGCAGGCCCTCCGCGGAGGCGTCCTCGACCTCCTTGCACACGCCCATGCCCACGATGCCGTCGGGTTCAGGGAAGAATGCCAGGCCGGTGAGGCCAGCCAGCACGTCAGGCCAACGGGCGAGCCAGTCGGTCGTACCGCTGAAGCAATCAGCCGGGCAGACCAGCTCCGCGTGTGGGAAGCAAGCGCGGGCCAGC
>CAZFIS010000316.1:0-1969 GCA_964519125.1 uncultured Gemmatimonadaceae bacterium | reverse complement strand
GGACCGGAGCGAGGAGACCGCGAACCCCTCCACCTGAGCCTCGCCGACTGCCCCGACTCCGCGCTGGGTCCATGGCACAGGTAGCCCACTGCTGCGGCCGCTGCTTGATCTCTTCCGGTGGCCGCCCTGAGCGCCTCAGTGGCTGGCGTTGTAGCTGTCGATCGCGGCATCGGCACTCGACTTGGCGTTACTTAGTGCCGTGGTCACGTCCGTCCCGTCGACCGCTACCGCTTTCATGGCTTGCTCCAAGATTGTTCGGATGGGAAGAAACGGTCCCACCAGGGCGCCAGCGGTTGCCGTAGAGGGCTGCGTCTGCTGGAGCTCGTCGAACGGCGCTTCATAGGCCGGATGCGTAGTGAACCAGCCTTCGTTCCTCAGAGTGTCGACAGCACTCTTCCGGACCGGGAAGTAGCCCGTCAGCTTGTGCCAGGCCACCATGGGATCGGTGCCGGTGAAGTCCAGCAAGAAGGCGAGTGCCGCCTCGTCCTCGGCCTGAGGATGCCCCTTCATGATCCAAAGGCTGGCGCCGCCGATCACGACTCCCTGTCTCGTGACGCCGGCGGGGATGGGCACCGCCCCAGTCACGGCCCGGAAGCCACTTACCTGCGCCCCGCTGACCACAGCGGTCACGTCCGAAGACGAGTCCAACGTGAAGACAACATCCTGATCGAGGAACTGAGTGCGGGCGCCACCCCAGTCCTCGAGGGCGCCGGTGTAGCTGTACGCGCCTGCATCGTGCAACGCCTTGAGCCAAGCCATCGCGCGGTTCGCTGCGGTACCGGTCAGATCGGCGGACGTGGCACGTGCAGTCCGGCCGTTGTCGTTGTTCACGAACGTCGCGCCTTGCTCGGCCAGCCACTCTTCGAAGAACCAGCTGTGGATGGGAAAGCCGATGCAACTTGCCGTCACCGCCGATGACGCCTCGATCGTTTGGCACGCGTTGAGGACGTCCGTGAAGGTCGTCGGAAGGGACGAAGGGTCGAGCCCAGCAGCCGTCATCAAGTCGGCGTTGGCGACCAGCATCGGGCCGGAACTGTTGAACGGAATCGAACGGAGCGCACCGCCGACCGTGTAGTACTGCGAGATTGGCGTCAGATAGTCGCTCGAGTCGAAGGAGGCGACGTCGGAGGCGGTTCGAAAGTCACCACTGTCGAGAGCGCGCTGCGTTCCGACTTCCAGAACCTGGACGATATTCGGCGGCGTACCGCTATCGCCCGCGGCGATGGCATCGTCGAGCGTCGCTTCGTAGCTCCCGTGGTAACTCGGGATGATCTTGAAACGTGACTGGCTCGTGTTCCACGCGTCGGCCCTTGCCTGGATCCAGTTCTGGACTGCCTGCCCCGAGAAGGCGTGCCAGAAGGTCAGAACGGTGGCGTGGAACGTGATCGAAGCCGCTGCGTCCACGGGCCCGGTTCCGTCTCCGCCCGAGTCCACCGAAGCTACACCGTAGTCGTAGGTGGTCCCGTCGACAACTCCTGTGTCCTCGAACCGCGTACCATCGGAACCCACATGGCCGATCTTCTGAAGCGTGTTCCCGGCTGGCGCACGGTAGACGTCGAACCCCGCCTCGTTGCTACTGGTATCTTTCCAGGTCACTACCACAGTGCCGGTGCCCTGGACCGCCAGAACGTCAGCCGGTGCATTGGGGTACCCCGTGCTTCCCCCAGCGGGCCCTCCACCTGAGCAGGACGTCAGCACGAAGGCGATAAGAAACAGGCTGCCAAGCAACGTTCGGCGATGGCGCATGGGGGCTCCCCTCGATACAAAGTGTCGCGGCGCGGCGCGACACCAACGACGGCGGCGGTGTCCGTATCATCAAGTTCTCATGTCCAGCTTCCCATGCGGTCAAGCGATCTCCCGAAAATTCGGAGTCATGCCAAGCGACGCGCGGGAGATTCCGACTGAGCGCCGCCCCGGTCGCGGGCCGGCACGCTCACACGAACCGAGGCGTCGAGCCGTAGGCTACGGC
>CAZFIS010000315.1:0-2000 GCA_964519125.1 uncultured Gemmatimonadaceae bacterium | reverse complement strand
GCAGCTCGGCCCGCAGCACCGGCATGTTCTTCGGGTCGCCGCTGCCGATGAAGAAGTGGCACTTGTCCGCGCACGCTCCGCAGCGGACGCACACGTCCATGAAGAGCTTGAACGAGCGGAAGCGCTTCAGGCGGTCGGCCATCCCTTCCAGGATGGTCTTCTTCCACCCCTCGGGGAGCTTCCAGTCCTCGTCGGTGACCGCCCACTCGTGGGCGTTCGGAAGGTCGAGGACCTTGAGGTTCTTGGTCTTGCCGGGGTAGATGTAGGTCCCGGGCCGGATGTCGACCGGGGTCCGGGTCCACGGCGTGTCGGGGGGATGCCCGTCGACGTCGAGGAGCTTCTCGTGCTCGTAGTAGCCGGGTTCGTCAGGGCTCGACATCGTCGCTATTCCTTCTCCACGGGAAGGCCGGCCCCGATCATCTTGTCCCTGAACTCGTCCTCGTACTCTTCGTAGGTGTGGACCGGGACCGGATAATCCCAGGGGTTCACATGCCGCACGGCGCGGTTGTTGTTCGCCAGATTGCGCGTGGGGCTCAGGAACACGCCCGGCGCGTGCACGAGCTTGCCGAGCGGGAAGTAGATCAACAGCGTGCACACCAGAAACAGGTGCCCGAAGAAGAGCGGGGTGATCCCCGCCGGAACCACCGGGCTGAAGTGCACCAGTCCGAGGACCAGCTCCTTCACGCTCGTGACGTCCACCTTGGACACATGGCGCAGCCAGAATCCGCTGGCTCCGATTCCGAGCAGCAGGAGCGGCGCGAAGTAGTCACCCACCAGTGAGATGTAGCGCACCCGCGGGTTCACGAGCCGGCGCAGGATCAGATAGGTGAGTGCCACGAGGAACACGACCGACGAGGCGAAGAACACCGGCAGCCCGACCTCGGCGAACCCGTCGATCCTCTCGAGGAAGGCCACGAAGCCGGGCACGGGCTCGGTGAAGAGGCGCAGGTGGCGGAGGAGGATCACGGCCAGCGACCAGTGCATGGCGATCGCTCCGGCCCACAGTGTCAGGTCGGTGGTGTAGACGAGCCTGTGGTCGGCCGTCATGTGGCTCTTCGTATTGCGGAGCAGGGACCGGAAGAAGACGACCTCGAGCGCCATGCGTCCCAGGACCTGGGGCAGGGTGTGGGGGTTGTCCAGCTTCTGCTGCCGGATCCAGGGGAGCGAGCGCTCCTGGCCGCACGTCGTGGGGATGCGGAACGGCACCGGGACCCGTGCCCAGCTCAGGACGCGCCAGACGAGGCCCACGACGAAGAGCGTGACCGCCACGTACGGCAGCACGACCCCGAGTGTCCACGTGAGCCCGACGCTCGCGCCCAGGAGTCCTACCAGAAACAGCCCGGCCACGACCGTGGCCGCGATCAGGGCAGTCACGTTCCGCCTCCCTTCACGGTGGCCTGCGCCGCCCGGGTACTCGCCCACGGGATCGTCCGCTTGAGCTCACGGACGCGCCCCTCGTACAGGCGTTGCCGATGCTGGGTGTACAGGTCGAACGCGAGCAGGCCGACCTCGTCCACACGCGTCTCGAGCTCCAGGAGCTCGGCGCGTGCGTCGTCGTCGTCCACCCGAGCGCCGGTCGACCGCCGCAGGATCCCCTTCAGCCTCGCGACGAAGCCGACCGCCTGGGCCGGAGTGAACTCCTGGACGGCCCGGATCCTGAGGATGTCGTCCAGACCGCGACGCATCGATTCGGGATCGGTGCCGTCCAGCAGCCACTCCACCACGGCGGACATGCCCACCCGGAGGCTGTGGCCCACCGGGTTGGCGAACGGATCGCGCTCGCGGGCCCAGGCTTCGGCGGCGCGCTCCGAGTAGGATGCGAGCGTGTCCTCGATCCAGGCGTGCACGATCTCGCCTCTGCGTCGCCTCAACAGCTCGTAAAGCATGGCCGGGCCGTCTCCGTCGGGGTCCTCAGACGCACCCGGTGGGCTTCGGCAGCCCCGCTACCTTGCAGGCTCCCTTGGCCGGGCCGCTGGGAAAGAGGTCGTAGATCTCCTTCA
>CAZFIS010000314.1:0-2020 GCA_964519125.1 uncultured Gemmatimonadaceae bacterium | reverse complement strand
CGACGGTGGCCATCGTGGGGTTTGCCCCTTCGTCCGTGAAGAGCCGGCGGACGATCTCGGGCTTGGCCGAGATGCGCCTTGCAAGCTCGGCCTTGCTCATGCCGAGTTCCAGCCGTGCCGCGTCGAGCCTCCGGACGATCCTGTCCACGGCGTCGATCTCGCGCTTGGCTTTCCGGTGTTCAGCGGCGAACCCCGCGTCCTTCATCTGCGCATCGACGAACTTGTCGAATCCGGTCTTCCGTCTCTTGGGCATCGCTTTGTCTCACTGCTGATAGCGTAACACACAAGTTACGCTTGGCAAGCGATACGGTTTGGAAGCGGCGACCCTACCGAAATAGCTTGGAGAGCGCCGAGCGGCGCACGGCGACGAAGGCGGTCCCTTCCGGCTTGGCGGTCGGCAGCAGGAAGGCCCCCCGGTCGAGCTTCTTCGTGAGGGTCTGATCGCCGTCGTCGGAAACGACGTAGAGCAGGAGCGTGTCCTGCTTCTTGTTGGTGAACAGGAACGCCGTGTCGGGTCGAGGTTCGATGCCAAGCATGTGGGCGCAAAAGGAGCGGAGCTTCGTCACTCCCCACCGCATGCTGATCGGCTTGGGGTAGACGAGCACCGTCTTGATCTGCGGCGGGATGAGAAGGTCGAGCACGGTCACCTCACGGACGGACAGCAGCCTCGGGCGGTCCCGTAGTTCCGTCCGTCTAGCACAGCTCGCCCGAACCGGATGGCAACGAATCCAGTGCACGAGAGAGGACTCGAACCCCCACACCTTGCGGTACCGGAACCTAAATCGGCTGCGCTCGTCGCGAATGAACCGAGTTGATCCGGGGTGTTACGAGGCGGCGATCAGCGTCGTTGGGGTTCGTTCGCGTCAGTGCCGACGATTCGCCGACGATTGGAGGGGGTCACTTGGTGGCGGCTATCCCGAACCACCCGCACCATCAACACTGGCATCGTCCGAGCTGCCATCGATGCTTGCGTCGCCAACCGAAGCGTCGGTTCCAGCATCCTGGTACTCGCAGCAGTCCTTGGAAGCCTTCCAGACGCTCGCACCCGCTCCAAGGTTGTAGTTCGTCCAGTAGACGTAGTCGGCGTCCAACGCCAGCATGTAGGGCTGCGGTTGTCCCGAAGCGATCGTGCATGTCGCACCTCCCGTCTTCGAGACGGACTTGATCTCGCCGCTCTCGTTGGCGAAGTACACGCGGGCGCTATCTATCGCGAGCCCGAACTCGATGGGATCGGGGGCGAGGTTGACAGGGGTCCCGCCTGTCAGCGGAATCATTATCAAACCCTGTTCCGGTTGCTTGAAGTCTCCCCAGTAGATGCCGCTGGCGTCCGCCGCGACAGCACCCGGTCCTCCCTGGTTTGCTGCAACCACAGACGGAGTCCCGCCGGTGGCCGGCACTTGCATGATGCTCCCGTTTTCGCCAGGCGCACCCTGGTTGCCCCAGTACACAATGCCTTGGTAGACAGCGCTCCCTCTGCCGTTGGGCTGAGCATCGGCGAGAATCGTCGCAGTCCCTCCCACGAGGGGCGCGGACATTACGGGAGCGCCAAGGCCGTACACCGTGAAGAACACGGTCGTCGAGTCCAGAGCGAGGGCCCGAGGGCCGTCCACAGCCGCGACCGTCTCCATCGGGCCACCCGTCTTGGCAACGCGTTCGATGCTTCCTCCGGGTGAGAAGCCATTGCCCCAGTACACATGCGCGTCATCGAGTGCGATGAACTGCGGGTTCGCTTGAAGAAGGCGTCCTTGGCAACCCGGTACGCAGCCATGTCGCCACCGTGGAATCGCCGCTTCAAAGCGTCGTACTCGCGTCGAAGATCGGGCTGCACCCGGAGCAGGTCACGCTGGCGGTGCTGGATGTCGCTCGGCCCACCGATGATCGTGACGTGCAGCCCGAGCGGCGGGTCGGTGCTGTCGTCCTTGAAGCTGCGTCCAGCTTCCGTGAAGCCCCCAGGTTCAGCGCGCCTTGTCGTTGATCCAGGTAGCCATGCCCCCCGGAGCCTACCTGACCTCGTAGCCGT
>CAZFIS010000313.1:0-2027 GCA_964519125.1 uncultured Gemmatimonadaceae bacterium | reverse complement strand
GAGCTACATGTAGCTGCTTAGAAGCAACGCGGCCGTCTGAAACTTAGGAACGTTAGGCGACAGCGGCAGAACGGGTCCGATGGGCAATTGGGACATGGCCGGGGCCGGAGGCGCCACGTATCTTTGTGCCAGCTTGGCACTCCGCTTCCCTGGCCTGTAGCCTCATGATCCGCGCCCGAGTAAAACCCACCCTCATCCGTTGGGCCCGAGAGGACGCCGGGCTCTCGGTCGCCGCTGTGGCGAAGAAGACCGGTACGTCGGTCGAGAGGGTGATCCAATGGGAGGAGGGTACCCTCTCGCCCACTCTCCGGCAGCTCCGGCTCCTGGCGAACGCGGCGAAACGCCCACTAGCCGTGTTCTACCTAGCGGAACCTCCCAAGCGGTTCCAGGCCATGCACGACTTCCGGCGGATGCCGGGAGATCCCATGGCAGAGGGGTCGACCGAGTTGAGGCTCGCCCTTCGCTCAGCGATGGCGAGGCGCGAGGTGGCGCTCGACTTGATGGAGGGGATGGAGGGTGCCCATGAGGTGTTCGCCGTGCGGGCATCTCTCGATGAGCATCCTCCGGATGTCGGGGACCGAGTGCGGCGATCGCTCGGCATACCGTTGGAAACCCAACGGGGCTGGACCGGCACATACGATGCTCTGAACGCCTGGCGTGAGGCTATCGAAGCCCTCGGAGTCTTGGTCTTTCAAGTGTCTGGTGTGGATGTATCGGAGATGCGAGGCTTTTCGATTGCCGATGACCCGCTTCCCGCGATCGTGCTGAACGTGCGAGACGCACCGAATGGGCGCGTCTTCACGCTCCTTCATGAGTTCACACATCTCTTGCTACGTCGAGGTGGACTCTGTGACTTAGCCGATCAGGGCGCGAGGCCCCCAGAGGACGACCGTATCGAGGTGTTCTGCAATGCGGTGGCCGCGGAGGTGCTTGTTCCGTCTGCCGCTCTGCTGCTCACTAACACCGTGCAGAACCACGACTCCTCGCCGGAGTGG
The DNA here is from genome assembly GCA_964519125.1 of uncultured Gemmatimonadaceae bacterium. GTDB lineage: Bacteria > Gemmatimonadota > Gemmatimonadetes > Longimicrobiales > Gaopeijiaceae > SZUA-318. The sequence goes on along the minus strand of CAZFIS010000313.1, from coordinate 1,032 downwards.
ACGCCTGAAGAACTGGGGAGGCTCGCAAGGGAATTCTCGGTATCCCGAGAGGTGATTCTACGCCGGCTGCTCGCCGCGCGCCGTACGACGACGACGTTCTATCGCACAATGCGGCAGCAGTTTCTCGAAGAGTACGAGGAGCGCCGTAAGTCTCAGTCCGGTTTTGCCCCGCCTGATGTGACCGCCGTGAGCCACGCAGGCGTCGCTTTCACACGGATGGTACTCGACTCCTACTATAGGGAGCGGATTACATCCCGCGACGTTTCGGACTACCTCGGGGTTAAGCTGAAGCACCTGCCGAACATAGAAGAGCGTGTCATGGGCCGACACGTGATGTTCGCGTAGTGCGATGAAATACAGCATAGACACCAGCGCTATCTTAGACGGCTGGCGAAGGTACTACCCACCTGATGCATTCCCCGGCCTCTGGCAACGGATCGAGTTGCTGATCCAGAGTGGCCACCTCCGAGCTACTGAAGAGGTGCTGCGAGAACTCGAAAAGCGCGATGATGACGTACACGCATGGGCCGCCGGCCAAGAGGGCCTCTTCGTCGCAATCGATGATCCGGTTCAGGATGCTGTTTCGGAGATCTTGAGGGACTGCCCAAAGCTCGTGGACACGCGAAAGAACCGTTCCGCGGCCGACCCGTTCGTCATCGCATTGGCGAAAACCAGTTCCTGTACCGTCATCACAGGCGAAGGCCCGAGCGGCAGTCTGGCTCGCCCACATATCCCGGACGTGTGCAGCGCCATTGGCGTTCCGACCATCCGTTTGGTCGATCTGATTCGGGTAGAGGGTTGGTCGTTCCGCTAGGAGCATTCCGCCGTCGCCTAACAAACGAGTTGCGCCTGCGCGGCCTTCGGCCGCTCCGGAGAACACCGGCGCAGGGCGTTGCGACCGCGGGACACGTGCTTTGAAGAGTGTGAGCACAGGGGTGACGAACACCCTTGACGACGCGCCGGCGTCGCAACTCTAGGAACGTTATCGGGCATTGCCCAAACGGCGTTGTTGGAGTCGTGGGGAGAGGCTCT
>CAZFIS010000312.1:0-2083 GCA_964519125.1 uncultured Gemmatimonadaceae bacterium | reverse complement strand
CACGAAGCGACATTACGGGCCACAGCATGAGAGCGTAGAGGATCGCGTCGGGTATTGGATTGGCGATCGGCCGGAGTGCAAAGGTCCCTGTCAATGCCTCCCTCGTCAGCAGTGCCAAACCCAGGGCCACGCCGGCGGCCACGACGTCCGTGAATGCCAGGGTCATCTGGACGAGCGTGACGCGCGCCCGCTGATCCGCGATCCCCCCGACGGGCGTTTCAGCCGCAGACCGCCAGCCGGCAACGGCAGCCAGCGGGTAGAGCACGCCGCCGAAGAAGAGAGTGTAATCGAACACATTCGCCAGCAAGACGCCACCGAGAGCAATGAGGAAGAGCATGTCGCGTCTTCGCATGGCCGACCGCCCCAGTGCGTAGAGAAGAAGAACGAGACCGATCAGCCCGACGGAACCGCGTCCGTACAGGACCTGGAGAACGAGATCGTGAGCGTGGTTCGGCGTCTCGGAGAATTGTCCGACGCCGGTCCTTGTGGAGCTGTAGTACTCGCTGAACGGGGTGGAGGCGCGTCCGAGCAGAGGATGTTCCAGGAAGCTCCGCCAGGCCGCACTCCAATAGGGGAGTCGCGCTGCGGCGAGGGTAAGGCCCTGTGTGGCTGTTCCGGCCGCGTAGGACGAGAGCATGCTCCCCCGCTCCAGCTGCAAGCCCGCCATCTCGGCGGAGGTCCCGGTGACGGCGCGCTCGTCCGGGGAGAACCCGACCCACCAGTACAGGGGCGTCTGGCCCGTGTACTGGAACGATACCCAGACACGTGCCCATCCCCCGAGTGGAGATGCGCTGCCCGCGTCTAGGACTTTCGCGTTGCCAGTCGCTTGCACTGTCCAATCGCCCTTGTGGAGCCTGCCCACGATGGCCATCGATTCTTGCGAGCGAGCATCGTCTCCCCAGCCTTCGAGTCCAGGGACCACGGCCGTGCTTGGCGCACGCAGCCAGGCGCTCAAGGTGTAGCTCTCTCCGGGAGCAAGCTCGACGCCTTGTTGCAGCCGACGCCATGGTTCGGGTTTCAACTTGGTCACCCGATAGCTCGTGAGTCTCCGGCCAGACAGCGTTGCGATCCCTGATGACACTCTGACGCCCTGATCGAACCACCAGTCGCCGTGTGGGAACTCGGTGCCGTGGAGGAGGTTCACGGTCGGGCTCGTGCCCGCGACGTCGAGGATGAAACCGAGCCGAGCGAAGCCAAACGTCGAGGTGAGCCCCGCGGCCAGGGCGATAATGCCCGCGAGCAGCGCAAACTCCAGAACTCGCACCGTGACTCGTCGAGCGGGCGTCGATACGAGTAGAAGGAACGACGCGACCGTCCAGGCGATGGCGCCATCGCGACTGCCGGCGAACAGGATGCCCGCTGCCGAGAGCGCGAGGGCGGCCATCCGAAAGGGGCCACGCGCCACGAGCACGGCGATGAGCAATCCGAGGGTCAGAACGCTGTGCGCGTAGAGGTTGGGCGGGCTCTGCCACGTGACGGCCTGGAAGACGTGCGCGAGGGGCTGAATGCCAGCGACGTGGGACGCCCCCATACCGATCACGGTGGCCAACCCGGTCAGCATTCCCACACCTACCAGCCGGGGATCGAATCGCTCAGCCAAGGCTTTGGGAAGCGTTGCGAACGAACGGTAGAGAAGCCAGGCGGCCAGGAGTTCGGCCGTCGTGCCTGCTGCGGCCTTCCATGATCCTCCTAATGCGAAGGGAAGTGCCAGTAGGATCGCGCCACCGACCCAATAGACGTCACCGCGACGAAGCCGCCACTCCTGAGAGAAGGCGGCGAGAATGGCAACGAAGGGCGCGAGATTCGGCAACAGCGAGAAGCCGAATCCCAGGAGGAACGCTACACCACGTCTTGCAAGAAGTGCCACCGCCACCCGGTCCTCTCGGTTGCCCATTATGAAGCCTTACGCACGTGTCGGAATGGGAACCCTCATGGTTGTGGGCTGGAAGGGGGGCTATCAGTCAATGGCAGCAAGGTAGGCCTGGTAGGTCCGTTCGATCCCTTCACGCAGTCCGATCTTGGCGGTCCAGCCGAGCGTTGCGAGGCGGGACACGTCGAGGAGCTTGCGGGGGGTGCCGTCGGG
>CAZFIS010000311.1:0-2106 GCA_964519125.1 uncultured Gemmatimonadaceae bacterium | reverse complement strand
GGCGCGGCCGGTGGCCGAGGTGCGGAAGTCGGTGCCGCCGAACGTGGCGGCGGCGCTCTCGAAAGCGCTCGAGAAGCTCCCCGCCGACCGCTTCGAGACGGCCAAGGCGTTCGCCGACGCGCTGGCTGATCCGCACTTCACGGCGGGGAAGGCCGGGGCCGCGGCCGCGGCGGCGCCCGCGGCGGGTCGTGGGCGCTGGCCGGTCGCGGGAGGATGGCTCCGCCTCGCCGTCGTGGGGGCCGTCGCTCTCCTGCTCGGCCTCGCAGTCGGCCGCTCGTTCCCCGGCGGGAGGAAGAGCTTCGCTGTCGGACTCCCCGTAACGGCGCCGATGGGTCTCGGCCACTCTCCCGTCCCGACTTTCGCGATCTCGTCCAATGGCTCCTTCATGGTCTACATCGCCAGGAACGAGGACGGGACGCGGCAGCTCTGGTACCGGAGCCTCGAAGATTCATCGGCGCGACCCATCCCGGGCACGGTGGGCGCCGGGTTTCAGCCGATGATCTCGCCGGACGGAACGCGCGTTGCGTTCGTGAGCGTGCCGGGCGGAGGGATGGAGGTCGCGCCCATCGACGGCGGTCCGGTGACCAAGGTGTCGAACGACCGTGACCCCTGGGGAGGCGGTTGGCTCGGGGACGGGACGATCTTCTACGCGCGTCGCGACAACAGCTCCCTGCGCTGGGTCAATCCTCAGACCGGCCCCGTCCGGGACCTCTACGTGGGATACTGTCCGATGCCCGAGCCCCTGTCGGCGAGCGAAGTGATCTGCGGAGGCGGCGACCACAAGTTCGCGGAGGTCGGAAACGTCGACGAGACGCCGTTCACGCTTCGGCCTGTCATGCAGACGACGGCCGGAGGAGGTCGGCGCCCCTTGCGAGGCTCCGAATTTCATCTCGTCGGCGGCAAGTATCTCGTCTACACGTCGGTCGACGCGTCCATCATGGCAACGAAGTTCGTGGACCGTGACTCGCTCCTCGTGGGCCGCTCCGTGGCGCTGATCGAGGGCGTGGCACGGCCGTACTACACGGGGGCGGGATACTACGCCCTCGGTCGCGACGGTACGCTGGTCTACGCACCGGGGGCGAACATGGAGGTCTCGGTCCTGGTGCGCCGTGCGCTGGACGGTAAGGAAGACACGCTGCCGGGAGCTCCGGCGCGCCACCTGCGCTTCAACATCAGCCCCGGCGGGCGCAAGCTCGCGAGCGTGGTCGAGGGGATCCGCGAGCAGAGGCTGCGCCTCTACGACCTCGACACCGGCGGCTACGAGGTGCTGGATGAGGCTCCCTACCTCTCGACGCCGTTCTGGGGCGCGGGCGGCAGGGAGCTGATCTACCAACGCGAGTGGGGCGACTCTTCCGAGGTGGTGGCCCAGCGATTGAACTCGTCGGCGCGCCCTCGCGTCCTGCTCGCGGACGATCCGGGGGCGCTGGTCCAGTATGTGGATTCTTCGCTCATGCTGTTCTCGATCACGGGAAATGGGAGAGGGGGGATCGTGGCGGTCGACGCATCGGTGCACCCGGCCCATGTCGACACCGTGATCTCCACTCCGACGCTCATGGCACGCATCTCGCCCGATCGGCGCTGGCTGGTCTGGACGGACATGGCGGCCACAGTGTACCTCGCCCGGTGGCCGAAGCTGGACCCGCGTTGGACGCTCGCGACCGGTCAACCGTTCGAGCCGTATTGGCTCCCGGACGGAGCGATTCTCCTCCACGACCCTGGCGGGCGCACGTATACGATCGCCCCCCATCCGGGCGCGCACCCCTACGGACCTCTCGAGTTGCGCTTCACGGATCCGCACATGGAGGAGACCCCCGGCTGGTCCAACTCCATCGCGAGCGACGGCGAGGTCGTCTATCCCGTGATGCCCGATGAGTTTCACCTGCGCTACGTACGCGTCGTGCCGCACTGGGTGGCGCACATGGAGCACGCCGTGGACGAGGCGAACAGGTGAGCGCGACGGCCTCGTTCCGGGCGTGCGGGAGCGATCACGCGGTGCTGGCCCGACTCTCGGCCGAGCCGCATGTTCACGCCAATGCCTGATCTCCTCTCCCGCCTGTCCGCCGCCCTGTCCGACCGCTACGCCATCGAGCGCGAGCTCGGCGAGGG
>CAZFIS010000310.1:0-2139 GCA_964519125.1 uncultured Gemmatimonadaceae bacterium | reverse complement strand
CGCACGGCCGCCAGTCGTGCGCCGGGGATGGCGGCCGCGATCTCCCGATTCCGCTCTTCGCTCACGAGGGCGTTCTGCTCATCGAAGAGCACGAGGGTCGGCACCCGGACCCGCGCGAGCAGCGGCGAGATGTCCCACGACCGGCGTGCCTCGAGGTAGGCCAGGAAGGTGGCCTGCGTGCTTGCGCCCCGCAGCACCACCGCCCACTGGCGCGCCACCTCGCCGCCCTCCCAGCCGAGTGCCGCCTGGGAGATCGACTCCGTGAACAGCTCCCAGTCCGTCGCGGCCATCTCGAACAACGAACGCAGGCGCGGCGACTGACCGTGCTCGGCGTCCCGCGCGAACGTGTTCCACAGCACGAGGTGCGTGACGCGTTCGGGATGCGCGGCGGCGTACGCGAGCGCCGGCAGTCCGCCGGTGATGCGCCCGCACAGCGCGAACCGCTCGAGCTGAAGCGCGTCCGCGACGGCATCGATGTCCTGCGCAAGCGCTTCGATCGCGAAGTCGTCGCGCGTGCGCGAGCCTCCGGACAGCCCGCTTCCACGGTGGTCGTACCTGACCACCGTCCGAGTCCGCGCCATCCCGTCATACCAGCGACGCACGGCGTCGATGCGCCACTCCAGGCGGACGTGACTCATCGCGACGTGCGGCACCTCGACGAACGCGGGCCCGGAGCCACGCCGCCAGTACGCGATGTCGACGCCGTCGTCGGCGCGCGCATATCGGATCGGCGGCGCGACGCTCATCTCGGCCCCCGGCGACTCACCGGCGCGGGGTGGGCGCACCGACCCGGGGGTCGACGGCGACCGCGGAATGGACGGTCAAGCGAAGTGTGACCTGGGCCGCTGGCAACATGACCTCCGCAGGATACCCGTGGGCGTGACGACGGCCGCGCGCCAACGCACCAACGCACCAACGCTGAGCCGTCGCCATGTAGATCGGTCGCGGATCTCAAGCAGTGCCGCTTCGGCGAGGACGAGAAATCGGCATTGCGTGTCCGCGACGGCGACTACACGCTCCGCCTCGGGTTCACCCCGGCGGGCACGGACGGTGACCTCCCGTGGTCATTCCGCTTCCAGCTCCCCGCTCCGCTCGGGGCCGTCGTGCACCTCGATCAGGCCCGAGTCGTCGACGGGACGTCCATCCGGGTGGGCACGCTTCGGCTCAGCCCGACAGCGCTCACGGCGGCGATCCACGTGGATCCCGCCGTGGCGGACGCCTCCGCGTGGGGGGTGGTGGGCTCGTTCCAGCACGGCAACACCGCCGTGCGCATCGACTGGAGCACGCTCGGACCGACCGATCTCGACCTCACCGCAGGGACCTACGTGGGCGTGGATGACGCCGCAGGGACGTGGACCCTGACGGTCACCGAGCTCGTTGGCGACCGCCCTGACGGGTCGCAGGTCCGGCTCCAGGGCCCGTGGCAGTTCACCTTCGAGGTCGCGGGGCCGGCGCGCTGACGGTCCCAGTCGAGTCGATCTCTCTCGCCTGCCGTGCGAACGGCCAGCTCATGACGGCGCGGCCCCTGTCACAGCGCGGACGGGCGTGTCGTCTCGGGTGGTGAAGGAAGCACCGCCAGGAGGTGACACGAGATGAAGGTTCTGGTGGCGGGTGCCTCCGGGGTCATTGGGCGCAGGCTTCTGCCGATGCTCCTGGAGCGCGGACACCAGGTGTATGGCACCACGACCCAGCACAAGGGACTCAGGGAGATCGCCGGGCTGGGCGCAACGCCGCGTCTGATGAACGGACTCGATGCTGCCGCCGTCCGGAAGACGGTCGCGGAGACACGGCCGGAGGCGATCATCAATGAGATGACGGCTCTCAAGGGCATCCCCGACTTCAAGCATTTCGACCGCTGGTTCGGCACGACCAACGAGCTGCGCACGAGAGGCACGGAGAACCTGCTCGCGGCCGCACGGGCAACCGGCACCACGAGCCGGTTCATGGTTCAGAGCTTCACCGGCTGGACGAACGCCGACTCGGGCAGTGCGCTGGCGACGGAGGACGAGGCCTTCGACCCGGCTCCCCTCCCCCAGCAGCGCGCGACGCTCGAGGCGATCAGACGGATGGAACGGCTGGTCCTCGACTCGCCGATCACGGGAATCTCGCTGCGTTACGCGAACCTCTACAGTCCCGAGG
>CAZFIS010000309.1:0-2164 GCA_964519125.1 uncultured Gemmatimonadaceae bacterium | reverse complement strand
GGTGGTTCTGGCGTCGTCTCATTGGCGGCGCGCTCGCGCGGGGTTCTAGTTGAGCTCGTCGCGCGAAGTCCAGCGCAGTTCGACGGTGGTCATCGCTCCAGATGCTTGTCGAAGAAGCGGATCATCACGTCGTAGGCGTCGCGTGACTCCGGGACGTCGGGGTTGATGAAGAAGACGTGGAATAGACCTTCCCAGACGTGCAGGTCGGCTTCAACGCCGAGCTTGACGAGGCGGGTGTGGGTGTAGACAGCGGAACTGAGGTCAAAGTGCCGGGTTCCAGTGATCACTTGGGTCGGCGGGAAACGGGACAGCACCTCGTCTGATCTGACGGGAGCGACGAGCGGGTCGTTTCTGTCGGCATTGCCGAGGTACCCGGATGGTTTCCGTCTGGAGTCGTTGCCGTTCGGGCGTGGTGGTGGCGCGGCTTCGCCGATGGGTGCGGCCATGTAGGTGCTGTCGCCGGGCCCATTTGGGGTGGCGCCTGCCGAGTAGATGCCGAGGGCGCCTGGTCGTGGCAGGCCGTGCGTTTGGAACCACGCCGCCGCCATGGCCGCCAGTTGGCCGCCGGCCGAGTAGCCGAAGATGCCGATATTCTGTGCCGGGTAGGTCTTCAATAGCTCCGCGTAGACCGCTGCCACGTCTTCGCTAGCGGCGGGGAAGGTGTGATCCGGAGCTTTCCTGTAGTTCACGGCGATGACCCTCATGCGTGCGAGGCATGCAATGGGCATCGATTGCAGCTCGGCGGTCGACGGCCAGCCCTCGTGGAAGGCCCCTGCGTGAAGTTCGATCAGGACGCGATTCCGGTTGCGTTCTGAGATCCCTTCAACGGGCGCGTAGTCGTGGACATGCACGCCGCCGATGCGGGTGTCCTTCCGTGTGGTGGGGAACAGCTCGCGCATGCGCTCGACGTATGGCTGCAGGAAGACTGGGTTTCCATCCACTCGTTGCTGCAGCTCAGGCGTCTGGTTCTGGTGCAGGTGCTCGGCGACCCATGCCTTTCCTTCCGGGCTGAGGTACGGCGAGACCGGGACCGTCATCGCCGGCACGTGCACGGTTCCGTCCCCGTCGACTCGGAGCTGAGAGAGTCTGTCCATACGTGGCAGGGTGTCGTGCGTATGGTCTTGCTTCGTCATCGTGGTCTCCTTCCCCAGGCCCCTGGTGGAGGGGATGGGTGGCTGCGCGGGCCCCCGAGGTGTTCGGCGGCCGATAAGCACTATACAGCGTAAATGGACGTACGATGTACAGTTCGTTATGCTCTTGTGAGTTGTGAATCGCCTTCACAGAGTTGCGCAATGAGTTCTCAGCGGAAGCCCCAGAAGAGCGCGCCCATCGTCTGGGAGAGGGAAGAGCCTGTCAGCCGCCCGGCTCCGGCCCCGCTCAGTCGGGGGAAGGTCGTTGCCGCCGCCATGGCGATAGCGGATGCGAACGGCTTGGCTGCCGTCTCAATACGGAGTGTCGCGGCGGCAGTGAAGGCCTCGCACATGCGCCTCTATGGATTCGTTGCGTCCAAGGAGGAGTTGCTCGATCTGCTGACTGACGAGGTGTTCGGAGAGATCGCAAGAATGGGGCCGCTCGGCGGAGAATGGCGTGAGGTGCTTGGGGAAATGGCTCGCCGCACGCGTCGGGCTTGGCAGGCGCACAAGTGGTTCGTGGACCTGCTGGGCGGTCGGCCGCACCTTGGGCCCAACGCGCTGCGGTTTCTAGAGGCCAGCCACCGGGCGCTTGAGCGGACGAGCGCCATGGGAGACATCGATGTCGCCATGTTCGCGGTCAGCACCGTCAACGCCTATGCGGTCGGTGCCATCCGTACGGAGAGCAGCGAGTTCAACACCGGCGTCAATCAGGACGAGTGGGAGAGTGCCGCCTGGCCGTACCTCCAACGGCAACTGGCGACAGGCGAGTTCCCGATGCTGGAGAAGATCGTTGCGCACGCAGAGCATCCCCTTCCCGACGACCTGTTCGAGCGGGGGCTTTCGTGTGTCCTTGATGGAATCCAGGCGAGATTGTCGCCGTCCGATTCGTAGAGAAGGAAGCGTGCGTACCCCGAAAAGGAGCATGGCCGTGTTGTGGCCTCGGCTGTCGTGGGACCGGTGGGATTCTGAGCGCGCTTCTGAAGGGTGTAGCGATGGTGAGGGTTCGGGTGGCGTAGTCGCGGGTGCCGGGT
>CAZFIS010000308.1:0-2196 GCA_964519125.1 uncultured Gemmatimonadaceae bacterium | reverse complement strand
CCGACCACGGTGACCACCGGGATCATGCCGTTGCGCAGGGCGTGTCGCAGGACCACCCCACGCTCGCGGACCCCCTTCGCCCGCGCCGTCCGCACGTAGTCGTGGGCGAGGGCGCCCACCACTTCGGCCCGCGTGATGCGCGTGATGAGGGCCAGCGGGATGGTGGCGAGCGTGGCGGCGGGCAGGACAAGGTGGCGTGCGGCGCTACCGAAGGCAGCCCAGTTGCCTTCGAGGATGGCGTCGAGGATGGGCATGCCGGTGATCCGATGGACGCTCTGCCCGATGTCGAGCACGCCGCCGATCGGAAGCCATCCGAGATGACCGCCGAAGACCAGGATCAGCATCAGGCCGAGCCAGAAGATCGGCATCGACACCCCGATCAACGACAACGCGAGCAGCAGGTTGTCGAACCAGCCACCCGGCCTCACGCCTGCGACGACCCCCATCGGGATCCCGGCGGCGAGCGCGATGACGAGAGCCGATACAGCGAGCTGAAAGGTCACGGGGAACGCGCCGAGCACCATGTCCATGGCGGGCTTGTTGGTCCGTAGGGAGGTACCGAAGTCCCCCTGGAGCCCCGAGATCAGGAAGGTCCAGTACTGCACCCAGATGGGATCGTCCAGCCCCAGCTGGTGCCGCAGGTCGGCGAGCTGCTTGGCGGTGGCGCGATCGCCCAGGAGCAGTGTGGCGACGTCGCCGGGCAGCACGTGCATGGCGAAGAACACCAGCAGGCTCACGCCCAGGATCACGGGGAGCAATTGGAGGACGCGTCGCGACGTGTATTGGAACATCAAGAATCCGCCCGGTACGGGCTCGGCGACCGTCCCCCACGGCCTCGCCGCAGCGGCGGCGAGGCATGGGGGACGCGAAGGGCGCGATGGAAGGCGCCGGCGTGGGTCACTGCAGGCCGACGTTCTCCAGTCCGAAGAACATCTGCGTGGGGTTGAGCACGAAACCGGTCACGTTGTCGGTCGTGGCCCGCACCTGCAAGGTGTTGTTGAGGAAGATCCAGGGAGCCCCCTGCCAGATGAGCTGCTGCGCCTGCTCGTAGAGCGCCACGCGCTTGGCGTGATCGGTCTCCTTCTGGGCCTGCAGGAGCAGGCTGTCGACCTGGTCGTTCTTGTAGTGCGAGGTGTCGCCGACCGGGATCGTCGCCGAGTCGAACAGCTCGTACAGGAAGTTGTCAGGGTCGCCGTTGTCACCCGACCAGCCGGTCATGGCCATACCGTGGTAGTCGCCGGAACGAACCTTGGCGAGGAACGAGCCGAACTCCATCTGCTGGATCGACACGTCCACGCCTACCTTCTTCAGGTAGCTCTGGATGGCCACCGCCATCTGAGCGCCGGCGGGATTGTAGCCGCGCGCCGAGTTGTATGCCAGCAGCTCGGCCTTGAAGCCGTTGGGGTAGCCGGCGTCGGCGAGGAGCTGTTTGGCCTTGGCGGGGTCGTAGGTGTAGGGCTGCAGACTCTTGTCGAAGCCCCACTGCGCCTCGGGCAACGGCGACGTCATGGGCACGGCGAGGTCGTTGTACAGGGACTTGTTGATGGCCGCGCGGTCGATGGCGTAGTTCAGCGCCTGCCGTACGCGGGGATCGTCGAACGGCTTGGTGTCGGTAGGCAACGCGATACCGTTGACGGTCAGACCGGGTTGCGTCACGAGCTTCAGGTGGGAATCGGCCTTGATCGCCGGGATCACCTGGCTGGAGACGTCGGCCAGGATCTGGACCTGCCCCTGCTTCATCTGCAAGACCGCCGTCTGCGAGTCGGGAATCACCTTGAAGATGACGCGATCGACCTTGGGCTTACCGCCCCAGTAGTTGGGATTGGCGTCGAGCGTGATGTGATCGTTGTGGACCCATTCCTTGAGGATGAACGGACCCGTGCCGACGGGGTTGTTGCGGAAGTCCTTGCCGTACTTCACGGCCGCCGTCGGACTGACCACGCCGTTCCAGACCATCGCCAGGCTCGTCAGGAACGGTGCGAACGGGTGCTTGAGCGTGAACTGAACGGTGTAGTCGTCCAGCGCCTTGTAGCTCGAAACGGCACCGTAGGTGAAGTCGATGTAGCTCTCCACCGGTCCGGTGTTGTAGATGTACGCGGGGTCGCTCTTGTTGAACAGGCGATCGAGGCTCTTGACGTAGGTCTGCGCGTTGAACGGGGTGCCGTCGGAGAAGGTCACGCCGTGACGCAGATGGAA
>CAZFIS010000307.1:1047-2233 GCA_964519125.1 uncultured Gemmatimonadaceae bacterium | reverse complement strand
TCCATGTGCCTTGGTCCGAGCTGACCGGATGGAGATTCTGCGCCTGGGTGCTGGAGTTCCAGTCCCAGCCGGGGGACCCTGCGTCACGGCGCAGCTGTACGTGAAGCGTGACACCATGTCTTGTGTCGGCGAGGTCCCAGCTGCGATAGCGGGGGGTGGCATCGGGGCCAATGCGAGTCGGACGGAAGAGTCGCTTCGTGGCCTCAGCGACGGTGGTCCCGCGGGTCGTGTCAACCCAGGTGTGGCGTGCGGCGACGCGGTCGATGCTGACGGCAGCCGCGATGACCACAAGGGACACGAACATGCCTGTAGCGATATCCCGCCGGTTGGCAAACGCCAGCATGCCGACGAGACCCACGAACATCCCCTGAGCGACGAGGTGGGCAACGGAACCGACGTCGTTCCGGAGGATCGGGCCGATGCAAGTCAGGATTGCGAACGCGAGTCCAACGAGTAGCCAAGACCTCGGTGCCGCAAGCTTTCTATCGGCCAGGTTCTTCAGCGCGAACAGGGCGACACCCAGCGGCGCATACAGACCGGTCACCGCGGCGCTCGCGGCCGCGAGATACTTACTGAACGCGCGCTTCAACACCTTCCCTCCAAACGATCCTGCTTCGTCTGCCCACCATGCAGGGTGGCCGGATTGCTGGTCGTGCTGACCGAACTGGGGTCAGATGAGGTGGCCGCAATAGGTGTCGCCGCGCCGTGGCGACTCGACCTCAGATCGAGGACTCCGCTGGTGGTTGGGAACGATCGCCAGCGGTCCTCATCGCACTCCAACTCGCCATGGCAAGGATGAGCGAAGCGATGGCGACGCCCAGAGCGTAGGCGACAGCGCCCCCGAGGGCACCGAAGCGTGGGACGAGGGCGAATACCAGGGCGACTGTGATCCCCAACTGAGCCCAGGTAGTTCGGGCCAGGATCCTCTCCTGGCCAGTCACGGTCAACAAAGCGTTCCCCACCGGGAAACATACACCCCAGAATAGGGTTCCTATCAGGAGCCAGCGGAATGGCCAGATCGCGGCTGAGAATCCGCTTCCCATGAGGCCCATGAGTTGCGGTGCCGCCAACCACGCCGCCACCGACGGGAGTGCCGTCAACGCCAAGGCCAACAGGGTGCCGTTTGTCCACAATGTTCGTACACGATCGTGCCTACCGTGTGCCAGCGCCTTGCCGAACCGTGGCT
>CAZFIS010000307.1:0-1037 GCA_964519125.1 uncultured Gemmatimonadaceae bacterium | reverse complement strand
ACCCATGGCCGGGCACGAACACGATAATCACGAGCACGACGCGCACGACGAGCTGCACGAGCAGCAGCCGTCCGCCGCTCCGGACGAATCCGGCGTCACGTCGAGCCCCGAAGATGCCGGCAGCCGTCGCGCCTGCGAGACCGTTCACGAGGACAACGTCCAAGCGCCCCATGGCCAGGATCGCGGCCGAGCTGACGAAGAAGTAGCTAGCAGAGCGTTTCCATGCAGCGGCGGGCGCTGCACCAGCTGATTGAGGTGGCGCGATCGGCGACGCTCCGGCGGCAGCGGGTAGCTGTCGGAGGAGATGTCGGGTCCAGGCCAGACCGAGGACGATACTGAAGATGTAGGCCACGTCTTGGCACAGGAGAACGAGCGCCGTACTAGCCGGCGGAGCGTAGACGGTGAGCAGCATGACGCCACCGAGCAGTGCGCTGTTCTTGATCGCGTTGTTCAAGGCTTGACTGCCGATCGTGCTACCCAGGCCGAGCAGGATGGCGGCGACAAGGAGGACGCCAGCGGATAGCGGCACGAGAAGGACGACGAGCATCCTCTCCCCCCATCCAGACGGCACGATCCCGTAGCCAGCTATCAGCCATCCCAGCAAGGCCGCCATCGCCGCGAGCGTCACGGGTCCGGCGAACCGGAGGCTCCAGCCAAGCAGTCTCTCCAGCATTCCTCGCTGGAGGGCTTCGGGCGTGGTGGTAAGCTCACGCGTCGTGACCTGGTGAACGCCGAAGAGGGCGACGGCACCCGCGAGGAGCGCGGCCGAGAGCAGCGAGAGGTACGAGCCGTAGCCTGACGGTCCCAGAAGACGCGCCACGAGGATGTTGATCACGAAGGCAAGAGGCGCTCCTATCCCTCTGGCAAAGAGCGACAGAGCTAGTTCTACCCAAGGCCTCGAACCTGGTTGCTTTCGTGGAGGCGCATTCCGCGTCATATCTGGAATGGGATGGGCACGTCGCGCTCGCGCTTCGCTGGGGGTCGTCCGGCGGGTGCCTCCGGCGGTCGGGGGTTACGCCGTTTCTGGCGTTTTCTTG
>CAZFIS010000306.1:0-2238 GCA_964519125.1 uncultured Gemmatimonadaceae bacterium | reverse complement strand
ATCGAGGAGCTGCGCGGCGAAGGAGCCGGAGACGAGGACGTGCGACGTCAGCTCGCCGAGCTCCTCGACGAGCTCATCCAGCGCATGGTGGAGGAGGGCTACCTCACGCTCGAAGGCGGCCAGCCGCAGATCCCCGGAGCAACGTACGACGTCACGGGGCAGGGCAAGATCGACGAAGCGAAGGAGGCGGCCCAGCAGGTCCAGTTCAACGTCACGCAGAAGGGGATGGACTTCCTCGGTTACCGGGCGCTCAAGGGGCTCCTGTCCGCGATCGGCAAGTCGAGCTTCGGGGCGCACGACACCCCGCAACTGGCCACCGGCGTGGAGGCCGAGGCCGCCTCCAAGCCTTACGAGTTCGGCGATACGCTGAACCTCGACATCCCCGCGACGCTCAAGAACGCCATCGAGCGGGAGGGCCTGTCGGTACCGATCAACCTGGACTACGGGGACCTCATGGTGCACCAGGCCGAATACCGGTCCTCGTGCGCCACCGTCCTGATGCTGGACGTCTCCCACTCGATGATCCTCTACGGAGAAGATCGCTTCACGCCGGCCAAGCGTGTGGCGCTCGCGCTCTCCCACCTCATCCGCACTCAGTTCCCCGGGGACTCGCTGCGCGTCGTCACGTTCGGCGATCGAGCCGAGGAGATCCCGTTGTCGCAGCTCGCCAAGGCCCAGGTCGGCCCGTTCCACACGAACACGGCCGAAGGGTTCGAGATTGCGCGCAGGCTGCTGACGGGCCAGAAGAAGGACATGCGCCAGATCATCATGATCACGGACGGGAAGCCGAGCGCCGTCACGTTGCCGGACGGACGCGTCTACACGAACTCCGGCGGCCTCGATCCCGTGGTGCTCAAACGCACGTTCACCGAGGTCGCGGCGTGCAGAAAGGCGGGCATCCTCATCAACACCTTCATGCTGGCGCGGGACCCCTATCTGGTGCAGTTCGTCCAGAAAGTGTCGGAGATCGCCCGGGGAAAGGCGTACTTCACGAGCACGATGACGCTCGGGCAGTACATCATGATGGACTTCATGAAGGGGAAGCGGAGGAGGATGGCGTAGCGGAAGTCACCGGGCGGCGACGGCTCGGCCTCACCACCTCGACGCCAGCAGCACCTTCACCGTCAGCGCGATCACGATCGCCGCGGGCACGAGCGTCCACGCGATCTCGATGCCCAGAACGCGCCGCAGCGGGTTCGGAAACGGGCCCTGGTCCGGCCGGCTCAACCGCACGAGCCGGATCACGGACGTCAGCCACGCTGCGGCGGTCACCGCCAGGGTGACGAGGAAGGTCCCCGAGAAGAACGTGTCGTCCATACGTCAGCCAAGCGGGCAGGGAAGCTCTGCCTCAGTCCACCCGCGGCAGCGCATCGCGCTCGTCCTCGACCTCGATCCTGTGGAAGCGCTTGCGTAGCCACACACCGGCCCCGCCCACCACGGCGAGGGGAAAGAAGGTCAGGAGCACGGTCGTGATGACGAATGCCGCCCGGTTCTTGTCGCGAGGATCGAAGCAGACCGAACAGGCGAAGGCCGCCTTGGGAAGGGTCGCCAGCGCGAAGACCACGAGGATGGGAATCCACCGGCGCTTCATGACAGGTACACCTTGAGATAGATCACCGGCCAGACGATCACGACGAAGTACCAGAACACCTGAACGGTGGCGAACGCCGACGCGGTCAGCCGCCTTCGCAGGAGCTGTGCCCACGCCCACACGAGGCCACCCAGCGCGGCCACGGCGTGCACTGCATGCGCACCGACGATCAGGTAGAAGAAGCTTCCGTACGAACTGGATTGCAGCGTCAGCCCCTGCCGGATCAGCGCCACCCATTCAACGCCCTGGAAGCCCACGAAGAAGGCGCCGAGCAGAATGGCGACCAGGACCGGGATGCGGGCGCGCTCGGGCCGCTTGTGAAACGCCCACTGCGCGAAAACGAGCACGATCCCGCTCACGAGAAGCGCCGACGTGTTGATGGCGGTCCGCTCGAACGGAAGGCGGGGTTGGCCGTACGGAGGCCACATCTGCCCGGCGGCTCCCGAGCGGACCACGATGAACGCCGAGATCAACCCCGCGAAGAGCATCGACTCCGTGAACACGAACAGGAGCATGGCCACGACCCCGTCCGGCACGGCCTTGCGGCGCGCGCGCGGACGGGGCCGTGGCTCCAGCGTCAGGGTCGCGGAGTTGGACGACACCGGACTCACTTACTCGCTTTGGCCTTCGGCTTGAACGCAGTCTTG
>CAZFIS010000305.1:0-2249 GCA_964519125.1 uncultured Gemmatimonadaceae bacterium | reverse complement strand
ACCCCGCCGGCGAGCTGACCCACCGTCTCCATCTTCTGGGATTGCTGGAGCTGGCCCTCCAGTTGGCGTCGATCGGTCAGATCTTCCTCGATCGCAATGAAGTGGGCGATGTCGCCGTCGTCGTGCTTCACGGGCGTGACGGTTCGTTCCTGTAGGTACGGAGTGCCGTCCCTGCGCCGACTCATCAATTCGCCGTGCCAGACATCGCCCGCGAGGATCGCCGCCCACATCTCCTTGTTCGACGCGACCGCCCCGGCATCGGTATCGCTCTGAGCCGCCTCCCAGGGACGCATCCCGAGGCTCTCCTCTGCGCTGTAGCCGCTCAGGTTGGAGAAGGCGGGGTTGCTCCACTCGATGGCGCCGCTCTCGTCGGTGATGACCATGGCGGTCGCGGCGGCGTTGAGGGCGGCGCTCTGCAGGCGGAGGGTATGCTCCGCCTGCTTTCGCGCGGTGATATCCTGCACGGTGCCGGCCATATGAGCCGTCTGGCCCCCGGCGTCGGGCGCCACCTCGCCCCGAACCACCACATGGCGGGTGGTGCCGTCTGGAGGAGTGATCCGGAACTCCAATTCGGGGGGCTGTCCGCCCGCGATACAGTCGACGATCCAGGCCTGCATCGCCGACCTGTCGTCGGGATGGATCAGGCCGACCAGGTTTTCGACGGTAGGCTCGAAGGTGTCCGCCGAGACGCCGTGGACGCGATACGTCTCCTCCGACCACGTCATCGGGCCGACCAGGTCCCAGTACCAGCTTCCCACCGAACTGAGGCGCTGCGCTTCCGACAGCAGGAACTCCTTCTTGCGTAGTTCGTCTTCCGCCCGCTTGCGTTCGGTGATGTCGGTCAGGGTGGCGACGCAACCGAAGATCTCCCGGTCCCTGACGAGGGGTCCCGCGTTCACCAGAAGCGCGAGATCCCTTCCATCCTGACGCAAGGCGACATCCACGTCGCGCAACGTCTCCCCCCGCAGGACCGAGGCGAGGTCGAAGGGCTGGGCATCGTTGGTCTGTAGGGGGAACGCTTCCGCGAAGGGCCTCGGCAGCGGGTTGCCGTCGCAGAACTGTTGAGCGGCCTGACTGGCGCGGATGACCCTGCCCTCGACGTCGCATACCACGATGGCTTCGGCGGCCTGCTCGAGGATGGAGCGGGCCAACTGCTCCGCCACGGCGATCTTCTCATGGTGTCTCTGCGCCGTCAGGTCCGTCAGCACGAGGCAGATCACCGTTCCCGCTCCGTCGAGCCGCAAGCGGGAAGCCGACAGATACACGGGCATCGCGGTGCCCCCGGCGGTGAGCAGCGAGCTTTCGCTGCGGACGGTCGCCGTGTGCGCTCCGAGGAGAAGGTCGGCAAGCAACTGGTGGTCCCCGGGCGGAAGCCAGCTCTCCAGCACGCTGCCGATCACCTGGTCGAGGGGCCGTCCGAGCATCGTGGCCAGGCGGTCGTTGCAGTAGAGGATGACTCCGTCCGGAGACAGGGTCGCCGCACCCTCGCCCATCGTCTCGACGAGTTGACGATAGACCCGGTCGGCTCCGGTCAGCGTGAAGACCTGTTCGCCGTCCTCACCGGTGACCAGAACGGCGTCCACGCTGCCGGAGCGGATGGCGCGCAGGTCCTCCTCGGCGGCGGCCAGCCGGGCGCGGAGGGCCTCCACCTCCGCGCCGTGCACGGGCCGGGACAGTTGTTTCTTCATGACCCCACGGCTCCCGTCATAGCGCGTCCCCGAGTTCCAGCCCGATCAACACCTTCTCGCGCTCGGAGAGGTCGCCTACCATCCGTCGCAGGGGCTGCGGGAGCTTTCGGATGAGCGTGGGCAGGGCGACGATCTGCTCTTCCGCGGCAAGCTCCGGGTGCTGGTAGAGGTCGATCACCTGGAGGTCGTAGCGCCCTTTCAGCCGCCCCTCGCAGATCCTCTTGATGTTGCCGATGGCGCGGGTGGAGCGCGGCGTCATGCCCGCCACGTACAAGCGCAGGACGTACTCGGGCACCTTCGCGGGCTTTGTGCGCTTTGCTTTGGTCGACGCGGCTCCGGACCCGGATTTCATACAGACTCCCTCGGGCTCGTCTCGGCCTTTCCTGCGCCGTTCTTCTTGTCGGACTGCCGTTCGTGGGCCATGCGCACCCGGTCACCGGCCAACACCCCTGCACGCGTCTGGTCCTGGCCGATGGTCCTCGCCGCCTCGGCTTCCTCGACCTCGTACTCCGCCCGCAGCACGGCGATCTGCGCCTCCATGGCCTGCCGCTTGCGTTCCAG
>CAZFIS010000304.1:0-2278 GCA_964519125.1 uncultured Gemmatimonadaceae bacterium | reverse complement strand
CCTGCGCACCTTCAACCGCATGGTGGTTCCGGACGGTGGCACCGTGCGGATGGAGGGGGACGACGTGGCCGATGCCGACCCGGTCCGGCTCCGCCGCCGGATCGGCTACGCGCAGCAGGAGGGCGGCCTGCTGCCCCACTGGACGGTCCTGCGCAACGTCGAGCTCGTTCCCCGCCTGCGCTCGATGCCGGACGCCGGCGAGCGGGCGCGAGCTGCCCTCGAGTTGGTCGGTCTCGATCCGGGCGCGTTTGGAGGCCGCTGGCCCCGTGAGCTCTCCGGCGGACAGCGTCAGCGGGTGGCTCTCGCTCGGGCCCTCGCGGCACGCCCGCGCGTCGTTCTGCTCGACGAGCCGTTCGGCGCACTCGACGCCATCACCCGCTCCGAGCTGCAGGAGTCCTTCTCGGACCTGATCGAGCATCTGGGCCTCACGGTCCTGCTCGTTACGCACGACCTCCGGGAGGCGACGCTCCTCGCGGACCGGGTGGCCGTCCTGCACGCCGGACGCCTCGAGCAGGTCGGCTCGCCCGAGGAACTCGCCTCGTTTCCCGCGACGCCGTACGTGCGGAAGCTCCTCGAGCAGGCGGGGGTGCGGTGAGAAGCGCGCGGGCTGCGGCAGCGCTCCCGGTCGTCTTCCTCGTCGGGTCGATGGCGGGCGGCCCCCGTGCGCCGACTCCCTCCGCGGGGAAGGTGCCGCCCGCCGCCCGGGATACGACGGGCGCCGTGGTCGTCGCCTCCAAGCCGTTCGCGGAGAGTTACCTGCTGGCCGAGATGTTCGCCCAGCTTCTGGAGGCCCACGGAATCCGCGTGGTGCGCAAGCCCGGTCTCGGCGCGACGCAGATCGCCTTCGGGGCTCTGCGGAGCGGCGCCATCGACGTCTACCCCGAGTACACCGGGACCGGGCTTCTGGCCATCCTCGATGAAAGGCCGCCGGCTGACCCGGCCGCCGCGTTCCGCAAGGCTTCCCGGGAGTTCCGCCAGCGGTGGGGCATGCGCTGGCTCCCGCCCCTCGGCTTCCAGAACACTTACGCGATCGCGGTGCGGCGGCGGACCGCAGACTCGCTCGGGCTCCGCACGCTCTCCGATCTCGCGCGGGTGAGCCGCCGCTTGGTGGCGGGCTTCAGCCCCGACTTCATCGGGCGTCCCGATGGGCTCGCGGGGCTGCGCAAGGCGTACGGCCTGGCCTTTCGGACCGTGCGGCCCCTGCTCCAGGCCGTGAAGTACCAGGCCCTGGCCGACGGCAAGGTCGACGTCGTCGACGGCTACAGCACCGATGGCGAGTTGGCCCGCTACGATCTCCGTGTGCTCGAGGACGACCGCGGCTTCTTTCCACCGTATCAGGCGGCCGCGCTCGTCGGTCGACGGCTGGCCCGGGACCGTCCGGACGCCGTGGCCGCGCTCACCGAGCTCTCGGGTCTGCTCGACGTATCTCGGGTCAGGGCCCTGAACAAGCGGGTTTCGGTCGACCACGAGCCCGTCGCTCGCGTGGCGTCCGACGAGCTCTCAGACCTGGGCCTCGTGGGCGTACGCACCCGTGCCGAAGGAGGCGCGACTGCACAGCACGAGAGCCGTGGCTCCTTCCTCGCCTACCTCTGGTCGCGCAGGAGCACGACCCTCTCGCTCACGCTCCGTCATCTGCTGCTCGTCACCCTCTCGATGGGAGCGGGCTTACTCGTTGCGGTGCCGCTCGGGCTCGGCCTCGAGCGTGTGCGACCCGCCGCGGAAGGGACCATCCGGGCAGTGGGGCTGATGCAGACGATCCCGAGCATCGCGCTGCTTGCGTTCATGATCCCGCTCCTGGGCATCGGCGTGATACCGGCCGTCACCGCGCTCTTCCTGTATTCCCTCTACCCGATGGTGCGAAACACCTACACCGGCGTGCGCGATGCCGACCCCGTGGCTGTCCAGGCGGCTCGAGCACTCGGCATGACCGACACGCAGCTCCTGTGGCGTGTGCGCCTGCCCCTGGCCGCGCCCATCCTCATGGCGGGCGTGCGGACCGCGGCGGTCATCAACGTGGGCACCGCGACGCTGGCTGCCTTCATCGGTGCCGGGGGCCTGGGCGACCCGATCGTCTCGGGGCTGGCTCTGTCCGACACACGGCTCATCCTCTCGGGCGCGATCCCCGCCGCCGTCCTGGCCTTCGTGGTGGACGGCGCTCTCGGACTCGTCGAGCGTGTGGTGACGCCGGCCGGAGTGGGCTAGCAGCGGGCGGTGCTCACCGCCCCGTCCAGGTCGCGAAGTCGTTCCCTGTGGGCTGCTGGAAGGCGCGCAGGCCGAA
>CAZFIS010000303.1:0-2348 GCA_964519125.1 uncultured Gemmatimonadaceae bacterium | reverse complement strand
CGGCGGGAGCGCGCTGGAAGCGCGAGAGGGACATCCCCGAGGACGTCTGGATCAGGGCGATGGAGGCGACCGGGTGAGGCATCCACGGTACCTCCGCGGGATGCCCGCCGGCGGAGAGCATCGTATTCTTCGGCGATGATTCCCCGCCCGTTCCCGCGCGACATCGTGATCCGGACCGGCGTCGTGTGGGCGACGCTCCACCTGGCGATGGGCCTGATCTCGACGCTGGCGGGCGTTCCGTTTCCACGCTCGTTCGTGGGGTCGACGGCGACGTCCATCTGGCTCGCCGCGGCGGCCGCCGGGGTCGTCTGGCTCGATCTGTGGCGGAAGCGGGAGCTCGTGTTCCTGGCCAACCTCGGCATCGGGTTCCGCGGCGTCGGCGCGTTCGTCGCGGCCGCGTGCATCCTCCTCGACGTCGCGCTGAGGCTTCTCGTTGTCTGACGGAGCGTACGCGCTGCGGGCCGAGGGCATCGGCAAGAGCTTCGGGTCGCACGAGGTCCTCAAGTCGGCCGGACTGTGGGCGCGGAGCGGGGAGGTGACCTGCCTGCTCGGCAGGAACGGATCGGGCAAGACGACGCTGATGCGCATCGCGGCGGGCGATCTCCGGGCGGACTTCGGGACCGTCTTCTTCGGTGACGTCGCGCGGGAGCGGCCATCCCTCGCCCGGGCGGCTCGCGAGGGGCTCATGTACCTGCCCCAGGAGCAGCTCCTGATGCCGAGGCGGCGGGTCGAGGAGCACTTCGCCGCGCTCGCGGCCGTGTTCGGGGCGGAGAGCCTCGCCGAGGCGATCCGCGAGGTGCGGATCGAGGCGCTCTTCGGCCAGCGCGTGGCGTCGCTCTCGCGCGGCGAGCGTGTGCGGGTCTCGCTCGGCCTCGCGCTGGCGCGCCGCCCGCGCGTGCTGATCGCCGACGAGCCGCTGGTCGGCCTGGCGCCGAACGACCAGGAGACGTTCGGCGCCGTGCTCCGACGTCTGGCCGGGCGGGGGACGGCCGTGGTCACGAGCGGTCACGACGCGCGCGTCCTCCTCTCGATCTCGGACGTGATCCTCTGGTCCGTCGCGGGCAGCACGCACCACCTCGGGAGCCCGGCCGAGGCGCTCCGGCACGAGCAGTTCCGGAGGGAATATCTGGGGCCTTCGGCTACCCGATAGCGCGCTCCGACACCGGCGAGATCCCATCGCCGGATCCAGGAGGACCCCTCTCGCCCGGATGTGGCCGCGTGGGTCGGGTCGGCGGAGGCCTACCGGCCAGCGGGGGCAGCCGACCTCGTCGTCAGGTACGCCAAGCGCGACGACAGCTCCGACTGGCCGATGTCGAGCAGCGACGGGGCGACGGCCTGGAGCAGCTCATGCAGGCCGGGGCTCGCGAACGAGAAGCCCTTCCGGGTGTTCTCGCGCGGGGCGGGGGTGCCGACTCCGGAGCGGCGGCGTAGCTGCATCTTCTCGAGGCGGCCATCGACGTGGACGCCCACGAATCGCTCCCGGATGTCGTCCAGGATGAGCGCCATGTTGCGCGCGTGGCTCGACGTTTCGCGTTCGGCCAGTCCCGAGAAGTCCACCAGCTCGGAGTACAGCGCCAGGCGCACGAGGCCAGTCTTGGCGCGGAGATAGAAATCCAGGAAGGCCGATGCCTCGGAGACGGTCGTTCCGTCGGGATCCACCTGGATCGGCGGCGCGCCCGTGCCGCCCGGTGGAGGCTGTGGCACGCAGTGCACGAGGAGCATCGGGTGGGCGTACGGGATCTCGACCCTGCCCTCCCGAAGCGTCACGCTCAGGGCGGTCGGCCCGAACGTGAACTCACGGATAAGCCTCTGGCCCGGCACGGCCACGAGCGCATCGCTGCCGACAGGCACGACGCGAGCATTGGCCTCGCTCAGGACCTCGGCGGCGCGCAGCGCCTCCTCCGCGTCCTCTTCCGCGAGCCAGATCTCGGGGACCGCGTAGTGCACCTTCAGGTTGAGCTCGGCGGGGATGAGCCCCAGGACGGGTGCGCACACGTGCACATCGACGGCGCCGTGCGGAGGGTTCGAGATGACGAGAATGCGACGGGGCACGACACTCGCCTGGTTGAAGGCCGGGCAGCCTCCCCTCAAATAACACGCCGCCCCGATCCGGGCAATGCCGGAAGGCGAACGCGGCACCGCACGCGGCACCGCACGTCTTGTACGGATAGGCATCATAGGGGCATGGCATCCGCGACCGGCCCTGGCAAGCACCTAATCAGCCTGAAGAAGGAAGGGCGTTCACCTCTCGGAGTGGGAGCGCTTTCGTTAGCGCGAGCGAGTAACCCACAGACCGAGGAGGAGAACGCCCATGGAGAGGTATATCGGGCTGGACGCGCATGCGTCAA
>CAZFIS010000302.1:0-2414 GCA_964519125.1 uncultured Gemmatimonadaceae bacterium | reverse complement strand
GGGGATCTCGTCGTAGACCGGGAGCGCACCGGCGTTGACGATCCCCATGTCGAGGCCGGCGTCGATGGCGTGGTAGAGGAAGGCCGCGTGCATCGCCTCCCGCACCTCCGGGCTCCCCCGGAACGAGAAGGAGACGTTGCTCACCCCGCCGCTGGTGAGCACGCCCGGGCACGCCTCCTTGATGCGGCGGACCGCCTCGATGAACCAGATCGCGTAGCGCTCGTGCTCGACGATGCCGGTCGCGACCGCGAAGACGTTCGCGTCGAAGATGATGTCCTCGGGCGGGAAGCCCTCCTCTTCGACCAGGATCCGGTAGGCGCGCTCACACACGGCGACGCGGCGCTCGACCGTATCGGCCTGTCCCTTCTCGTCGAACGCCATGACGATGGCGGCCGCGCCGTAACGCCTCACCGTGCGCGCCTTCTCGCGGAAGGCGTCCTCGCCGTCCTTGAGGCTGATCGAGTTCACCACGCCTTTGCCCTGCAGCGTCTTGAGCCCTGCCTCCAGCACCTCCCACGTGGAGGAATCGACCATGACCGGCACCCGCGCGATCTCCGGATCGACGGCGACCATGTTGAGGAAGCGCCGCATGGCCGCGGGCGAGTCGAGCATCCCCTCGTCCATGTTCACGTCGATGATCTGGGCGCCGCCGGCGACCTGGTCGCGAGCGACGTCGAGCGCGGTCTCGTACTCCTCTTCCTTGATGAGGCGCGCGAAGCGGCGTGAGCCGGTGACGTTCGTGCGCTCACCCACGTTCACGAAGAGGGAGTCGGGCCCGATCGTGAGCGGCTCGAGCCCGGAGAGGCGCGTGCGCCGATCGAGCTCGGGAACCGAGCGGGGCGACACGTCGGCCACCGCCTCGCCGATCGCGCGGATGTGCTCCGGCGTCGTGCCGCAGCAGCCGCCCACGATGTTCAGGAAGCCGGCCTCGGCGAACTCGCGCAGCGAGAGCGCCATGTGCTCGGGCGTGTCGTCGTAGCCGCCGAACTCGTTCGGGAGCCCCGCGTTGGGATGACAGCTCACCGGCACCTCGGCCACGCCCGAGATCTCCTCCACGAACGGGCGGAGCTGGTCGACGCCGAGCGCGCAGTTGAGGCCCACGGAGAAGAGGCCCGAGCGCCGGCCGGGTCCGGGCTGCACGCCGTGGCGGACGGAGTTGTAGAACGCCTCCGGGGTCTGACCCGAGAGCGTGCGCCCGCTCCGGTCGGTGATCGTGCCCGACACCATGACGGGCACGTCGTCGCCGCGCTCGGCGAGCACGCCCGACAGCGCGAACAGCGCCGCCTTGGCGTTCAGCGTGTCGAAGACGGTCTCGACCAGCAGGACGTCGGCGCCCCCGTCGAGGAGCCCGTGCGCCTGCTCGGCGTACGCCTCGGCCAGCTCGTCGAACGTGACGTTGCGGGCGGCCGGATCGCCCACGTCGGGCGAGATCGAGGCCGTGCGGTTCGTCGGCCCGATCGAGCCGAGCACCCACCGGGGACGCTCGGGGTCGGCGGCCTCGGCGGCGTCGCACGCTTCGCGCGCGATGCGCGCTGCGTCGCGGTTCATCTCGCGGACGACGCCCTCGAGCCCGTAGTCGGCGAGCGAGATCCGGTTCGCGCTGAACGTGTTCGTCTCGATCAGGTCCGCGCCGGCGGCCAGGTACGCTGCATGGATGTCCCGGATGATGTCGGGGCGGGTGAGGCAGAGGAGGTCGTTGGCCCCCTGGAGCGCGAGGGGATGGTCGGCGAAGCGCTCGCCGCGGAAGTCGTCCTCGGTGAGGCTGTACCCCTGGATCATCGTGCCCATCGCGCCGTCGAGCACGAGGATCCTGCGGGCGAGATGCTCGCCGAGCAGCGCGATGCGGCGGTCGCGGCTCCGGCTCTGTGCCGACGTCATGGCTCCTCCCGACGGGGCCGGCTCGTTCGACGGCCCCCCTGACTGAAAAACCTCGTCGCGACGAGCGCGGCGAGGCTGCGGCTTTTTAGCGTGTTCATCGGCCGACCTCCCCAGGGGGGAACCCGCCGATCGGGCCGCAATATGCCTCAAATTGCCCCGGCTCGATTGTATGGAGGAAGCTAGCACGGGCTCGGCGGGAGGCCAAGACTCCTTGATCGCTCCCCGTTTCGGGGCGACACTCCGTCAACGCACACGAGCCGGGAGCAGGGTTGGAGGGCATGAGCGCAGGGTCGGGAGGGCACCGCCCCACCGCGGGACTCCGCTACTACAAGGGCCACGGTCTGGGAAACGACTACCTCGTCTTCGAGGAGGGCGAGGACTGGACGCTCGATCCGGAGGCCGTGGCGCACGTGTGCGATCGGTGGCGGGGGCCCGGGGGCGACGGCATCGTCCTGCTGATGCACGGTGCCTCCGGCGGCTACTTCCGCCTGCGCATGTTCAACCCCGACGGCTCGGAGTTCGAGCGCAGCGGCAAC
>CAZFIS010000301.1:0-2428 GCA_964519125.1 uncultured Gemmatimonadaceae bacterium | reverse complement strand
ACCCCGTCGCTGATGCTCTGGAAGATCAGCTCACCGATGTCCTTCATGCCTTTCGTCCCTCGTGCTCTAGCTGCACCTCATCGTCGCGCGCCCGCCGGGCTCAACGAGCCGCGAGCGCAATCTGTTCCCAGGCACCGTCGGGAAGGCCCAGCTTCTCGCTGATGAGTGCTGCAGTGGCATTGATATGAAACTCTCGGGAATGGCCGGGCCCGACAAGGACGACCGGGCATACGAAGCTCTCGGCGAACTCGTCGATGGGCTTCCTGCCGAAGCGGGCGTCGGGAGACGGGTAGCCGAGCACGAGAATCTGGAACTCCCGTTTCATCAGGCAACGGTGCAGCTCCGTCCAGGACGTGTCCTCGCACAGCCTGAACCCTACGTCCAGGTAGTCCCCCGCCCGCTGGTCGTAGTACATGCGGAGCTCCCGCTCCTTCTGCACGACGAGCTCGGCCACGGCCTCCCTGGACAGACCGTCCGGGGGCGCGGAATCGGGATCGTAGGGATCGGCCAGAAAGTGGAAGACGTTCAGCTGGATCCCGTGCATCCGGGACAGTGCGAGGGCGTAGTCGAACGCCCAGTCGCCCTGCTCGGAGTAATGGGCACAGAAGCCGACTGCATTCAGCGTTGGAATGGCCATGGTACCTCTCCTTCTCCCTCGGGGTGGGCCGGCGACCCTGCGTCGGCTGTCGACTTCAGATGCCTTCCAGGTGGTAGTGCGAGTACACCGCACCTATGGGGTTATTCGCCAGAGACTTGTCCTTCACGAAGACGGTGGTGACCGGGGCCTCGCTCTTCCGGGACAGGACGCCGTCCACCCCGACGCACAGACCGACGAGCACGTTGAGGTCCGTGTGCGCCGCGTTCAGGACCGCAGCCAGACCCGAAGGGTTGCAGGCCGTCGCATGGCTGCGAAGCCCTGAGCGGCCCTGCCGCTGACCCGTCACGGTCGGATCTCCCACGGCCCCGCCCCCGATCTTGCAGCAGACGGGCACGACCTCGAAGAACCGGCGCAGCACCCCCGTGAGCACGGACGCGGGCTCCAGGAGATCCACGCAGAACGCGACCCCCAACTTCTTGTAGCCCATCTCGAGGCCGAAATAGACCAGCTCGGCGAGGCGGCAAAGTGTGCGTTCGTCCTCGCATGCCACGTCCCAGGCCGCTTCCAGGGTCGCCGCGAACTCAGGGTCCGCAGCCGAGCCGCGGAATGGCAGATGCGGGCACGGTCGAGCCTGGAGACACACACGGTCCGCGCAAGCCAGACAGTCGATGGAGCCGGGCTTGCGGTCCGTCTTCTCATCCGCGCCACCCGTCAGGGCCGCATCGGCGCCCTTACGGAGGTCGGAGCCGTTCTGCCGGTACGACGCGGCGGCAGGCTCGTCCGTGGCGCTCAGTCCGAACCCTGAGTGGAGCTCACCTTCTCGCAGTGCACCCACCACGTCCGTGGCCGTGCCGGCCACATTGTCGATCACCTCCACTTCCTGCGACAGCATGGCCTCCCGGTTGGAGCGGCTGATGCCCCCGCACACCAACGTGTCCACTCCCTCGTCGGCGAGGATGCGCGCCAACTCCATCCACGTGCTTCCATCGACACGCACGCTGGACTCCTCCATGATCCTCCGGTGCTTCACGGTGAGCAGAAGCACGGAGTCCGCGATGGTGCAGCGTGGGGCCACCCTCTGGCCCAGAAGTGGAATGCCGAAGCGCATGATCTCCCTCGATGGTCCGTTGTCGCTGGCGAGAGGGAGCAACTCCCATGCCCGGGCGCCGCACTTTCGGCGCATCCGCCCCGCTGGGGCTTCATTTGGTGATTCCCGGCGTGCGGCTGTCCGACATTCGGCACCCGCGTGTACGTGAATGCGTCGCATCGAGCGTCGCGCCGCAACCTTTCGTTGCAACACTCGCGACATCGGTCCGGGGTGCGACGGCGCGCCCCGGGAGCGTGCGTCGGACCTTCGCGAAAGAGCGAGAAGCCAGGCGGGCGAGCGCGTTCCTTGTGCGCTGGGGCTCCGGCGCGCGAAGCAACGCCCTCGGAACGCGGGGGGCTCCGGGCGTCGTGGTATGCGCCTTGCCGTGCAACGGGTGGCAACACCCCGCAACCCGGCCAAAGCGAATGCAGACTCTCACTGTCGTACCACAGGAGGACCGCACCACGGTGCCGGCCCCCCGCGTCTTTCCCTACCACATCCTGGAGCGGCCGGACGACAACCTGGTGGATCGCTTCCTGGAAGCGTTCGCCCAGGTGCTGAAGCACACCGACTACAAACCGCTCCTCGACACCTATTCCAGATCCACGGTGAAGTGCAACCGCTGTGCGGTCGCGTGCCCTGTTCTCCTGGCGTCGGGGGACCCGCGTGACATCCCCTGCTACCGGACCAACATCCTCCTCGACATCTACCGGCGGTACTTCACGCTGACCGGGTGGGTCCGG
>CAZFIS010000300.1:0-2462 GCA_964519125.1 uncultured Gemmatimonadaceae bacterium | reverse complement strand
ACGATGGTGGAGGCGCGACGGTGGCGTTCGATGATGACCTCGTAGAAGTCGCTGGACTGCTGAGGGTTGAGGCGCCGGAGCCCGAAGTCATCGATGATCAAGACGTCTGGGGCGAGCAGCGATCGGATGACGCGCTCGGTGGAGTTGTCGGCCCGGGACTGATGGATCATGCGGAGCAGGTGATCTGAGCGCAGGAACAACGCCTTGTGGCCGGCGCGGCAGGCGCTGTGGCCGAGGGCGCAGGCGAGGAAGGTCTTACCGACGCCGACGGGGCCGAGGAAGAGCACGTCCTCGTGCTTGTCGAGGAAGGAGAGGCTGAAGAGGTCGCGGACGCGATCGCGGTCGAAGGTCACCGGGGCATCCCAGTCGAAGTCCTCGAAGGTGTGGGGCTCGCTGAAGCCGGCGCGGTCGAGGCGGTTGGAGAGGTTCTTGTGCTCCCTGCGGTCGATCTCGTCCTGGAGCGTGAGCTCGAGGAAGTCGAGGGGCCCGAGTCCGGCCTTGGCGGCATAGGCGGCGCGGTCGGGCAGGACGGGGACGAGTCCCGAGAGCTTGAGCCGCTTGAGCACGGCCTTGAGCGAGGGTTGGACATCGTACATGGGGTCAGTCTCCTTCGGAACGGTGGTGGGTGAAGCTGTCCGGAGCGCGCAGGAAGCGGCTCTGGATCGGGATGACCCGACGGTCGTGGCCGTCGTCATCGGGTCCGCAGAGCAGGTCGAGCTGCTCGAGGTTCTGGCGCACGATGGACTCGACGCGCCGGACGTTGAGGAGCTCGAAGGCGAGGGCTCGTCGGCACGCGGCGTCCACGCGGTGGGTGCCGAAGCGGTCGGCGAGCCTCAGGAGCTTCTGGCCCTGACGGATCTTGGTCCAGGGCAGCTCGCCGGAGAGCAACTTCTGCATGAAGCGGCCGATCTCGGGCCCGAGGTCGGTGGCCTGGCGGATCATGCGTTGGGGGTCGCGCAGCGTGTAGGGGGTGAGTTCCTTCGGGTAGTCGTCGTAGTCGGTGGAGCGGCCCCCGGGCGACTTCCTCTCGTGCGTCTTGATCAGCTCGCCCTTGGCGTAGATGCGCACGAGCTTGCTGTCCGCGCGCACCGTGACCTTGTGGCGCAGATAGCGCGTCGGCACGGAGTACAGCGCCTTGTCGAACTGGATGTGGTGGTCGGGATGGACGCTGCACTCGGCCCAGGTGGGCGGGTCGTAGCGCTCGCGGGCAAGAGGCAGGAGCGTGCCACGCTCCTCGTTCTCGAAGACGGCCAGGGGCCGCTTGCGGGTGGTGCCGTGGACCCTCATGCCCGCGGTCTGGAGACACCAGCGCATGGCCTGCTCCTGGACGTGGTCGCGGTCGCGCCAGGTCTCGCCCCGGAAGAAGGCGTCTCGTACGTAGGGCACTTGCCGTTCGACGAACGGCTTGCCCGTTGGCATCCGGGGCGGAGCCGGATCGATCGTGAACCCTCGATAGGCTGCGTACTCCTCGAAGGTGCGCGCGAAGACGGGGTCGTAGCGATCGGCCTTGGTGATGGCTGCCTTCAGGTTGTCCACCACCAGCCGGTGGCTGACGCCCCCAAAGAAGGTCCAGGCGTCTTCGAGCCCGGCGATGAGGCGGGGGATCGTCTGCTCGTGCGTGACGAAGACGAACTGGTGGCGGCTGAAGACGAGCACGACGACGAGTGCCCACAACACCCTGCGCTTGCCGCTCAGGGGATACGGCACGAGGCCGAGACGGCCGAAGTCCACCTCGGCCACTTCGCCCGGTGCGGACTCGGCCATCCGTACCGTCATGCGCTTGCGTTCACCGAAGCCACAGTGGTTGACGGCGAAGCGGTGCAGCGAGCTGTAGGGGACCACCACGCCCTCACGCTCCAGCAGCGTGTGGACCTTCGTGAGTCGCAGGCCTCGCTTCCGGCCGGACTCAGGCTCCTCGGGCTTCAGCCACGTCTTGATCCGCTCCCGGTGCGGAAGCAGCAGGGCTTCGACCTCGCCCGGGCCCCGGTCGCGCGCGGGAGAGCGCCGCGCCGTCACGGCCGCCGCCAGCGTCTCCGTCGGCGCGTCCGTGCCCGGTCGCCAGCCCAGTTCCACGGCCGTCGCCACGTAGCGCCGTATCGTCGTCCTGCTGTGGCCCGTCGTCCGGGCCACGGCCGCCTTGCTCTCGCCCCGCCCCACACGCCGGAGCACGTTCAACACCTCCCACATCGCGACCTCCCGATAGCTCATCTCCTGCGCCTCCCTGGCTTCGAGGAAGACGCGAAGATGCGGAGTTCAGCTCTGTGGGGGGTGGATCAAGCTCGTGAGAATCTCGGCTGTTACCTGGATCAAGCTCGTGAGAATCTCACGCCCTTGCCTGGATCATGCCGGTGAGAACGCCTGGATCATGCTCGTGGGAAATGACAACAGGGCCTGTTCGTCGAAGAAGACCGACTGCGCCTCCTCGAACGAAACGCCATGCTTCCGCTCGTTGGATTTCGCCT
>CAZFIS010000299.1:0-2462 GCA_964519125.1 uncultured Gemmatimonadaceae bacterium | reverse complement strand
CGACGGGCGCTGGGTCACCTGGTGGACGGCGGCCGACGCGCCGGAGGTGTGGTCCTCGCCGGTACAGGCCCTTCTGGAGGGAATCGCGTGGCACCATGCCTCGGCGAGCATGCAGTGGGGAGAGACCGTCCTTGCCGGCTCCGGCGCGGCCTGGAGGACGCGCGTCGTCGTCGTGCGCATCGACCCGGCCCGGGTGCGCTTCCGGGTGGACACGGCCTTCTCACGGCCCCTCAGCCCCGCGTGGTCGCTGGACAGGGTTCCGCCGAAGGCGGTCTTCGCCGTCAACGCGGGTCAGTTCATCGATGCCCTGCCCTGGGGATGGGTGGTGGTGGAGGGGCGTCAGGTATTCCCCCGCGGCCACGGCCCGCTTGCCGTGGCGGTGGCAGGGGATTCCACCGGTGGCATCCACTGGCTCTCCGCCGAGGGCGCGCGACGCACGCCCCCACGCCACGTGGCGTGGGCCTTCGAGTCCTACCCGGAGCTCCTGCGGAGCGACACGGTCCCCTGGCCGCTACGGGGAGCGGGGCGAGGTATCGACGTGGGGCACCGCGACGCCCGCCTTGCGCTGGGCCGCCTTCCGGACGGCCGTCTGATCGTGGCCCTCACCCGCTTCGACGCCCTGGGCGGAGCGCTCGGGGAAGTTCCCTTCGGCCCCACCGTGCCGGAGATGGCCGCGCTCATGGGCGCCCTGGGGTGCACGGATGCTGTGCTCCTGGACGGAGGGATATCCGCGCAGATGCTCGTGCGCGACTCGCTCGGCGCGGCTCACGAATGGAGGGGCATACGAAGGGTGCCGCTGGCGCTGGTGGCGTTTCCGCTCAACTGACGCCGCACCTCGGGATCGGCGAAGCGCCAGGCTCGTCGGACATATCCCTCGTACGTGGCGGCGCTGTCCTGCATGTCGGCCGCTCGGAACGCCCGGGCCATCCAGAAGTCCATCGTGCTGCGCGGCACGTAGCGCCCCATCGCATCGAGCGGCGCGGTGTACGCGGCCCGGAGTGTCGCGATCGCATCCTGCGGCCGTTCCTGTGCGAGCTGCGCCCGGGCGAGGTGCACGAGCGTCGCCGTCCACCCGTCGTTCCCCCAGCGCGCGGCCTCGAAATCGCGCTCGGCGTCGGCGGGACGTCCCGCGATCTCGGCAATCAGACCACGTACGTGATTCGCGAGGCGCCAGTCACGGCCGTAGTAACTCCGGTCGGCCTCGGCTTGAATCGAATCCGCCAGGATCCCGAGCAAAAGGGTATCCCGCGTCCCGGCCAGATCCTCCGCCTCGAGCGCGTGTACCCAGCAGAAGCGGCGAGCGCGTCCACCGATGAGACCGCTGACGGGCGTGATCGCGCCGGCCAGCGCGACACTGTCCTCCGGTTCGTGGCCCTCGGGTTCATCGAGTCGGCGGACCGCGGCGTAGTCGCCGAGCTGCGCGAGGCTGTTTGCCTCTTCCAGACGCAGAATCGCGATGCTGGGATACCGGCGGACGCCCTCCTCGATGGTTCTCACCGAGGCACGCAGCTCTCCGCGCTCCCGCTGGAGGAGCGCGAGCAGATCGTAAGCGTTCCCGCCCGCGCCCGACCCCGGGCGCATCAACGTCGCAATCGCCGTGTCGGCATCCGCATAGCGGCGCGCGACGAGCAGCACACGCACGACTCGGTCGGCATAGACGGGATCTGCGGGTGCCAGCACGCGCGCCCTCTTCGCGGCGACGAGCGCCTCGTCGAACTGCCCCTCGGCTTCGAGGATGGCGGAGAGCCCCGACCACGCGCCGGGTGCGTCCGGCTGGATCTCCACTCGTCGCCGCCCGAAGCGCTCGGCCTGGTCGAGATCGCCCTCCTCGAATGCGTTCGACGCCAGGCCGCGGTACGCGGTGCAGGGCGCGCACGGACCCCGCGACGGCGTGACGGCCGATGAGTCGAGCGCGAGCTCCTGCCGCAGCACCGAATCCGACGCTTCCCAATTCCCGTGATCCTGCAGGATGCCCGAAAGGGTCTCGTACGCTCGTGGATCGTGGGGGTAGCGGGCTACCAGCTCGCGCGCCAGCGCCTCGCTTCGCTGGTTTTCCGCGTTGTGGAGCGCGGTGTACGTGTCGAGCACGAGGCGGTCCCACGGGGTCGCGCGCGCGCCCGCCCGCCGAAACGCCACCGTGAGGCGCCGGAGCACGTCCTCATCCCCGTCCTGCTGCGCGATCCACATGCGGTTGGCGAGCGCGGTGACGAACCCCGAGTCGAGTGCGATCGCGCGATCGAGCTCCCTGCGCTGGTCAGCCAGACGTCCCTCATCGCCCGCCTCCGCCGAACGGACGAAGTGCTCGTACGCCTGGAGGCTCGCCGTTTCGATATCGACAAACCGGGGGCCGGGCTGGTTGACGTTTGCCGCGGCGAGCACTCGAGCTGCCGCGCGGTCGGCGAGGACAGGGAGGGCGCTGTCGGTGACCGTGTACAGGTTCAGCGACCGCCCGTGCTCGACGT
>CAZFIS010000298.1:0-2485 GCA_964519125.1 uncultured Gemmatimonadaceae bacterium | reverse complement strand
TTTCTCAAGCACCCCATGAGCCCGACCACGGATGTGGACATGGTCACCCTGCTGATGTGGAGCATCGATCAGCAGACCTTCGAGCAGAAGCTCAACGACGACGCCATCGAGCAGAGCGACATGGTGGCCATCACCATGCTGTACACGAATCAGGCGATGACCAGCGCGACCACCGATGATCTTACGGTATTCGGGCAGCCCATCGCCCCCAACGACATGATCGGTTACCTCGATCCCCCCCTGTATCCCCCGGCGAATCACACCTACACCGTGATGGTGGTGACCGGGACCGAGGCCGGCAAGGGTACGCGGATGGTCAAGGCCTTTACTATCGATGCGAACTCGACCAACACTCAAGTGCCCATTGACTCGAATTCGACTCAGCTGACCTACCAGGCGGACCTGCACAGCTTGCAGCCGACCCAGATCCCGGTGGGTAGCAATGCGATTGCTATCGACTGGACCGACATCACGCTCAACGCCATGGGCCGTGAATTCGTGACAAACAAGATCGACGACGTCACCGTGGCCCACTACGACCACACCCCGACCGAGCTCGAAGGCATATTCCTCGATCTCGACGAGCCAGGGGTTGCCACCGGAAAGTGGGAAGCCCTTGTGCCTTCGGGAAGCAGCGTTGCGCTGTCGACCCTGGTCGACACCTCGAACAGTCCCTTCCCGGGCATCGATGCCACCGGGACCTGGATCCTGGGGCTTCGCTGCACCAGCTGCCAAAATCCCGCTCCCTGGTATCTCACGGTGTTACGCCCCTGCGGCGGTTGAGCCCGACGAAGTACAGGAGATGAGCTCAATTACGCATTGCTTGCGGTTACGTCCGCTCGGGCGCCGGACGGCGACAGCGTCGTGTACCTGGCGTTCCATTCGTCGAACGACGAGCTCGACCTGTGGCGGGCGCCGGTGACCAACGGCGCCGTCGGACAACCGGAGCGCTTCGTGGATCTCGCGGGCATCGGTACTCCGGGCTTCCCCGATCGGCAGTTCTTCTTCGGCGGTGACCGCCACCCGTTGCCGGAGGGCTTCGTCTCCTGCGGTGACAGCGTTCCCAGCGAGCCCGAGTACCGCGCCGATCACGAGTATGAGTGGAGCCGCCTCAAGCGCTCGGTGTGGGTGGACGAGGAGGGAGACGAGGTTCTGTCGCTGGTCGATCTGGATATCGACCCGACGGGTCGGGCCTCGCGCAGCCGCGCCGCCTCGGGCCTCGAGACCCGCTACGACTACGACGCACTGGGTCGGCTGACGAGCGCGCGTCCCGACGGGCTCGCCGACACCACCATCACCTACGATCTGACGTCCAGGCCGGCGGAGACAACCGTCACACTGGACAGCGTCACGGGTGGAACCGAAGAGATCTATCGGTACGACGGGATGGGCCGGATAGTCGAGGTGGAGAGGGCGATGCCCTATCTGCAGAGAGCCTGGAAGCGCATCGAGCACTACCCCGGAGGGCTGAAATGGCGTGAGACTCCGTTCCAGCCGAAGAGTACTCAGGTAGCTCAGTGGACCACGTATCGCGACTACGACCCCTTCGGACGGGTTGGCAAAACGACGCCGCCCGACGGGGCGTCGAAGGCGACGAGATTCGTCTACGGGGGCGTCAGCAGCGTGACGCGGATCCAGCAGTACGACGACCCGGCGCTCGGCCCGCTCGACAACGTCGTGTACAGGAAGTACAACGGCCTGGGTCGGCTCGTGGGCGTCCACGAGACGTCGGGCTTCGGCGGCACCCCGCCGGAGGCCACGGAGATTCGTACCGAGTACCTCTACGACATCGGTGGGCGGCTGGCGACCGTCCGGGTGAACGCTCCGCAAGTAGCGGCGACGGAACGCAGCAGCTTCGTCTACGACAATCGGGGCTTCCTGCTGTCCGAGAAGCACCCCGAGATCGGTGGCCCGGGCGGCAATCAGGCGATCACCTACGGAGGCTATGACGCGCTGGGTAACGTAGGTGCCCGCAGTCTGCCCTCGGTGGCTGGAGGGACACCGAGCACCAGCTTCGACCTCGACTATCGTTACGACCGGGCGGGCCGGCTGACCCAGGTGCTGCAGGAGGGTGCCCCACTGAAAGAGCTCTTCTACGCACGGCCCAGCAACGGCGCGGACTTTCGTGGTGGCCAGCTCGTTGCTGCCAAGCGACGGAACCAGGCCGTCTCCAGTCAGGGTGAGTTCGGGGCCACGGAAGGGATCGTCGTCACGGAGCGCTTCGCCTACAACGGGCCGGCCGGGCAGCCCTCGGCTCGAGAGACGCGGACAAGCGACGGGCGTCAGTTCCTCGTCGAGGCGACGTATGACGACCTGGGGGAGGTGGCGAGTGTCACGTACCCGCAGTGCGAGTACCCAGCGGGGTGCGGCGACGCGTTGCCCGCGCGAACCGTGGAGACCACCCACCAACGCGGCTACGTGACCGGTGTCACCGGCTTCGCTTCCGACTTCCGCTACCACGCGAACGGCCTTCTCCGGCGCTTCG
>CAZFIS010000297.1:0-2500 GCA_964519125.1 uncultured Gemmatimonadaceae bacterium | reverse complement strand
CACCGAGCGCATCGTCTTTCGTCCAACCAGGAGCTCCAGTACGCGAACTTCTCGGGCTGGGACATCTACCGCTCGGAGGTCCCGCTGCTCGCGCTGCTCTCACCGCGCCGGGTCGGGGACATGGTGCGGTCGCTCCTGAACGACGAGCACCAGGGTGGATGGCTCCCCAAGTGGGGATACGACAACGACTACACGGGCGTCATGAACGGAGACGCCGCGGACCCGGTCATCGCCGAGGCCTATGCTTTCGGGGCGAGGGGCTTCAGCCCCGACACCGCGCTCAGGGCCATGGTCCACGGTGCTACGCGGACCCCCGCGCCGTCCGACTGGTCCGGCGGGTTCATCGAGCGGCCCCACCTGCGCGCGTACGAGCACCTGGGCTACGTGCCCGGTAACGCGTCCGAGACGCTGGAATACGCCGTGGCCGACTTCGCGGTCGCGCAGCTGGCCCATACGGTGGGCGACACGGCGACGTACAGGAGGTTCCTCGGCCGATCGCAGGATTGGCAGAACGTCTTCGACCCCAACGCGAAGTTCCGAGGCTTCGCCGGCTACGTCGAGCCGCGGGCCGAAGACGGGACCTTCCCGTCCGGATCGGGATTCCAGATCCGCCCTCATCGCTACGGGCAACGCGGATTCGAGGAGGGCAACACCATCCAATACACGTGGATGGTGCCCCAGGACCTGAGGGGCCTCATCCAGGCGATGGGCGGCAACCGAAGCGCCGTGAGCCGCCTCGACACGCTCTTCGCCCGACTCAACGTGGGACCCAACGAGCCGTACTACTGGGCCGGAAACGAGCCGGCGCTCACCATGCCGTGGATCTACGACTACGCCGGCGCGCCGTACAAGACGCAGGCCATCGTCCACCGTCTCCTCGACGAAGTGTACTCGGACACGCCCGGGGGCGAGCCCGGAAACGACGACCTCGGGGCGATGAGCTCCTGGCTCGTCTGGTCCTACCTCGGCCTGTATCCCGAGACGCCCGGGGCGCCCGTCCTCGTTCTCGGAGCACCGGTGTTCCCGAAAGCCACGATCCGGCTGAACAGCGGCCGTCGCGTGGTCCTTTCGGCACCCGGCGCGTCCACGAAGACGTACGTGAAGGGGCTCACCGTCGACGGCTCGGCGTGGGCCAGGAACTGGGTACCCGTCTCGCTGATCCTCGGATCAGGGAACGGCGCGTCGGGTAGCGCTACGACGCTGTCCTTCACGATGAGCCATGAGCCAGATACTTCATGGGCCGCATCCGAGGCGGACGAGCCACCCTCGTATCCGGCCGGGCCGATCGAGCCGGGCGGAGGCGGCCACTCGACCGGCTCGCATCGGTAGAAGAGCGGACCACACGGACATCCTGAACCCGGGAGACACCACGACAATGCGAGCCCTCTGCCCAGCCTGCCTCTTCGCGCTGATCACTGCGCTCACGCCCCTCGCCGCATCCGCGCAGACGCGTCCGCACATCCCGGCGGCTCCGGGCCGGTGGGTCGTGCAAGTCAGTCCGAAGCGGCACAACACGGAGCCTTCGATCGCGGTGGACCCGCACCACCCGATGCACGTCGTCGCGACCTACCAGGGCCAGGCGTCCGTCGCGTACTCCACCGATGGCGGCAAGACGTTCACCCGGGCCAAGGGCACGAAGTCGACGCGGTTCAGGGTCTCCGGCGACGTATCCATCACATACGACAACCAGGGCCACGCGATCCTGTGCTACATCGCGTTCGACTCGCTCGGCACGTCGCAGTACTGGGGCCACGACGCCACCGGGAACGGCATCTTCGTCCGGCGCTCGCTCGACGGCGGCAAGACCTGGGAGACCCACGACGTCCCCGTGATCTCCCACAAGACGGAGCCGGGCGTCCAGATCCCGTTCGAGGACAAGCCGTACATCGTGGCCGACAACAATCCGCGGAGCCCGTTCTACGGGAACCTCTACGTGGGCTGGACGCACGACCTGCTCACGCGCTCGGCCATCATCTTCTCGCGCTCGACGGACGACGGTAGAACGTGGTCCAAGCCGATCCAGATCAGCCACTCGAGCCTGCCGCGCGACGACAACGGCATGACCGAGGGATTCACCGGTGCCGTCACGCCGGACGGCGTCCTGCACACCGTGTGGTCCGGCCAGTACGACGAGATCCGCTACGCCTCGTCGAGCGACGGAGGTAAGACCTTCACGCCGAGCCGCACCATCGTTCACACCGGACCGCCCCGCTACCAGATTGCCGGGTTCCCGGGCCGAAACGGCGGCAACGGCTACCCCGATATCTCCGAGGGGCCGGGCAAGGACGGGCACCGCATGAAGGCGCCCTTCACGGTCGAGCTCGACGAAGACAAGCAGCGCGCCACCATCACCGTCGGCAAGGACAGCGCGGTGGTCGCCGTGCGCGAGTACACGCCCTGGATGACGGTCCCCTTCGACGGGGTGCAGGGCATCGCGCGCTTCTACGTCCAGACCTGGTCAGGGAGGGACGTCGAGCTCTACGTGACCCCGATCAACATC
>CAZFIS010000296.1:0-2500 GCA_964519125.1 uncultured Gemmatimonadaceae bacterium | reverse complement strand
AACGTGTACCGGCTGTCGCAGATCAGCCTGAACATCATCGACCAGGCCGTGGCCCAGGGCGTTCCCTTCGCCCGCGAATACGGCGGCCTTCTGGCGAACCGGTCCTTCGGAGGTGCCCAGGTTTCGCGGACGTTCTACGCGCGGGGCCAGACTGGCCAGCAGCTCCTGCTTGGCTCCTACCAGGCGCTGCGGAAGCAGATCGCGGCGGGCACGGTCGAGATCCACACGCGCACCGAGATGCTGGACCTGGTGGTCGTCGACGGCGTCGCGAAAGGGATCGTCACGCGGGACCTGGTGAGCGGGAAGGTGGAAACCCACGCCGGCCATGCGGTCGTGCTGGCC
Source organism: uncultured Gemmatimonadaceae bacterium (assembly GCA_964519125.1). Classification (GTDB taxonomy): domain Bacteria; phylum Gemmatimonadota; class Gemmatimonadetes; order Longimicrobiales; family Gaopeijiaceae; genus SZUA-318. Next base: position 2,158 of record CAZFIS010000296.1, on the reverse strand, counting down.
ACCGGTGGGTATTCCAATGTCTTCTTCCTCTCGACGAACGCGAAGGGGTGCAACGTCACCGCCACCTGGCGAGCGGCGAAGCGGGGTGCCGGGTTCGCGAATCCGTGCTACACGCAGATCCACCCCACCTGCATCCCGCCGGCCGGCGACTACCAATCCAAGCTCACGCTGATGAGCGAGTCGCTGCGCAACGACGGACGGATCTGGGTCCCCAAGGAGGCAGGCGACAGCCGCCGCGCGAGAGACATCTCGGAGGACGAGCGCGACTACTACCTGGAGCGTTTCTATCCGAGCTTCGGGAACCTGTCCCCACGGGACATCTCGTCCCGCCGCGCCAAAGAGATGGTCGACACCGGCCACGGCGTGGGCCCGATGAAGAACGGCGTCTTCCTCGACTTCGAGGACGCGATCGGGCGGCTCGGCAAGGATGTCATCGCCGACCGCTACGGCAACCTCTTCGAGATGTACGAGAAGATCACGGGGGAGAACCCGTACGAGGTGCCGATGCGTATCTACCCGGCGCCCCACTACACCATGGGCGGGCTCTGGGTCGACTACAACCTGATGAGCAACGTACCGGGCCTCTTCGTGATCGGCGAGGCGAATTTCTCGGATCACGGAGCGAACCGCCTGGGTGCGAGCGCGCTCATGCAGGGGCTCGCGGATGGGTATTTCGTGATTCCCATGACGATCGGGAACTACCTGGCCGGCCTGCCGCGGACGCCCGTGACCACCGAACACGCCGCGTTCCATGACGCCGAGCGGGAGGTGGGCGCAAAAACCGATCGCCTCCTGGCCGTGAACGGCAGCCGCACCGTCGACGAGTTCCACTCGGAGCTGGGCAGGCTTCTGTGGGAGAAGTGCGGAATGGAGCGTAGCGAGGCCGGACTGAAGGAGGCGCTCGAGAGGATCCCCGAGATCCGCGAGCGGTTCTGGAAGGAGGTGCGCGTGCCCGGCTCGGGCGCCACGCTCAACCAGTCTCTCGAGAAGGCCGGGCGCGTGGCGGACTTCCTGGAGTTCGGGGAGGTCCTGTGTTGGGATGCCCTGACCCGGAACGAGTCGTGCGGCGCGCACTACCGGTCGGAGCACACGACGCCGGACGGCGAAGCGGCCCGCAACGACGACGACTTCGCCTTCGTGTCGGTCTGGGAGCACAAGGGAGTCGGCGAGAAGCCCGCGCTCCACAAGGAGTCGCTCGAATTCGAGAACGTGAAGCTCTCCACCAGGAGCTACAAGTAATGGACCTCACGCTCCACGTATGGCGGCAGGCGGGACCCGACGTGTCCGGCCGCTTCGAGACGTACGACGCCAAGGGGGTGAGCGAGCACGCCTCCTTCCTCGAGATGCTCGACCTGGTCAACGAGAGCCTCACCCGGGAAGGGAAAGAGCCCATCGCGTTCGAGCACGACTGCCGCGAAGGGATCTGCGGCTCGTGCGGGATGATGATCAACGGCGTTCCCCACGGCCCCAAGACGATGGTGGCCACGTGCCAGCTGCACATGAGAAGCTTCCAGGACGGGGACGAGGTCTGGATCGAGCCGTTCCGGGCGACGAGCTTCCCGCTCATCCGCGATCTGGTGGTGGACCGGAGCGCGTTCGACCGGATCATCGATGCCGGGGGCTTCATCTCCGTGCGCACGGGGAGCGCTCAGGACGCCAACGCCGTCCCGATCCGCAAGCACGATGCCGACCTCGCCATGGACGCGGCGGCGTGCATCGGGTGCGGCGCGTGCGTGGCCGCCTGCCCGAACGCCTCCGCGATGCTGTTCACCTCGGCCAAGGTGAGTCACCTGGGGATGCTGCCGCAGGGTCAGCCCGAGCGCTATACGCGCGTCCTCGACATGGTGGCGCAGCACGATACAGAGGGATTCGGGTCGTGCACGAACCACGGTGCGTGTCAGGAAGCGTGCCCCAAGGGGATCAGCGTGGACTTCATCGCACGCCTGAACCGCGATCTGGTCGTGGCCGGGTGGAAGGCCGCGGGAGACTGAAGGGGATGCGCACGGGCACGGGGTTGATTTCGTCCGTCGTGGGGGCGATCGTTGGCGCCATGACGCTTCAGGGATCGAATCCGAATTTCAATCCAAACCGACTCCGAGGACGCGGCCCCGGACCGGTGTAGAAGCGCTTGCGCCTGATGCCGAAACGGCCGCGATCC
>CAZFIS010000295.1:0-2549 GCA_964519125.1 uncultured Gemmatimonadaceae bacterium | reverse complement strand
GCGACCTCCTTGACCATCTGAGCGCCCATGTTCTCGATGGGGTCCTCCAGCTCGATCTCCTTGGCCACGGACACTCCGTCCTTGGTCACGGTCGGTGCGCCGAACTTCCGATCGAGCACCACGTTCCTGCCCTTGGGTCCGAGGGTGACCTTCACCGCACGGGCCAGCTTGTCCACACCGATCTTGAGGCGCGCCCGCGCCTCGACATCGAATCCGAGCTCTTTGGCTGCCATGATTCGTAATCTCCGTCGTTCGTCGAATGCGTTGGCTTACTTGATGATGGCGAGGACGTCACTCTCGCGGAGGATGAGAAGCTCCTCTCCGTCGAGCGTCACGTCGGTACCGCTGTACTTACCGTACAGCACCCTGTCGCCCACCTTGACGTCCATGTCGAGACGCTCACCCTCGTCCGAGATCCTGCCCGGGCCGACGGCGACGACCTCACCCTGTGAGGGCTTCTCTTTCGCGGTGTCGGGGATGTACAGCCCGCCCCGCATCTGCTCCGAGTCCTCCAATGCCTTGACCACGACACGATCAGCCAGCGGCTGAATCCGGGTTGCGGCGCTCTTGCCCATGAGGCGTTTCTCCAGTTGCAGTTGAAGCGAATCCGAAATCGGTCTCGAGAATACCGTTAGCACTCAGCGACTGAGAGTGCTAACAACAGGATGGAATCTCGTGGCAAAGTCCAGGGTGTCAATGGACCTGGAAGGGCGCGAAGCGCACGCTTGCCACCCGGACGGCCTCAGCCTACCGTGCTTTCCGGCCCTACAGGGCGGCGGCATTCCCCGCCCTCGTTCCTGCCCCCTCCACGATCCTGACACGATGATGACCTCTTCTCTGCTTGGACGTTGCCGAAGAGCGGCCGCCTTGACCGGCGTGCTGTGCTTTCTGTCGTGGCCACACGGCCTGTTCGCGCAGCAGTCGGCGCGGCCGGCGGGCGCCAAAGCGCCTGCGGCCAAGTCGGCGGCCGGCGAGCTGCCTCCGCTGCCGGCGGACGCCAGCGTCGATCAGTCGATCCAACTCAACGGCCGCACCCTGCACTACAAGGCGACGGTCGGCACGATTCCCGTCTACGACGCCCACGGAAAGAAGACGGCCGAGGTCGTCTACACGTCGTACGTCGTGGACGGACCCGACCGGCCCGTGACGTTCGCCTTCAATGGGGGCCCGGGCGCGTCGTCGGTGTTCTTGAACTTCGGCGCCATCGGACCGAAGCACATCGCGTTCGGGGACCAGGGCGACAGCCCGTCCGACCCGGCGACACTCACCGACAACCCTGGCACGTGGCTCGACTTCACCGACCTCGTGTTCATCGATCCGGTCGGCACCGGCTTCAGCCGTTCGCTCGAGGGGCCCGACGCGACCAAGCGCGACTTCTACAGCACGGACAACGATATCCACTACCTGTCACGAGTGGTCTCCGACTGGCTCGTGAAGAACGAGCGGCTGCAGTCGCGGAAGTACCTGGTGGGTGAGAGCTACGGCGGCTACCGCGTTCCGCGCATCGCGCACTGGCTGCAGAGCCAGGTCGGCGTGGCCGTGAGCGGCGTCGTCGCCATCTCGCCGTACCTGAATCCGGCGATCGACGAGAACGGCGATCTGTCGCCGATGCCGTGGATCATCTCGCTGCCGTCGATGGCGGCGGCGAACCTCGAGCGCGAGCACAAGCTCACGCCCGCGGCGATGGCCGGCGTCATCGAGTATGCGCGGGGCGACTACGCGACGACCCTGCTGAAGGGCCGGTCCGACCCGCAGGCGCTCTCGGCGATGATCGACAGCGTGACCGAGCTCACGGGGCTGGACAAGGACTTCGTGCGGCGCTCCGGCGGCCGCATCGAGATCGGCGCGTATCTGCGTGAGGTGCACCGCAAGCAGGGCACGATCGGCAGCGTCTACGACTCCAACGTCACCGCGCCCGACCCGTTCCCGTATGCGCCGCAGCAGCGCAGCAGCGACCCACTCCTCGAGAGCATCATCGCACCGACGACGACCGCCATGGTCGACTTCGTGACGCGTATCGTCGGCTGGCACGCGAGCGGCGCGTATCACGCGCTCAGCTACCAGGTGAACGGGCAGTGGGACCATGACAGCCCGTCGCTGCGCCGGGGCGCCGTGCCGGACCTGCGCGAGGCCGTCGCCGCCGACCCGAAGCTGCGCGTGATCATCGCGCACGGCTGGAACGACCTGTCGTGCCCGTTCATGGGGTCGGTGCTGACGGTGGACCAGATGCCGGTGATGGGGGACTCGACGCGCGTGAGCGTGCACGAGTACCCGGGCGGGCACATGTTCTACACCCGCCCCGCCAGCCAGGCCGCCCTACACAAGGATGTGGAGGCGATGTTCGAGAAGCACTGAGGAGAGGACGGCGCTTCGAGCTCATGGGCACCAGCGGCACCGAGCGGGAAGGCAGCGGCCCCGTTTCGATCCTCGATGTCCTTTGCCAGATTCCATGGGCCGGCAGAGCCGTGACCTCATGCGAATCCGACCCGGACAGTCCGGGCCGTTCACCGGGAAGGGAACCATGACCTTCGTATCCGACCTCGAGCCGA
>CAZFIS010000294.1:0-2582 GCA_964519125.1 uncultured Gemmatimonadaceae bacterium | reverse complement strand
GCCGTCCAGGGCATCAGGCGGATCAGGCCGCCCAGCCGGTCGAGATGGCGTGCGCCCGCCCGCTCCTCCACCGCGCCCGTTCCGATGTACAACAGGGTCTTGTAGAGCGAGTGGTTCACCAGGTGATACAGTGCGACGAGAAGTCCCATCGCCGCCAGCCCGTGCAACCCGGCCGCGCCGAACACCAGCCCGGCACCGAGGGCGGAGGTGATGATGCCCGCGTTCTCGATGGAGCTGTGCGCCAGCAGCGTCTTGAGGTCGTCCTCCGTGGTGGCGTATAGGATACCGACCAGCGCCGTAATCGCACCGACCACGAGGGCCACCAGGCCGGGACCCACCGTCGCGGGGGGCGCGAGGTCAGCGTCCACTCTCAGGATCCCGTACAGCCCGAGATTGAGCGTCGCGCCGGCCAGCACGGGGGTGAACGCTGATGGCGCGGCGGCGTAGGCCCGAGGCAGCCAGACGTTCACCGGTACCAGCCCGGCCTTCACGCCGAACCCGAAGAACGTCAGCAGGAACACCGCCAGGCGCAGACCTCCGGCAAGTCCGGCCGAGGTCGCCTGAATGCGCTCGAAGTCGAGCGAGGCTGCGTGCGCCGCCAGCAACAACAGACCCAACGCCGCTGCCAGCGCCCCTGCCTCGCTCACTGCGAGCATGAGGTAGGCGGCGCGGCGGCTGTCCTCCTTCTCGTGCTCGTACGTGACCAGCAGGTAGAGGAGGATCGACATGATCTCCCACGCGACCATGAACGAGAACACGTCCCCGGCCACGAGCACCCACGCCACCGCGAGCAGGAGCAGAAGGTGCATGAGCGCGTACCCGCGCATGTGGTAGCGCGGGGCCAGCCGGGGCAGCGCACCGGAAGCGAAGATCGAGCCTGCAAGGAAGACGACGCCCGTGACGGCGAGGAACACGCCCGCGAGCGGATCCGCCCGAGCGGTGAGCGCTCCCAGGCCAGGGATCGTCCAAAGCACCGCGCGCCAGGGAGACGAGGCGGCGAGCGCGGCGATGCCGAGGCCCGCCAGGACGAGGCCGGCGGCCCCGCCGAACCACGCCACGACGCGGGGGCTCTGCCTCTCGGGAAGGACCAGCGAGGCCACCGCTCCTGCGCCGCACAGCGCGACGAAGACGGCCGTCCAGACGGCGGCGCCGGTCATCGCGACGAGCTCCCTCCGGCGCCACGCGCCCCGGGGCGCGCACCATCGGCTGCCCGGGTCGCCGTTACGGACGCGGGCAAGCCTGCCGGCGGGAACTCGGCGGGTACGGCTCGCCCCACCGCCACGAGGAGCCCGTGCAGGATCGCCAGGGGTGGCGGCGGTTGACCCGGGACCTCGACGTCCACCGGGAGGACGTCCGCAACGCCGGCGCCGCTCACGAAGCTCGGTCCGAACACGCTGCCCGAGAGGGCGCACGCGCCCGCCGCGACGACGCGCTTCGGCCCGGGCATCGCCTCGTACGTCTTGAGCAGCGGCACGCGCATCTGATCGGAGACCGGCCCCACGACGACGAGCACGTCAGCGTGACGCGGCGTCGGCGTCAGGAAGAAGCCGAGCCGGTGCATGTTGTAGTACGGGTTGTTGAGGTGCTCGACCTCGTGCAGGCACGCGCCGCAGTCGCCGGCATCGACCACCAGCACGTGGAGCGAGCGGCCGAACGCCGAGTCGAGCGTGCCGCCCCCGGTGCCCCGCCGGTCCTCGTCGGGGCGCCCGGAGCCCGGCGCCGGGTCCTCGGCCCCCGTGAGCCGGGCCCACTCGTAGTCGGCCGTCCAGCCGACCGGATGCTCGACACCTCGTGCGCATCGGTAGCAATGCACGCAGCGACCGAGATCCACATCGAGCCAGCCGTCCCGGTCGGTCAGCGCGCCAGTGGGGCATCGCGCCGCCAGCGATGCGACCACGTCCGGGGGATAGGCGCCCGGGAGCGGGCGTCCCGGCGAGACACCCTCCGCCGACTCCGGAGCGGCGGGATACGCGGTGCTCCGGATGCCGGTCCTCAAACCTCTCACCACCCACTTGCTCATCGCGCGGCGCTCCTTCGGTTCGTCCGACTCATCGGTCGTTCTCGGCGACGGAGAGGTCCAGCGTCGCCAGGATGATCGGGAGGTCCTGGAAGGCGAAGTCCTCCACGGCCAGGTGGAATCCGTGCCAGTTCACGAACGAGGGCGGCACCACCCGGTACCGAAGCACCGTACCGGCGCCGTCGAGACGGACCCAGTGGAACGCCGCTCCACGAGGAGCCTCCACGGCGCCGAACGCGGCGCCGGTCCGGATCTCCGGAGCGGTATGCACCGTACCGGGCTCCAAGGCCGCGTGCGCCTGCTCCATGAGCCGGAGCGCGTGGTAGCACTCGGTGAACAACACCCGCAGGCGCGCGTAGCCGTCGCCTTCGTGCTCGAGGGCGGGGAACACGGCCAGCGAACCGTACGCGTCATACGGCTGCGCGAGGCGGAGGTCCCGCGCGATGCCCGAGGCGCGCGCGATGGGCCCGACCAGCCCGTGGCTCCGGGCGTCAGTCTCGCTGATGAGGCCCACCTCCTCGAGGCGGTCCACGAAGCTGCTGGTCAGACGCAGCATCCCCCAGAG
>CAZFIS010000293.1:0-2583 GCA_964519125.1 uncultured Gemmatimonadaceae bacterium | reverse complement strand
TACCCCTGCAAACCCTGCTTTCCGGCCCGGTTGGCGGCACGATGGGAGGTGTCGCGCTTGCGCATCTCCTCGATCGACCGAACCTCATCTGCATCGACATGGGCGGGACGAGCTTCGACGTGAGCCTCATCCACGGCGGTCACCCCGACGTCACGAACGAGGCGAACCTTGAGGGCTTTCCCATCCTCATGCCGGTCGTGAGCATCCACACAATCGGCGCCGGGGGTGGCTCGATAGCCTACACAGAAGCCGGTGGTCTGCGTGTCGGTCCAGAGAGTGCTGGCGCAACCCCAGGCCCGGCGTGCTACGGCCGCGGCGGCAGTCGACCAACGGTAACCGACGCGAACCTGGTTCTTGGCCGCATCGACCCGAGTTGGTTCGCCGGTGGGACGATGAGCTTGGACCACGCCCTCGCAACCGATGTCGTTGGTCGCCTTGGAGCTGAACTCGGCCTCTCCACCGAGGTCATGGCCGAGGGGATATGCGATGTCGCGAACGCGAAGATGGCCCAAGCGATTCGGAACATCACCGTCGAGAAAGGGATTGAGCCCCGCGAGTTCTCCCTCGTCGCCTTCGGCGGGGCCGGACCGATGCATGCGGTTTTCCTCGCTCGCGAGCTCGAGATCGGCGAAGTCATCGTCCCGCCATTTCCAGGTGCCTTTTCTGCATGGGGGATGCTGGAGACGGAGTTGCGACGCGATCTGTCACAGTCGCACTACCTCGCGTTCGATCTGGTCGACCTCGCTGATCTGGCGCAGCGCCTTCAATCGATGGAGGCAGAAGCAGTCGCGGCGGTGGAGCACGAGGGGGCCCGCCCAGACGTCATCCGTGCCCAGCACGCCGTCGACATTCGGTACGTGGCCCAGGAGTACACGGTGACAGTGCCGCTCATGAACGCGACCGAACCGCTCGAACCCGATTTCCGCGAGATCCTACCAGCTCGATTTCACGAGGCACACAAGGCTCGGTACGGGCACAGCAACCCGGGGGCGCCGATCGAGATCGTGACTCTCCGGACGACGGCCGTCGGCGATCTCGGGCGCCCGAAGCCGAACCTGGCCGAACTGCAGCCCGATGTCACCTTCCCGTTCGACAACCGGGACGTCGTCTTCGACGGAGTCCCTCGTGCGACCAAGTTCATCCGCAGACACGACCTCGCGGCGGGCGTCACCGTCGACGGGCCGGCGGTCGTCGTGGAACAGACCGCGACCACCGTCATTCCTCCGGCCGCGCGGCTCCGTGTCGACGAGGTTGGTGCCCTGATTGTGACCGTAGGAAAAGGATCCTAAGTGATGGCAACCGCAACAGCGCTAGACCCGATCACGACGGAGATCATCCGGTCCGCACTCAACTCGGCGGCCGATGAGATGAACGACACCCTCATCAAGTCAGCGTACACGCCAGTCATCTACGAGATGAAGGACTGTTCGGTTGGGCTGCTCGACGATCAACACCGGATGCTTGGGCAGTCCGCTGGCCTCCCGATCTTCCTTGGCAACCTTGAGGTCGTATCCAAGTACACCGAGCAGCTGTACGGTCAGTCCGTCTGGCAGCCCGGGGATGTTTGGGCGCTCAACGAGGCGTACATCGCCGGGACACACCTGCATGATGTGACGGTATACGGGCCAGTGTTCGTCGGAAGCGAGCTCGTCGGTTTCGCGACCTGCCGAGCCCACTGGCTCGACGTGGGTGGCAAGGATGTTGGGTCGCCCACAGACTCAACCTCGATCTTCCAGGAAGGGATCCGGATTGGCGCGACCAAGGTCGTGGACCGGGGTGTCCTTCGGGACGATGTCGTTGATCTCTTTACTCGGGCTAGCCGGTTCCCATACCCGACCCGGGGTGACCTGTTTGCGCAGATCGCATGCGTGAAGACCGGCCAACAGCGCCTCTCGGCGATCGTGAACAAGTACGGGCTCGACACGATCAAGGCTGCACGCGACGAAATCTACGCGCAGACGGAGCGGCTTGAGCGGGCGGCAGTAAGGGCGATCCAGGACGGCACCTACACAGCGGAGGGATGTATAGACTCGGACGGCGTCGATTCGGTGCCCAAGTGGGTCCGGCTCGCGGTCACCGTTGCTGGCGACGAGATGACTGTCGACCTCTCGGGGACGGACGACCAGGCGCGTGGTCCAGTGAACTGCGGCGCAGCTCAGGCTGTCTCTGCCGTTCGTGTCGCATATAAGGTCCTGATCAACCCGGACAACCCCATCGACGGCGGATCGTTTCGCCCGCTCACGGTGAACGTCCGATCCGGATCGATGCTGGACGCCCTCGAGCCCGCACCCTACGAGTGGTACTTCACCGCGCTCGGGCTACTGATCGACCTAGTCGTGAAGGCCCTGGCACCGGTGTTGCCAAACCTGGCCGCTGCTGCCAGCTATGGCGACTCAATGGTGATCGGCATTTCAGGCATCGATCCGCGGACGAAGGGGCCGTTTCTGGTCTACGAGCCTACCGTCGGCGGGTGGGGAGCTTGGCAGGGCAGCGACGGCCAGGACGGCCTCATCAACAACGTGAATGGGTCTTTGAAGGACGTACCCCTTGAGGTTGCCGAGACGAATTACCCCGTCTACAAGC
>CAZFIS010000292.1:0-2612 GCA_964519125.1 uncultured Gemmatimonadaceae bacterium | reverse complement strand
GGGCGGCCTCGACGTAGTCCTTGCGGCTGACGTCGATCATCGAGGAGCGCGTGATACGGGCGATCTGGCCCAGACTGGCAGCCGCGAGGCTGACGGCCGGCAGGATCAGGTGCCGCAGGCCGTCGAACCAGACGGCGGGTTGGCCGCGCAGTAGGGCATCGATGAGCACCAGGCCGGTGATGTCCGGCGTGAACGTGGAGTTCGGGCTGAGGCGCCCGTTCACGGGCAGGAAGTGGAGAAAATAGCCTACCAGGAGCTGCAACAGCAGCGCGATGAAGAAGCTCGGGGTGACCACGCCGAACAGCGACACGATCCGACTGACGTTGTCGACCCAGGAGTCCTTGAAACGAGCGGCCAGCACCCCTGTCGGGATGCCGAGCGCCATGGCGATCAGGATGGTCACCAGGACGAGCTCGAGCGTGGCCGGGAAGGCCGAGCGCAGGTCGCTCGCGACGCTGCGCTGGGTCAGCAGCGACTGGCCGAAGTCGCCGCGGACCAGGCCGGAAACGTAGCGGCCGTACTGCACGTAGAGCGGCCGGTCGAGCCCCATCTTGTGGCGCAGGTTGGTGACCTGTTCAGCCGTCGCGAGCGGGCCGAGCGCGATCCTGGCCGGGTCGCCAGGAACGACCCGGGCGATCAGGAAGATCACGATCGACAGTCCCACCAGCACCAGCAGCGACCACAACAGGCGCCTGACGATGAAGAAGAAGTACTCCAAGGAAGCCTTCCCCCCGTGGCAAGGGCGCGGGGGAGGGCAGCGCGCTGCCCTCCCCCGACGCGGGGCTCAGTTGCCGGAGCAGATCCAGCTGTAGTTGTGGAAGTTGTAGTCGAAGCTCTGCACCGGGACGTAGTTGTAGCCCGTCAGGCACTTATCCATGGCGTGACGCACGTTCTGGACGAGTAGGAACACGTCGGGTTGGAGATCGACGATGGTCTGCTGGAGCCGCTTGTAGATGACCGCCTGCTTCGCCGGGTCGGTGGTGGCGCGGGCGTCGGCGATCATCTTGTCCACCTCGGGGTTGTTGAGCCACTCCATCGAGGACCAGGTTCCCGCCGCCTTGCTGTCGTACTGAGTGAAGAACATCGAATCCGGCGAGGCGTAGGTGGCGCCGAAGAAGACCTCGGTGACGTTGGGTGTGGTGCTGGCCTTGGATGCGATCTCCGTGATGCGGTTCCACGGCTCCGGATCGAGCGTGACCTTGAAGCCGACCTTCTCGAGGTTCGACTTCATGAGCAGCCCGATCTCCTCCTCGAAGCTCGTTCCTGCCACGTAGGAGAACGTCAGCGGGATGGCGCCCTTGCCGGCGTACGCGCTCTTCGCGATCTCGTCCTTGGCGCAGGTCATATCGAAGGTCGGGTTCTTCAGGGTGTCCAGGTAGTCACTCTTGAACACCGCAGGCAAGGGGCCTGCCAGGGGGGCGCCCGGGTAGATCGACTTCAATATGGTGCCGTAATCCGTGGCGCAGGCGATCGCACGGCGGACGTGAACGTCGTCGGTGGGCGCGACCTGGGTGTTCAGCTTGAGGTAGAACGCGGTGCCGGTCGGCTGCGAGACGATACGGAAGCGGTCCATCTTGGCGAGCGCGGCGTAGGTCTCGTTGGCCTGGAACTCGCTGGTCATGGTGAGCTCGCCGCTGGCTGCCAGGGAGCGCACGGTGGCTTCGTCGTTCGTCACCACGAAGCGCAGGGTGTCGATGGGGCCCTTGCCCCAGCCCAGCACGTAGTTGTCGAAGCGTTTGAGCTGCATCTGGCTGCCGCGCGTCCAGCTCTGGAGCATGTACGGCCCCGACCCCACGTCGTGGTCGGCCACGTACGCCTGGCCCCAGTCGTTGTCCTTCGCGTTGGCCTGCACGATCTTGCTGTTGACCACGAAGATCAGCGGAACCGTCGCAAGGAAGGGTGAGAACACCTTCTGCAGGTGGAAGACGACGGTGTGCGGGTCGGGCGCCGTCACGCTGTCGGGTCCGAGCACGCCCTTGAACAGATAGGACGGGCCCTGGTCGATCGCCAGCAGGCGCTTCACCGAGTACACGACGTCGCTCGCCGTGACCGGCGTGCCGTCGTGGAAGGTGGCGTTGGGCTTGAGGTGGAAGGTGTAGGTGGTGGCGTCGCTGGACGCCTCCCAGCTACTCGCCAGCAGGGGCTGGATGGTGCCGTTCTTGTCGACGGTGACGAGGCCGTCGTACAGGTTCACGGCCGCCATATAGCCGGTGTAGTCGGTGATCTTGGCTGGGTCGATGGTGCCGAAGATCTGCACCACGTTGAGCGTGACGGTGGTGGCGGCCATCGCCGTCGCCGCCATGCCCACGATCCCGAGGGCCAGGAACGCAACGAGAACTCTCTTCATACGGCTCTCCCTTCCGATTCCGTTCAGGTGTCGGCGCGGTCTTCGACCGGCCGGTAGTCGATGTCGTAACCGAAGTAGCGCGGACCGACCAGGGCGAGTCCCGAATCGGTACGCCATTGGGGGTCGCTCGGGATGCCGATTGCGACGACGCGGAAGCCGAACCGTAAGGACTCCGTGGTGATCGCCTCGCCGGTATCGGCGTCGAGCAGCGTGATGAGGTCGGGTGTCGACACCATCACGTCGTCCCCCTCCAGGGCCACCAGGA
>CAZFIS010000291.1:0-2616 GCA_964519125.1 uncultured Gemmatimonadaceae bacterium | reverse complement strand
GCCGCAAGGGAAGCGGCCTCTGCACCGTGGGTGTAGGAGAGTAGGAAGACCCGCTCACGATCGTGGTCGAGACCGCCCAGCTGCATCACGTCGGGTCTCCCTACCAGAGCCGAGACGGCCAGCCCGTTCGCCATTCCCTTCCCGTAGGCAAGGAGATCTGGCCGAACACCGTACTTCTGGCTTGCACCACCGTCCGCCAAGCGGAAGCCCGCGATCATCTCGTCCATGATCCACAGCGCCCCGTGCTCATCGCACAGCTGCCGCACGCCCTCGAGGTAGCCCTCGTCCGGCCCTGCGCCCTCGACCCCTTCCATGATCACGCACGCGATCTCACCGGGATATCGGTTGAACACCGTGCGCAGACTCTCGAGGTCGTTGTAGCGGAACCCAACGGAGAGTTGGCGCACCTCATCGGGGATCCCCGAACGCATCACCGTCGTTCCGATGAACCAGTCGTCGACCGAGAAGAACGGTTGATCGGAGCAGTACGCGACGCGCATGCGCTGGGTGACCGCGCGCGACAGCCGAACGGCCGCCGAAGTCACGTCCGACCCGTTCTTTGCGAACTTGACCATGTCACCCGGACGTCCCACGAACTCCCGAAGGGCTTCGGCCACCTCGACCTCGAGACTCGAAGGGCGCACGAAGTTGGTACCGCGGAGCATCTGCGCGTGCGCCGCAGCCACGACCTCGGGATGGCCATGCCCCAGCGTCACCGACCGGAGCCCCGCGCCGTACTCGATGTATTGGTTCCCATCGACGTCCCACACGCGACAGCCGTCACCACGCTCGATGAATCCGGGCGCAAGGAAGGGGTACTGGTCGTCACCCTTGGCATAGGTGTGGCTGCCTCCCGGGATGATCCGGTGGGCTCGACGTGCGAGTTCCTTCGATCGGCCGAACGACCTCATGAGGTCAACCCCATTCCTCGGTCACAGGCGCCGGATCGCGCCCGATCAGGCCCTTGCGAGTCAAGAGCTCGACGGCGCCGTCGATCTCGTCGCGCCGTAGGCCGGAACGCTCGACCATCTCCTGCACCGTGTTCTCACCGTCAGCCAGGTTGAGGACCCAGCGAATGGCCGCCGGCGAAACGGAGCCCTTCACCTTCGAAAGGCCGTGCCGAGACAGTTGCGGTTCGCCATACGGCGCAAGACTCCGCAATTCTCCGTCGCCCTCGAGCCGCTTCACCAGTCCTTCGAGGGCCAGAACGGCGCCCTCCATCGCTTCCACGCGCACGAACGCGGGGGTGTCCGCCGACGTGTGATATTCGGGGTACTGGCCGTGCGGAAGCCGGCTCAACCTCCCAACGGGCAACCGGAATCCGGGGCTGTTGAATTGCCGCTCATCGTAGCCGTCGGGGGTGAAAGGCAGGACACGATGCGGACCGAGCCCTGCCAACACCTTCTCCATGACGCGGTCCACGGGCGCACCGTCCCTCGTTCGCTTGTAGTGGAGGACGCCCGGTCCTCCGACGCCCGTCACAACGATGCCGTGTCGGATCCTCCGGACGGAGTCTGCGCGCTCGGAGAGGAAGGCCACGGCACCGACCGTTGCGGGCGCGAACAGGAACCGGTAGCTGTAGCGACGTCGTGCTCTCGCAGCGATGGTTCGAGCAAGCTCCACGAGCGCTACCACGCCGCTCAAGTTGTCGTTCGCCAGGGACGGATGGCAAACGTGCGCACTGAAGAGGACCTCCTCGTCGCTTTCCCCTTCGAGCAAGAGCTCGCCGTAGTCGAGCGCTCCATCTAGGAACTCGCTGTCGATGACGACATTGTACGTCCCCTGCGCCAACCTCTCGAACCGATGGTGCTGGAGGCAGAATCCCCAAGCCGGTTCGTAGTAACTGGTGCGATAAGGAATCCAGTCGGGCCGGTCGGGCAACGTGTGCAGGTGGGGTTCGAGCTCGGAAAGAGACATCCGCGCATCGACCGGACTGCTGTAGTTCACAACGTGAAGGTTGTGCCAGCGAACATCGACGATCCGCTCGCCGTGCGGGTCATCGATATGGGCCTCGCGAAGGCGCCACTCCAAAGGAACACGCCAGTCGAAGACCGCGGTCCCCGACGGAACTCCCTTGAGCGTCAAGCGGGGCAACTCCTGTTTCAGGCGAGCGAGCGTCCGCCTCAGGCCTGGGCCCGTGATACTTCGCAGCTCCGGGTAGAGCTCCTCCAGAAGCGCCTTCATGCGACCACCACGGCCCTCGACCAAAGCTGGGCCGTGGTGCGTCACGGTACGATCACCGGCTCCGGTATGGGCACCACGAACCGACCCCCCCACTGTCGTACGTTCTGGAGCTGGAGCGTTATCTCGTCCCGAAGGTTCCACGGTAGGATCACGATCAGATCAGGCCGATCGGCTTCGATCCGGTCGGGATGGTCGATGGGGATGTGTGTGCCCGGCAGGTATTTTCCCTGCTTGTAGGGGTTCCGGTCAACGGTAAAGCTCAGTAGGTCCTCTCGAATGCCGCAGTAGTTCAGGAGCGTGTTCCCCTTGCCTGGGGCTCCGTAACCGGCCACCAGAAGGCCGCGCTCCTTGGCATCGATCAGGATCGTGAGCAGCCGCCGCTTGACGAAGCGAACGGCTTCCTCGAAGCCCGTGTAGCCTTCCAGGGCGTGG
>CAZFIS010000290.1:0-2666 GCA_964519125.1 uncultured Gemmatimonadaceae bacterium | reverse complement strand
ACGGGACGCTGCTCTGCATCTGCATGCCGGCCTGCGTGGGATCGAAGGCCCACCAGAGGCCCATGCTCAACAGGAACACGGCCACAGACCCCCAGAACGCCACGAATTTGGCATGCTCCTCGTCGGCCCAGAGCACGAGGCCCAGTACGAGGACCGGGAGCCAGATGAGGGCGTGAAGGGCCCAGCTGCCGTATCCGATCGTCTGCAACATCGAGGTCATGGTCCCGGCCTCCTACAAGATGACCGAGCCGAGGATCACCAGGGCCCCGACTGTGAGGATGAAGGCGTAGGTGTTGACCGTGCCGGTCTGGAACATGCTCCCGACGAAGCCGATGCCCCGGGTCACGTATCCGACTGCGTTCACCGTCCCATCGATGAGACCGGCATCGATCCACTTCCAGCAGAAGCGAGAGGTCCGTACCACGGGCTGTACGACGAGGACATCGTAGAGCTCGTCGACGTACCACTTGCGGTAGAGCACTCGCTTGAAGCCCGTCGGCTCGGCCGACTCCGCCGCCGGCACGATCGTCCATTGCTTCACGACCCAGGCCGTCACGATCACGACGCCGATGGCGAGCAAGGTGGAGATCACACCCCACGCGACCTCGCCTCCCCCGAAGGGTGCGCTTTCGGCGAGGGCTCCCACATGGGTGAGGTAGATCTGATGGGCCGACGCCGTGACAGGTGCGAGCCAGTGGTGCATCCACTCGTGCATGGGGAGCGCTCCGAAGCCGCCGAGGAACGACTTCTGGACCGCCTCGGGAACGTTCACCCAGCCACCGAAGAAGGACAGGAGGCCGAGCGTGATGAGCGGGACCGTCATCGTCCAGGGAACTTCGTGCAGGTGCTTGGCCTCCTCCTCTCCGGTCCGGTTGGCGCCGTGGAAGGTCATCACCATGAGCCGCGTCATGTAGAAGGCGGTCAGGATCGCCGCGGCGAGCGCCAGGATCCAGTACACGCGGTAGAAGGCTGCGAACGGGCCGACCGCTGCCGCCCCGGCCGACCAGATGATCTCGTCCTTCGAGAAGAAACCCGCGAACGGCCACACGCCGGAGATGGCCAGCGTGGCCGCCCACATCGTGATCCACGTCACCGGGAGGAAGCGCTTGAGGCCTCCCATGTTCCTCATGTCCTGTGCGTCCTGACCCGAGTGCGTGTGATGCAGCGCGTGGTGCATGCTGTGGATCACCGCCCCGGCGCCCAGGAAGAGCAGCCCCTTGAAGAAGGCGTGCGTCATGAGATGGAAGATGCCCGCTGCGTACGCGCCTGAGCCCACCGCGAGGAACATGTAGCCCAGCTGGGAGACCGTAGAGTAGGCCAGCACCTTCTTGATGTCGTACTGGGCCAACGCGATCGTCGCCGCGAAGAACGCGGTCAGGACGCCGATGCCCGCCACCGTCACGCTGCCGACGGGGGAGAGCGAGAAGAGTACGGAGGAGCGGGCCACCATGTACACGCCGGCCGTGACCATCGTGGCCGCGTGGATCAGGGCGGAGACGGGGGTGGGGCCGGCCATCGCGTCGGGCAGCCAGATGTAAAGCGGGATCTGTGCGCTCTTGCCCGTGGCTCCCAGCAGGAAGAGCAGCGTCACCGCGGTGACGATCCCTCCGCCGTACACGAGCGTCGCGGGGGCAGCCTGAAAGACGGATACGAAGTCGAGCGTGTGGAACGTCCGGAACAGCAGGAACATCGCGAGCAGGAAGCCGAAGTCCCCGATCCGGTTGACGATGAAGGCCTTCTTGCCCGCGTCGGCCTTCTCCCGGTCGTTGAACCAGAAGCCGATGAGGAGGTAGGAGCACAGCCCCACCCCCTCCCACCCCACGAACATGAGCGCGTAGCTCGACGCCATCACGAGCACGAGCATGAAGAAGATGAAGAGGTTCAGGTAGGAGAAGTACCGGGCGTAGCCGGGATCATCCTCCATGTAGCCCACGCTGAACATGTGGATCAGGAAGCCCACCCCGGTGACGACCATCATCATCACCATGGAGAGCTGATCCAACTGGAGCGCCGCCGAGACCTTGAAGGTCCCCGTGGACATCCAGGTCCAGTACGTCCGCACCACCGGCTCCTCGAGCCCGGAGCCGAGCATGTGGACGAAGTTGACCAGCGTGATGAGGAAGGCCAGCAGCACCACGCCCGGGCCGATCCACGTCGGGAGCCACTGCGTCGGAGGGCGACCGGTCGAGCCCCCGAGCTGCGGTTCCTCGCCCGCACGCACCACGTCGGCCCAGCGCGTCGCCTGGATGAGAGCGAGCACCCCGTTCGCGACGAACCCGAGGAGCGGGAGGAGGACGATCAAGCCGGGGAGGAAGGGCTGGAACGCGCCGCCGGCTTCTGATCCGCCTTGCGCCAGGAGCATCGAAGAGATGGCGTTCATGCCCCTACCACTTCAGCAGGTTGAAGTTGTCCACGTCCACGGTCTCGTAATGGCGAAAGATCGAGATGATGATCGCCAGGCCGACCGCCGCTTCCGCGGCCGCCACCGTCATCACGAAGAAGACGAAGATCTGGCCTTCGATGCCCATGAGGCGCGAGAACGCCACGAACGCCAGGTTCACCGCATTGAGCTGCAGCTCGATGCACAGGAACATGATGATGGCGTTGCGCCGGACGAGGACGCCGAACGTCCCGATCACGAAGAGGATGGCGCTCAGGATCATGGA
>CAZFIS010000289.1:0-2670 GCA_964519125.1 uncultured Gemmatimonadaceae bacterium | reverse complement strand
AGGATGTGCGGGTGCTGCAGCTTGGCCGTGGTCTTGATCTCGGCGAGGAAGCGCTCGGCGCCGATGACGGCGGCCAGCTCGGGGCGCAGCACCTTGATGGCCACCCGGCGGTCGTGCCTGAGGTCGTGGGCCAGGTAGACGGTAGCCATGCCGCCCTCACCGAGCTCACGCTCGATGCGGTAACGCCCTTCGAGGGCTGCGGCCAGGCGCCCGGGTGCGTCCGAAGCGGACGCGCCGACGGTGCGATCCGCGCTCATCGCTCCTCCAGGGTGTCCGTGAGGGTGTCCGTCGTGCGGCTACGCCTCACGGGCTCATCCGGCCATCGCCTCACCCACCCGCGCGCCCCAACGTGTTCCGTCGATAACGGGCCCTTCTTGATGTGATGTAATGACGTGATTACACTTGGTTCCATGATCCGCACCCAGATCCAGCTCTCTTCGGAGCAGGCGCGACGTATCCGGGCAATGGCGCGCCGGGAGGGCGTTTCCATGGCGGAAATCATCCGGCGCGCCGTCGACGCGCTGCCGACCACGGCGGCGCCGGAGCGTGAGGCCCTGTGGGCATCCGCGGCCGGGGCGCTGGGCGCCTTCCGGGACCCGAACCCAGAGACGGACGTCGCGGCGCGCCACGACGCGTACCTGGACGAGTCGTACGGTTGAGTACGGTCTTCGTCGATACGTCCGGCGTGTACGCCCTCCTGGTTGCTTCCGACGCATTCCACGGGCGGGCGCGCGCCGCATTCGAGGCCCTCCGCAAGGAAGACGCGCGCCTCGTCACCACGTCGTACGTCCTGGTCGAGAGCTACGCGCTCCTGGGGCGGCGCATCGGTGTCGATGCGGTTCGCCGCTTCCGGGTGGACGTAGCACCGTTGATGGAGGTGATCTGGGTGGATCGCGCGCTCCACGAGGACGCGTTGGACTCGCTCATCGCCCGTGGCGCGACGGACGTCAGCCTGGTGGATGCCGTCTCCTTCGCCGCCATGCGGGCTGGCAGCGTTGACCGCGCCCTCACCTTCGATGCGCACTTCGCGGACGAGGGGTTCGAGACGCTGGGCTGAGGTGCGGTACGCTCCGTTGCTCATGGCTCCCCGCCCTGCGCCGTGCGCACCTTGGAGAGCACGCCCCGGTTCTCGTCGACCAGGTGGCGGAGGCCTCCTCCGTACACGGCAGCCAGGTCAGCCGCCTCCTTGAGCCCGGTGACGATACGGGGGTCGCTCCGCAGTCCGCGGAAGTCGATGCGCGTGCGGGCCAGCTCCGGCCTCGTCTCGCTTCCCGCCGCCGGCATCTCCCCATACCGCGCAAGACCGCTGAACCGGTCCAGGAAGCCCAGCGGGAAGTGACTTTCCAGCGCCGGCCAGTACCGGTACCAGATCTGCTCCTTCCGGCTGTCGTCCATCTCCTGCAGGGTCTGGAGCGTCCTGCTCTGGTAGTAGGCCCCGAGGCTCTGGCGGAGCTCCGCGTCCGACAGCAGCCCGATGTTGCCGGTGGACACCAGGTCGTCCCACGTCGTGCTCTGCGGGCGCACGAAGTTGATGAAGCCGGCCCGGTTGAAGCTCTCCAGGACGGCCGCGGTGTCGGCGCCGGCGGTCCACCCGTCAGTCACGAAGCGCATGGCCTCCTGCGCGCTTCGGCGCGTCCGGGCCTCCGCGTCGATCCGTCCCGCGAATCGCGCGGAGTCGGCCTGCAGGTCCACCTCCAGGCGCTGGAGATAGGTGTGCTCGGTCCTCGCGTCGACGATGCTTTGCCGCCACTCCTGCACCCACAGCGCGATGAGCACACCGGCGACGATGATCGCCAGCTCCGAGACGGCCTTCGCGACGAGGCTCTTCCGGGCGGTCATCGCCGCCGGCTCCTGGTCGTCTCTGCGTCGCCGCTTCCCGTGCCCGGTCCTGTCGCCGCCCGCAGCGAGCTACGCAGCGAGTCGCCCTTCTCCCGGAGGTTGTCGATCATGCCGAGGAGCATCTCCATCTGGGCGTGCACCTCGCGCACCTCCCGGATCAGCTCCGGGCGCCGGAGCTCGTGGGTGATGCGCTCACGCTGCTGCGAGGTGAGTCGTGGATTCCCTCGCAGTAGCTGGTACGGCAGATAACCTGTGATCCGGCCGACCACCATGTGCATGGGGAACATGCTCTCCTCGAAGCTCTGTACCTGGTCGATGGCGGCGTAGTAGTCGACGACGCGCTCCCGCGTCACCGGGTCGTGGAGGAGGTGGAGCTGCCCCGACGCGACGAGCTCACGGTACGTGGCGTCGGGTCCCAACTGGTCCGGGGACGTGCCGGTCTGCGCGCTCACGACGAAGAGGTCCGGCAGCGAGTCCCGGGAGACGACGGACCGGTCGCCGTCGAGGTAGTGCATCAGCCGGAGGGACGCGTCCCGCGTCCGCTCGAATCGGCGACGCTGAGTTGCCTGAGCCGACGCGCCCGCCTGAGCCTCCACGGCCAACCGCTCGAGATAGGTCTTCGCAGTCTGGCTCTCCTGCCGGGCGTCCCTCCAGTCGTCGCCGGCCAGGGCGACCATGACACCGAGCACGATCAACAGGAACTCCCCCCCCACCCGCCCCAGCCGGCGCATCCACGGCCTCGTCTTCACCGGTCCGATCCGGTGCCGGAGTTGGTCCCCGTTCCCCAGTCGGCCTTCAGCCCGTCCAGCCAGTTCATCCACACGATGACCT
>CAZFIS010000288.1:0-2688 GCA_964519125.1 uncultured Gemmatimonadaceae bacterium | reverse complement strand
TGGGCGGCATCGTGGGCGACAGCGCGGTGTGGAGAGCACAGAGGGCGTACGCGCACGCCTGGCGCTTCAAGCACCCCACACCGTGGGATTACGCATTCTTCATGAGCAACGCGCTCCACCGGGACCTCGGATGGTTCTGGTACTACTGGATCTGGACGACCGAGTCGGTCGACGGCTCGATCCAGAACGTGACGACGCAAGGCACCCACACGGTGGTTACGGTTGGACAGGACGGCGAGATGCCGTCACCAGTCGTGCTGAAGGTGGAATTCGCACCGACCGGACCCGCCATCAAGCCGATGAAGAACAGCGTGATGACGGATTCGGTGACGGCTGAGGTGACCTATCCCGTGGACGTCTGGTTCGGCGGCAGCCGGACCTTCGAAGCCGATCTCGACTTCGGCGGGCGACAGATCGCGAAGATCACCCTCGATCCGCACAAGCGCTTCCCGGACAGGAATCCCCGTGACAACGTCTGGCCCGAGCCGAAGCCGGTGCACGTGACGCCAGAGGTGCTGGATCGGTACGTGGGGACGTACCAGCTCCAGGGGATGGGCGAGTTCACGGTCACGCGCGAAGACACGACGCTCTGGGTGCAGCCGACCGGAGGAGACCGGCTCCGACTCGTGCCGACGTCCGAGACTGAATTCCATCTCACGGAAGCGGACGCCACGATCACGTTCAGGCGAGACCCCGATGGCAACATCGCCGCGATGGTGATCAACCAGGCGGGTCAGGAGATGGCGGTCCCGAAGGTGAAGCGGTAGGGGTACACGACGACGGGAGGGAGGGCACGGGGCCGTTCCGGAATCACTACGACTGGGACGCAGCGAGCGTCGTCGTGGACAGTTCCCTGCCCAACCCCGTCCTCTCCCGCAGCCAGGCCGAGCACGAGATCTCGCACACGTACATGCCGTTCTACATGGGCATCGAGGAGACCCGCTACGGCTTCATGGACGAGGGCTGAGCGGTCGCCTTCGAGTACCTGGCCGGTATCGATGATATCGGCGCCGCCATGGAAACCCGCATCTTCCAGGCGATGCGCGTCAACATGTGGGCCCACAACACGGCTCCGGTCGTCGATCTCCCCGTCACCACGCCGGGCGACGCCCTCCGCGGGCTTGGACCCAGCGGAGTCGGCCTCGGCTTCAACGAGTACGGCAAGGCGGCGTTCGGCTACCTGGCCCTCAAGGACCTGCCGGGCGACACGACGTTCCGGAAATGCCTGCATGCCTACATGGCTCGCTGGCACGGCAAGCACCCCGGTCCGTGGAACTTCTTCTACACGTTCCTGGACGCCGGCGAGACGGTCGTCGCGCGTCCGGTACGACCCGCCCGAGCCATGACCGCCACCCCGGTGGAGCTTCCCGAAGCACTCCTGAAGCAGCTCAGGGAGAAGATCCTGGCGCTGCCCGGCGTGTCGGGACTGCTGCTGGACGTGACGTCGAAGCCGCCCGGCACCATCGAATGGGAGTAGGGCAGGCGGAGACGCCCGAAGGCGGCCTCTTCCGATCGACAGGGTCGTTTGACGTCTTGTTGTTCGCGACGCCCTGAGCCTACCGTCCCTCCAGGTCCGGCCCAGCCGGGTTTCCTCATCTGGTCATCGGGGGTAGCGGAGATGTCGATACGACGGACGGCACGTGTCATGAAGGCGCGGGCGTGGCTGAGGCTCGCGGGAATCGTGGGGGGCGCGCTCGCTCTGACGCCCCTCGTCGGAGCGCCCGCGTATGCCGAGCCCCCCGGCAATCCCCAGGCACACGGCGATCTCGCGGCGCTCGTGGATCCCTTCATCGGCACCGGGAACGGGGGTAAGGTCACGGGCGACGTCGACACGTTTCCCGGCGCCGCCGTGCCCTTTGCCATGCTGACCTGGAGTCCGACCACGCCGTCCCGGCCCGAGGGGGGCGACTACTCCTACAAGGACTCCACCACGCTGGGATTCAGCCTGACGCATCTGTCCGGACCCGGGTGCTCGGCCGACGGCGAGGTCCCCATTCTCCCGACCGTCGGCCCCATCGGCTCGAAACCCGCCCGCGCCTCCGCACCGTTCGATCACGCGCACGAGCACGCGAGCCCCGGGGAGTACGGGGTCACGCTCGCGCCGGGTACCCCGTCGGCCATCGCCGTCCGGCTGGCGACCACCACGCGCACCGGCATCGGCCGTTTCCGGTTCCCCATGAAGCCGCACGCCAACTTCGTGATCAAGGTGGCCGGGGCGCAGACGGGCAGCCAAGCCTCGGCAGTACGCATCGTCGGCAACCGTGAGGTCGCGGGCATGGAGACCTCCGGCCACTTCTGCGGCGCCGCCAGCGACGCCACGATGTATTTCGTGGCGGTCTTCGATCGGCCCTTCCGCTCCTGGGGCACCTGGCAAGCGAACGCCGTGCACCCGGACAGCCGCGGAAGCGCGGGCGCATCCACGGGCGGCTGGGTCAGCTTCGACGCCACGCACCACCGCACGGTCATGCTGAAGGTCGCGATCTCCTACGTGAGCGAGGCCGACGCGTGGGCCAACCTCCGCGCCGAGGATGCGGGATGGGACCTCGACGCCGTCGCGACCAAGGGACGCGCGGCATGGAACGACCTGCTCGGCCGCATCAAGGTGGACGGAGGAACGCACGACCAACGGGTGCAGTTCTACACCGGCCTCTACCACGTGCTGCTGCACCCGAACGTCTTCTCCGACGT
>CAZFIS010000287.1:0-2729 GCA_964519125.1 uncultured Gemmatimonadaceae bacterium | reverse complement strand
GCTGGTGGCGGCTTTCGTGCTTGCCATGTTCATCAGCACGGACGCGACCTTCACTTTCGGCCTGCAGACCGGCTTCCTCGCGGGACTCTTCTGGGTGGGCACGGCGTTGGGAGTCGTTTACCTCTTCGAGCGGCGTCCCCTGAGGCTCTGGCTCCTGAACGCGGGCTTCATGACGCTGGCATTCACCGTCATGGGCGGCATCCTCGGAGCCTGGCACTAGCAGGTCGCCGAAGAGGGAGAGCACGCGGCTACGCGTGCTCACGCACGGGTAGCCGGAGCGCCACGACCCCTCCTCGGAGGCGCCGGTCCTCCCCCCGGGTAGTCCTTTTGGACTACACCACAATTCAGTCGCGCGACGGATTCCTGCGACGGATGGCCCCGGTAGCTTCCGACATCGGTGCCGACTCGTCGAAGCACGGAGTGTCCCGGCACTGGTGGGTTCTTCATCGGAGGCCGTATGACTACGTTCCGCTCTCTGGCGGTCGCGCTTTCCATTCTCTCCCTCGCCGCCTGCAACCCCTTCGCCCGTGGCCAGGCGGTGAGCGTGAGCGCGGCGGATGCGATGCTCAACTCCCGCTGGCACGCCAACCTCGCATCCCCCGCGAACCTGGCGGGCGTGATCCAGATGAACGGTTCGGCATCGATGGCGCCGGACGCGGACGGCAGTCACACCGTCATCAGGGTCGACCTCGCCAACGCCGCTCCCGGTGGTCTCCATCCGTGGGAGGCCCACCAGGGCCAGTGCGGAAGCAACATGGACTACGGCGTGTTCGGCTCCAGCGACGCCTACGGGGAACTCAAGGTCGACTCAGACGGCCGTGCGAACGGGTCCGCGACGGTTCCGCAGCAGACGCCCAGGACCGGGGATTATTTCGTGGTCGTATACGCCTCGGAGGCCAACGCGCGGACGGTCGTGGCCTGCGGTAACCTCGCACCGCCCACGCGCTGACCCCACGCGCTACCACTGCCGGGCGCGGCAGGGGCCTCCCCCCCACCGCGACCACCCGCACCTCGGGTCCCCTCCCGGATCCGAGGTGCGGGGCGTTTCCGGGGTGAGGACCGGGTCGCTCCATACGTTGACCAACAGTTGATCGTATCCCTCCTCGATCCCCTCCGGACCTACCTCCCTTTCCCCCCGTTCGGGCGATACGTGAGGGAATGACGTGCGCTAGCGTTAGTGCATCTCCCCGACGTGTGTGACGTCGTGGGCGCATTCGGCTCGCAGATGATGAGCCGCCAAATCCCTCTCCTCACGGCCGTCGCGCCAAGGAACCCACGCCGGGATCTCCGCCGCCCGGCCGCTCACGTTCGCCTCTCGATAACGGTGCCTGGCTCGACGGACAGCCGATCACGCTCCCGCAACCGTTGAAGGATCTCGAAGAATCACGGCGCTTTCGCGCTTGTTCGCGTTCACTTGAATCAGGTCAGGAGGGTGTTCGATGAAAAGCTCCATACGTAGCCACATCGTGCAAGCGCTGACCCCGCGCTCACGGGTCGCCCGAGTCATCGCGGCGGTCGCGTTTGTCGGGCTCTTCACGGCAGGGTGTGACGTGCATGGGATCAGTGATCCAGGCACCCTGTCGGCGATCGTCGTTTCGCCCAACGGGCAGATCCTGGTGGTGAACGGGACACAGCAGTTTGCGGCGGTCGGCACGGACTTCTCCGGTGCGACCGTGGGCATCACGCCCACGTGGTCCGTCGAGGCCGGCGGAGGCGCGATCAGCAGCTCGGGCATGTTCACGGCCGGTACGACGACGGGGACGTTCACCGCCACCGTCAAGGCGACGAGCGGTAATCTGTCGGCCACCGCGACGGTCATTGTGATACCCGGTCCGCTGGCGACCATCGCCGTCACTCCGGAACCACAGTCGATGAGCATCGGGGCCACCCAGCAGTTCGTAGCCGTGGGCAAGGACGCCTCCGGGAACGTCGTGCAGTTCACGCCTACCTGGTCCGTCGTGACCGGGGGTGGTGCGTTGAGCGGCACGGGCCTCTTCACGGCAGGGACGGTGACGGGCACGTTCGCCAATACCGTCAAGGCCAGCAGCGGGGGCATCAGCGGTACCGCGACGGTCACGGTGACCCCGGGGCCGCTGGCGGCGATCACCGTCACGCCCAACCCGGCGTCCCTGAATGTGGGCCTCACCCAGCAGTTCACGGCAGTCGGCAAGGACGCGAGCGGCAACGTCGTTTCCATCACGCCCGCCTGGTCCGTGGTCGCGGGTGGCGGCACCATCGCCACCGCGGGCTTGTTCACCGCGGGTGCGACCCCGGGGACGTACACCAACACCGTCGAAGCGACCAGTGGCGGCATCTCGGGCACCGCGACGGTCACCGTGACCCCCGGCGCATTGGCGACGATCACCGTCACGCCGAACCCGGCGTCGATGACCATCAACGGCACGCAGCAGTTCACCGCCGTGGGCAGGGACGTCGGCGGCAACGTCGTCACCATCAGCCCGACCTGGGCGCTGGTCGCAGGCGGCGGCGCAGTCAACCTCTCCACAGGTCTCTTCACCGCAGGCAGCACCATCGGCACCTACGCCAACACGGTGCGCGCGAGCGTCGGCAACCTGGCCGGCTTCGCGACGGTCATCGTGACCAGTGGGCCGTTGCCGTCCATCGCCGTTTCGCCGAATCCGGTTTCCGTGCAGACCAACGGCACGCAACAGTTCACCGCGGTCGGCAGCGACGGGGGCGGCAACAGCTTCTCCATCACCCCCGCCTGG
>CAZFIS010000286.1:0-2733 GCA_964519125.1 uncultured Gemmatimonadaceae bacterium | reverse complement strand
TCTTACCGACCCTTCGCTTCATTCGATCGAGCATCGGGGGGCATGCCCCTGTAACGCCCTAGCGCCGGGGGAACCACTGATCCGCTCGCAGACACGGATGGAGTCGCCGAATAGATCAGGCGTGGACCCAGCACCCCGCCATGGCCGCTCCAGCCCATGGTGCCGCCACGAGTCGGCCCGGGTCCATCGACGGTGTCGGACCCGGGCCTGCCGTCTTCCCTGTTCTCGAGACTGACGTGATCGACCCTCGCCCACCTGCCCTAGTTGACGTCTTCGCGCACGGGGGCGGAGAAGCCGGCGAGCTCGCTGAGCCGGAACGCGCCGCTGCTCCGCTGTTCGGGGTAGAGGTGCTGGTAGGTGCGGCGCGTGAACCCCACGTCGCTGTGGCCGAGCCGTTCGGAGATGACGTGCTCGTCCACGCCGCGGAGGTACTCGAGGCTGGCGTGGGTGCTGCGCATGCCGTGGAGACCGTAGTTCGGTACGTTGGCGTGCGCAATGAGCTGCTTGAACGACCGGTAGAGGTTCCGTGGGCTCATGTAGGTCCCGACCTCGGACGCGAAGACGATGTCGGGGTTCCCCCACGGCCCACCGATCGCCATCTCGGCCAGTTGGCGCTCCCGGTGCCGGTGCAGGCGGTCCACGCCGTCGTCCAGGACCTCCACGACGCGCACGGAGTTGGGCGTCTTCGGCTCGTGGACCTCCAGGCCAGAGGCTGGCTCGACCACGTTGCGGCGCACGTGGATGCGCGCGTGGGAGCCGTCGGGAGCGAAGTCGATGTCCGACCAGTGGAGGCCCAGGAGTTCGCCGCGCCGCATGCCGGTGATGAGGGCGGTGTAGTAGAAGGCTTCCAGCCGGTGACCGCGGGCGGCTTCGATGAACCGCAGGGCTTCGGCGGGTGTCCACGCCGGCGGCTTGCGGTGGTCCACCTTGATGGCCGTCGTGCGCTTGGCCCAGTTGCGGGCCACCAGGTCCCAGTTGGTCGCCTGCTCGATGGCGCTGATGAGGCGCGTGCGGATCGCAGCGACGTAGGTCGGGGACAGGCCCTGTCGAAGCAGGTCGCCGAACACCATGTCGACCTCGAAGGGCCCTACCTCGTCGAGCGGCCAGTCGTACAGAGGCTTGAGGCGCTTGAGCGCGTAGCTGTACGCCTGCAATGTGGTGGTGCGGATGCCCGTCTGCTCCTTGTGTTCCAGCCACCGCTCCAGGTAGGCGCCAAACGTCCAGCCGCGCGCGTCGGCGAGCATCCCGTAGCGCCTGCTGGCCTGCAATTCCTGCATCTTGTCGAGGACCTCAGCGCGGGTCTTCCCTGTGACCGTTCTCCGGTCGACCTTGCCGTTCAACGGGTTGCGGCCCAGCGAGACCTTGCCTTCGTACGTCCGAGTGGACTTCCGGAAGTACATGTTCCCTTCCTGGTTCGCGCGTCGACCGGTCTTGCGTTTTGGCATCGCTTGTGGCCTCCTTCGATGATCTAGTGCGTCTTGCCTACCTGGCGGTTGCGGATGCGAGAGGCCCTGGAAGGCGTCACGGAAGATGAGAATATCTCTCTGTATATACACCCACGCCAACCTGCACCCTCGCCTCAACGTCACGGCGACCGACATGAGACGGGCGCGCCCGCTTCATCCGCGGTGCGCGCCCGAAGAGCTGAGGTCGGACTCCGATCCCTAGGCCGCGAGCCGCAGCGGCTTGCGGGCGGTGCCGCGCGCTTCCGCTTCCAGCCAATCAAGCAACACGCGCAGCGGGATCAGTCGCTTGTTCCCGATGCGCACGCTGCGGATGCGTCCACTCGCGACCTCCTCGTACATGCGGTTCTTGCCGACCTTGAGGAGTTGCGCCGCTTCGGGGATGGTCACGACCAACGGGAGGCTGGAGATGAGCGCCAGAAGCTGGCCATGGTCGACGTGGGGGAGCAATTCCTTCAACACGGAGGTGGGGATGGTGTCTTGCATGGCTCCACACTAAGACCACCACGAATCGCGATTTTCGATTATGGAATCCCGACCGTTGAAGTGCTCACGATGCGTTCAGAGCAAATTATCTGCGATTCCTTTTCATTATCCTCTGCGCGCTATACGATGATCTTATGGGTCGCCATTCTGCACGCCTTGACGACACACTCCGGTGGTTCGAAGTCGCGTTCGAGCATGACCTCGCCATGCGAGAGCGGCGCTATCGCGATGCAGTTCTCTGGTTGGTCATCGCCCTGAAGCGACTCGAGCAAGACGGCCGACCACCTACGCTCACCGACATTGCGACACTCGCAGGCCGCAGGCCGTCTACCATTCGTCGCATCGTCCGCCGATACAACGAGCGGGGGCCGGATGGCTTCGTGCCTACCCCACCAGCTCCGTCGGCCAACGTGGGCCGCAAGCCCGCGCTTACGGAGCCCCAAGTCCAGCGAATTCGGGTGATGCTATCGACCGGCACCCAGAAGAACGGCCAACCGTGGACGACCGATGCCGTGCGCCGCGAGATCAAGAGGCGGTTTCACGTTGATGTGAGCAAGACAACTGCGTGGAGGTACCTCAAGCGCGCACGAACGACGGGCCAAGGCGGACTGTTTTCGGGAGATTGAACTGACCGCGCCGGATGTTCGGCAAGCACTTGAGTCTCCAACTACCTGGTGAGGACTCTGGCCAGGTATGAGGTGGCCGACAAGACAAATTGTCCGCCACTCCCCGAAGAGGTGTCTTGGTGCGCAAGGGAGCAAATGATCCCCTGTCCCGTAGGTCG
>CAZFIS010000285.1:0-2757 GCA_964519125.1 uncultured Gemmatimonadaceae bacterium | reverse complement strand
GGGGTCGATGTTGTTGAACGAGGCCAGATCGCTGGCGAGGTTCACCATCTTGATCGAGAGGTCCGAGGCGACTTTCTGGCCGAAGCCCATCGCCTCGAACAGGTTGCCGAATGTCCCGGCAGCCTCGAGCGCCTGCTGCTCTGACTGGCCGATGGACATCGCAGCGGTCTTCGCCCAAGACTCAATCGCGTCAGCACTATCACCAAACACGACTTGTGACTTGTTCAGGCTCTCATTGAGATCCGACGCCTTGCCGATCGAGTCGGTCATGTAGCCGATGCCAGACGAAAGCGCGGAGTCGAGTAGCTGCATCCCCTTGGTGGCTGCGGCCAGCCCGATACCGATGCCGATGCCCTTGGCGCCCTGACTCTGGAGCGAGGAGAATGCGCTCTTGAGCTTCGTGACCTCCGAGACGGCATTGCCGCTCGCGGACATTCCGATGCGGACGCTGTTAGCCATCAGCGGGCCTTCCCGAAGTCGGGATCGAGCAGCGTCCGAAGACGCTGCAGCTCGTAGGCGTCCTCAGCCAGCACCGTCTGGAGTGTGTAGCCCGAGTATCGCCGCATCGCCCAATCCATGAGCTCAGCTCGCTCCAGTGCTACGGGCTCGGGGCCGCCGGCGCTTCCGACGGATCGCCATCGGAAGACCTCTGCAGCAAAGGGAGTGGAGCGCGGATGACCTCCGTGATCCACCCATTGACGATCGCCAGCGCGAGGTTGAAGTCCAGCGAGGCAAACCCCTTGGCATCGAGCGGGATCTCGAACGTCCACGAGACGAGAAACGGCACAAACGCCACGGCGAGCTTGTCGAACTGGGCCCTGGTGCGCGGAGTCCTGACGAGTTGGTCCCGGATGTCGAACAGCGCCGATACCGGGACGGGCGAGATCGTCACCACGACCTGCCCGCCCGGATCGTCCTCTAGTTCGAGTGTGGCGGTTTTCAGGACCATGCGTCGCCCAAGGCGCCGCCGTCGGCCTGCGACAGATTGGCCGTCCATCCATAGCTACCGTCGGCTCCGCGGGCTTCGTTGAACGAACCGACAACACAGACGCCGGTGAACGTCCGGTTGGGGAACACGACCACGATGTCGCGCTGACCCGACGGGTCGAGGAAGATGTCGTCGATGTCCGTGCCGTCGTCCTCGAACCCGTTGACGTCGATGGTGTAGTCGCCACGCAGCGTGATCCGCTCGGTGCCCGACTTGTCGAGCCCCGTTACATCCTGCAACGCGACGCTGGTATTGACGGTGCAGGACCCCACGAGATCGCTGATATCGGTGGGTGCACCGGCCGTTGTGTCGATGGTAAAGCTCGTCGGGATGCCTGAGACTTTCGCCATTGCCGTTTCCTCCTAGACGCTCTGATCGCTGCGATAGGGCATCGCGGCAACGACCGCGACAAGATCGGTGAACGTGCCCGTGACGTTGACCCGAAGGTATCGGGGGATGGTGGCGTCAAGGGCCGTCTGCTTGTATTCGGAGGTCGCCCCCGCGACCGCCGTGAAGACCAGGGCGTCCGCCCATGCGATCCGGTCAGTGCTGCCCTGGATCGCCACCGTCGCCGTGCCCGAGCCGATCGACATGGCATGGATCACGCCCGCCATGCCGAAGTCAGATGACGAACCCGCCCCGCGGTCGATGCCATTGGGCGCGAGTCCTTGGTCCGTCCAGACCAGCGTGTCCGGGCCATCGGCGATGGTCGAGCCATCGGTGGGCCAGACCGGCTCAGTGGCCGCATCCGAGGTGCCGGCCGTCGTGGCTTTGTAGTAATGGCCGTTGGCCGAGGTCGGCACCACAAGGTCATTGAGATCGTAGGCATGGTCAGTCGTCCAATCGCTGATCGCCTGCGTAGACGCGATCGTCTGCTTCCCGATCGTGAGCAGGTAGCCGCCCTCGAGCGGTCGGCCAGACGATGCCTGGATCTGGCCAGTGGCAGCGAGCGAGCCATCCGCGCCTCGGGTGGCATTCCACGAACTCTTGACGCCAGTGAGTGTCCGGGTGGGAGCGCCGACCGAAGCGTTGCGGGCGAAGGTGACGAGCGCCTCCGTCAGGGGCTCCAGAACCGGGATGGCCCCACCGACAGCAGCGTTCCAGAATGCCGAGTAGCTCATCTCGGCGTCCCCGCGCAGGACGATCCGCTCAGTGCCCGACTTGTCAAGTCCGGTGTCGTCCTGAAGGTTCCACGAGAGCGAGATCGAGTTCATCGCGCCGATATCGCCCGAGACATCGAACTCGTTGACGAGAAGGGCCGCCCCGACCCCGCTCTGCTTGGTCATGGCTTACTCCTCATGGCGCGAGTGCATATTCGGTGAAGTCCGTCGCGAACTGGACTTCGAGGATGGCATAGCGGGTGTTCTCGATCGTCAGCAGATCCGGTGTCGCATAGTCCATCTCAAGGTCGGTCGACATGCCGCCGAGCTGGGAGTCTCCGAGAACGCGCGTCCGTAGCTCGTGCTTGAAGGCGTACATCTCGTCATCCATCAGCTTCGCGCCGTCGGTGTTGAGCGAGGACAGCGGCCAGAACGCCGTGACCACGATGACCTCGGCCACCAGCTCGCCGGTGAATGAACGGTCGTGTGGCATCCGAACCGGCGAGCGTTCGCCGCCATAGAACACGCGGACGCACTTCCCTGACGGCTTCGGATAGGCCACGACCACGTCCGACCATGCGCTGTTCGCAGCGAGCGCCGCCGCCTTGGCGTGGACGAGGATCGCGTCGCGCTGCTCGATGTAGCCCATCTCACTCCAGTCCCTTCGTG
>CAZFIS010000284.1:0-2771 GCA_964519125.1 uncultured Gemmatimonadaceae bacterium | reverse complement strand
ATGGAGCCGAGAACCTGCCCGGCACGTTGCAGAGTCTGGCCGTCACGCAGGCGGGCCACGGTGGTCAACGTGTTGTTGCCGCGGGTGTGGATCAGGTCGACGCCGGGCTGGACGACCATCTGCTCCATGAGGGGCACGTACACGGGCGTGTCCGCGATGCTCAGAGGGCCCTTGAAGTCCGCCGGCGCGACGCCGACGATCTCGAAGGGCTGCCCGTTCACGACGAGCGTTTTTCCCACCACCGAGGGATCGGCGCCGAAGCGTGACACCCAGAAGCCGTGGCCCAGGATGGCCACTGGATGCGCGCCGGGGTCGCGATCCTCCACGCCCGGCGTGAACACCCGCCCGAGGACCGGGCTCACGCCGTAGGTCTGGAAGAAGTTCGCGCTCACCATCGTGCCGAGGACCCGCTGGCTCCTGCCGTCCGCGGAGATGGAAAGGGGCACGAACGCCCAGGCGGCGACATCGGAGAAGACCGCTCCCGAGCGGTCACGCAGGTCCTGGTAGTGAGGGACGGAAGACGACCCGTAGTCCATGCCGGGCCACTTCCGGTAGAGCTGTACCAGACGGTCGGGCCGGCTGGCTCCGGCCAAAGGCCGCAGGAGGAGCCCGTCCACCGCCGAGAAGGTGGCGGCGTTCAAGCCGATCCCCAGGGCCAGGGTGAGCACGGCGGCTCCGGTGAAGAGGGGGTTCTTCACCAACATGCGCACCGCGTACCGGAAGTCTCTGAGCAAGTCGCCCATCATCCCCTCCCATCTCGTCTGGTCGTTTCGGTTTCCTTGAGCCAGGGGCATCGAGGTGACGAAGTCGCGCAGCAGGAAGAGGACCAACCGCAGGCCTCCCCACCGCCCCGCTTCGGAAAGAACCGCCTGCTCGACGCGGTAGCCACCGAGGCGATGGTGCGGACGCAGGTGAATCCCGAGGCGTACATCGACCTCGTCGAGTCGTCGCCGCAGTACCGGTGGATCGAGCCGACGGAAGATCAGTGGCGCAGGGCGGGGCTGTGGGGGCTGCTTCAGGAGTCCGGCGGGCCGATGCCGAAGACGACCGTCGAAGCCTGCCGCCGGCTGTGGCCGCAGATCATGGCGGACGGCTACCGCTTCGCGCGCCTCGGCGTCGAGCCGACGGGGGTGCGGATCAAGGTGAGCGTGATCCGCTCCTCGCGCCAGCCCTTCGAGCTGTTCGATCTCTACTCCGAAGGCCAGCGTCACTACTGGCTGGACGTGCCGATGCGCAGCAGCCTGTTCAAGTTCCGAGAGCCGGTGCGCACCCCGGAGGAAGCGCTCGCGGGGCGGCCCTCGCTGATCGTCGCGGAATCGAACGAGCTCATCGAGACGGACAACGGCCTGCTCGCCACGTGGCGCCTGTTCTGGTACCTCGACCCGGACTCCGGGCGTTGGGTGTGCCACTACGGCGTCGTCGCGGGCGGCCGGCTTGTGAAGGCGTTCTTCTGATGAACACACGCGCATTCACGATCGTGGAGCTTCTGGTGGTGGTCGGGGTGGTGGCGGTGCTGCTGGCGATCGCGACGCCGGCGCTGCTTGGCTCGAAGACCGCGGCGGAATCGGCCGGGTGCGTGCACACGCTGCGCCAGCTCGGCGTGGCGTACGGGGTGTACACGTCGGACTACGACACCATGATGCCGACCATGTTCGCCCGGGGAGACGGTGCGCCGTGCAGGATTGGGAATTGGGGGGGCAACGGCTACGACATCAAGCCCGGTGATCAGGTGTGGTTCTGGGCGTACCCGCTCCGAACCTACCTGGGGGACGCGACGGACTGGAGCTCGTCATCGGCGCTCTCGCGGGCGGTCTCGACGCCGCGCGTGTACGACGAAGGCCGGTACTCCTTCACGTGCGACGGCCTCACCTACGAGCTCACGGCGGAGTTCGCGGGGGCGAGCTACGCGCACTGCCCGACACTGTTCACGTCGGCCTCGGCGTGGACGGGGGAGCGCGTTCCGGACCTCTCGGGCGTGAGCGAGCCGGTGTCGGCGGCACTGATCCGCAGCCCCTCGGACAAGACGAATCTGGTGACGGTGCGGACGTTCTACGCCGAGAACGCACCTCTCGCGTCTGCGCTGCCGAATGACCGGGCGAACTGGCTCGCGTGCGACGGGCACGCGGAGACGATCGGCGTGGGCGACCTGCGACGCGGGATCCCGTTCGGCTGTTCGTGCTTCGAGAATCGGACGGCGCTGGGGGTGGCGTATCCAGGGCTGGGCACGCCCGGGGGTGTGTACGGGCGGGATCGGTGAGGCGCGTCGCGCCGTGATCGTGGGCTCGGCTCGATCCCCTACAATCCGGGCATGTCCGACCGTTCCGAGCGAAAACCGTACTACGTCACGACGCCGATCTACTACGTGAACGACCGCCCGCACGTGGGCCATTGCTACACCACCATGCTGGCCGACTGCCTGGCCCGGTTCCACCGGCTCGACGGACGGGACGTGTTCTTCCTGACCGGGACGGACGAGCACGCGGAGAAGGTGGTGTCGTCGGCGGCCGAGCGCGGGGTGACGCCCTTGGAGTGGGCCGATCGGAACGCCGCGGAGTTTCAGCGAGCGTTCGCGGAGCTCGGATTCACGAACGATGATTTCATTCGGACGTCCGAGCCGCGCCACACGGAGAAGGTGGAGGGGTACATCCGGCAACTGATGGACGTCGGTGCGGTGGAGCTTGGCGACTACGAGGGGTGGTTCGATCCGTCGCAGGAGGAGTACGTCACCGAGAGCGCCGCGCGCGAGCACGACTACAAGAGTCCGGTGACGG
>CAZFIS010000283.1:0-2775 GCA_964519125.1 uncultured Gemmatimonadaceae bacterium | reverse complement strand
AGCTCCAGGAGCGGCTGGCGAAGCTCGCCGGCGGCGTGGCCGTCATCAACGTCGGTGCCGCGACCGAGAGTGAGATGAAGGAGAAGAAGGCCCTCGTCGAGGACGCCCTGCACGCGACGCGAGCGGCGGTGGAGGAGGGCATCGTGCCCGGCGGCGGCGTGGCTCTGCTGCGTGCCCAGAAGGCGCTGGACAAGATGAAGCTCGAGCGCGAGGACGAGCAGATCGGCGTGGCCATCCTGACGCGCGCCCTGGAGCACCCCATCCGTCAGATCGCGACGAACGCGGGCGCGGAGGGCAGCATCGTGGTGGAGAAGGTGCGCGCGAAGAAGGACGCGAACTACGGCTACAATGCGCTCACCGACGTCTACGAGGACCTGGTCGAGGCGGGCGTGATCGATCCGACCAAGGTCGTGCGCACCGCGCTCCAGAACGCGGCGTCCATCGCCGGGCTGCTGCTGACCACCGAGGCTGTGGTGGTCGAGCTGCCGCAGGACGACAAGGCTCCGGCGATGCCGGGCGGCGGCATGGGCGGCATGTACTAGGGGTTTGCGACACGCGTAGCGCGTCGCAAACCCGGCCGGCGGATTCGACGAGGCCCGGTCACCTTCGGGTGGCCGGGCCTTTTCGACGAGGTCTCGTGATCTCCTTGGCGCCCGCCGGCTCCACCGCTCCGTCCGGACCTGCATCCGAGCAGGGTCACGCCGAGACCCGGTGTGGGACAAGGGCTTCCGCGCGCCTCACCCGAACGAGCTAGTCCTTTCGGACAGCGAAGATCTCTCTCCCTGACGCACACAGGCTAGGTCCCATTCCATTCCGCTGACGGATGGTCGCGGGCATGCCGATCCGCGAGCATCCATGCGGATCGTACGATGCTGCGGAATGGAGAAGCGCCGCGGCGCAGGCCCAATCAGGTCAATGGTCGGCGACCCCGCCGATCGGTTCATTCAACTTGGGAGTACCTTCGATGTCGTCCACTCACAGTTGGTTCGTCGCAGTCGGTGCCGCGCTCGCGTTTGCCGCACCGACGTCAGCCCAGCAGAATGGGCCCACGGATGCCAACCTGGTTCCGGCCGTCTCCCAGGTG
The DNA here is from genome assembly GCA_964519125.1 of uncultured Gemmatimonadaceae bacterium. Lineage (GTDB taxonomy): Bacteria > Gemmatimonadota > Gemmatimonadetes > Longimicrobiales > Gaopeijiaceae > SZUA-318. Next base: position 1,691 of record CAZFIS010000283.1, on the reverse strand, counting down.
CAGGTTGCGGCGCCCACGCCGGCGACCGCCCTCCGGCCCACGGCCGAGAGCGTGGCCCTCAATGCTCGCCTCACCCCGGTGACGGTTCACGACCCCGCCGCAGCCCTCATGCCACTGCCCGCGGAAGGTCCGCAGAGCACGAATGTCGCGCTGATGATCGTCGGCGGCGCGGGGATGATCGTCGGCTCCATCATCGGCGGTGACACCGGCACCATCGTGATGGTGGGTGGTGGCGTCGTCGGCCTCATCGGCCTTTGGCGGTACCTCCGCTGAGTCCCGTGAGCGAGCCGCATCTCACAGTCGCGCCGTAAGGGCGAAGGAGGGTTCACCATGCTCATGACCATCGCGGTCATCCTGATCGTGCTCTGGGCACTCGGGTTCGTCACGTCCTACACGATGGGCGGCCTGATCAACGTCCTCCTCGTCATCGCGATCATCGTGATCCTGGTGCGGGTCATCTCTGGACGAAGAGCCATTTGAGCGCAGCGCGCGGGCCAGCCCCGCGATCGCCGGCAAGGTGATCGGGGAAGCTCCGAGGGACCTGCTGCCGACCCTCACGCAGGAGCTCACCCTCATGGCCAACAGCGGATAGGGAACATGCACGCACTTCCCGAGGTTCACGCTGCTCTTCGCGGTGTCGCTTGCCCCTCGGGCGAGCGACACCGCGTCTGCGTTCATTCTCGCCATCCAGCGCGCGTCATGGTGGTTGAGCGCTACAGTCGGGGCGCGCCCGTCGAGCGAGGGATGTGACTCCAGGTCGAAGAGTGCCGCCGTCACTGCGTGAACGGGCGAGCCGCCTCTGGGGGCGTCATCGGACCCTGTTCTGGATGCTGCACTCCGCGTGGGCCCTGACGACCGGCACCATCATCGTGTTGCTCGCGCGGGAGCGCTACCACCTGGTGCTGTGGGTGGTGCTCTTCCTGGCGCTGATCTGGGCGTCCACGCTGTTCTTTGGCGGAGCCCCGGTCGTGGAGGGAGAGCAGCCGCCGGGGCTGGTGCACGAGGTGACGTCCTATGCCACGCGGATGCTCTACCAGGAAACGCTCTTCTTCCTGCTGCCGTTCTATGCGTACTCGACGGTGATCCGATCGCCCAACTTCGCGTTTCTGGTGTTGCTGGGAGGCCTGGCGGTGTTCACGTGCATCGACCTGCTGTTCGACCGAATGCTGCGCACTCGGCCCGTGTTCGCCTTGCTGTTCTTCGCCATCGTCGCGTTCGCGGCCATCAACCTGTTGCTCCCGCTGCTCGTGGGGCTCGATCCCCGCTTCGCCACCCCGGTTGCGGCACTCCTGTCGATCGGCAGCGCCTCGCTGTTGGCCCTCCGCATGGGACCGGACAACCGGCGCGTCCGCCTGCATCTCGCGGCGGCCGCCGTGGTCCTGCTGGCCGTCGTCGTGGGGCTGCCCGGTCTGATCCCTCCCGTCCCGCTCCGGCTGGAGCACACCGTCTTCTCCTCGAGGATCGACCCCGGCACGCTCGAGATCGGGGATACCCTGCAGGGACACGTCTCGGCGGAGCAGGCCGGCGGCGCTCTCTACGTGCTCGCCGAGGTCTTCGCACCCTCGGCCCTGCCCACGGACGTGCAGATCGAGTGGTCTCGTGACGGTGAGACGCTGCGCCTGTCCCGAGAGGTTGGCATCACGGCGCACTCGGCGGGCTTCCGGGTGTGGGATGGCTGGCACTCCGCGTCC
>CAZFIS010000282.1:0-2807 GCA_964519125.1 uncultured Gemmatimonadaceae bacterium | reverse complement strand
CCATCGCCGAGACGTCGTCCGCGCCGCGCACGCTGTGGGCCACGACCGAGTCGAGCGGGAGCGCGCCCGTGCTCGTCACGGCCACGCGGTGGCCGGCCATACGCCCGAGCATGCGGAACGTATTGAGCACCGGCTTGTCGATCCCGTTGGTCGCGAGCGACCGGAATCCGTCGAAGTATCGCTGGCCCTCGAACTCGAAGGCCCAGGTCACGGAGCCCATCAGGTTCACGTCGTACCGGTCCACGAGCTGATAGGTCCGCGCGATCTGCTCGGCCGTATAGCTCGAGTACATCGTCCCGTTGCGGTAGTTGTTCGCAGGATATTTGCTCACGGGACAGGCGGCGCACCCCTCGGGGTCCGACTCGCCGATGTCGATGGGGATGTGGGCGAGCTCGGGAAACGAGGAGATGATCCGGAACCCGTTCGAGATCGCGCGGAGCTGGTTGGCGACGCTCATGCGCACGTGCCCGTCGGAGGTGACGCGCGGGGCGCCCTTGGCGTGGAAGCTCACGAAATCGAGCGGTGAGCCCGTCTTGCCTGTCGCGTAGTTCGTGCCGTGCAGGACGTGCTCGAGAAAGTCGTGCAGGTACTTCTGCGTGCGTGCCCCGTTCGGGCCGGTGACCTCGGGGCCGCCGACCTTGGCGGTCGGCAGCGCGCGCTTCAGACCATCGGCCGCATAGTCGTAGAGCTCGAAGTACTCCTCGGGCGTACCCCGCCAGTAGCCGATGTCCGGCTCGTTCCACACCTCCCACCACCACCGCTCGACCTCCTGGCGGCCGAACCGCTCGACCTCGTGGTGGACCCACCGGTAGACCAGCTCGCGCCACTTGCCGTAGTCGGTGGGTGGGTACGCCCACCCCGTGTAGATGGCGCCGTACGGATCGCCCGGCTTCCAGTGGTGGCGGTACGGGGTGGGGTGGGAAGAGAGTGCTTCGGGCATGAACCCGATCTCGACGAGCGGCGTGATGCCGTGCGCGACGTACGTCCCGAGGATGCTGTCGACGATCGTCCAGTCGTACTGCGGTCGTCCGTCCGCGCCCACGGTGTAGGCGTTCGTCGAGCCCCACTTGAGCGCTGCCTGCCCGTCGCCCGTGTTGAGCAGGTTGTGCGTGCGCACGTGCACGGGCACGGGGCTCAACTCCGCCATCTCGCGCAGGAGCTTCACTCCGTGCGGCATATAGGTGTAGTTGGGCTCGTCGTAGCCGAACCAGGACCAGATGGGGCGCATCGCCCCCAGGCTCGAGTCGGCCTGTACGGTGATCTTCACCGGGGCGCTCTGACCGTGGAGGGATCGGGCCGCGAACGGGCCGATCGCCAGCCAGGAGGCCGCGACCGCGGAGGCGAGCATGCGGGAGGTGGTGCGCGTCATCGCATCAAGCCGGGAGAGGGACGTGGCCGGCCAATATAGGGTGGGCGTCCGCGGGCGCGCGACCGGGCCCGCGGTGCGTAGATGCCTCCCGCGGCAAGCCGCCGCTGACTGCGTCGCCGGCGCCCCGAGATCCCCCGGACCGGCGCTCCTTCCTACTTCACGAGCCTCGCCCCCGCCAGCTCCGCGACTGCCGCCAGCGTCGTCTGCGCGGCGTTCAACCCCAGCCGGAAATCCTTGTCGCTGTAGGTCGTGTAGACGTCGGTCGGCTGGTGCCAGTTGGGGTCCCATCCGTTGCCGATCTGCGTGCCGCGCTCGTTCTCCCTGAGGCTGATCGAGGGCACCACGTTCTCGAACGCGTCGGAGTCCGTGTTGGTCATGTGATCGCCTACGCTCGCCGGGTAGTCCGTGGCGTACTGCTCGTTGGCCGCCTCGAACGTCCACGCGAGCGCCTCGGCCCGGGCCGCGAACCTGGAGTTCATCTGGAACTCGATGTTCACGTCCGCCTCGGGCCTCTGCTCGGGCGGCAGGGTCCCGTCCGCGCGCGGCATCCCGTGGTCGTAGAGCATCATGTCGTGCTGGATCATCCCGAGCCACTTCGGCTCCGGGTACTTGCCCGACCCCGCCGGCGACTCCTTGCCCTGGAGCGCTTCACGCTGCTCCACGTAGGCGCGGCTGCCGTTGAGGCCCGTCTCCTCGTTGTTCCAGAGGATGAAGCGGATCGAGCGATCGGTGCGCACGTCCGGACCGCTGAAGACGCGTGCGAGCTCCATGACGAGCGCGGCACCCGAGCCGTCGTCGTTGGCGGCCTGGCCCCAGCCGATGCCGTCCATGTGCCCCCCCACGATGTACATCTCGTCGGGATGCGTGGTGCCGATCTTCGTGCAGTAGACCTCCTGGCGCTCGCCCGGCGTGCTCGGCTGCATGTCCTCCGCCCGGATCTTCGGGTCCGGCTGCTTGAGCGAGTCCGTGTTCACGCCCGTCGGGCCGCGCATGCCGCGCGGGCGCCCGCCGCCGGCGGCCCGTCGTACGGCTCCCGCCGGTGGCCTGCCGCGTCCGGGGCCACGTCTCCGACGCGAGGTCCGCGGACGTGGCTCATACGTGTACGTGAGGCGTGAGACGTCCTGGCACCCGTAGCTCTTGAGCTGAGCCTCGATCCAGTCGACCGCCCGGCGGTTCCGGTCCGTACCCTGACGGCGGTCGCCGAACCGCGTGAGTCCCTTGATCGTCGCCTTGTAGCGATCGAGGTCGAGGCGGCTCACGAGGGCCTCGATCGAATCGGGGGCGGGGGCAGGTCGCACGGACGGCGACGGGCCCGCCGCGTCGGCGGCACGAGGGGTCGGGACGAGGAACGGAAGGACGCCGACGGTCGCGGCGAGGAGCAGGATCGCGCGCATGGGTGGCCTCTGTGACGGCGGTGAAGATCGAAGGCGGGGAGGAT
>CAZFIS010000281.1:0-2823 GCA_964519125.1 uncultured Gemmatimonadaceae bacterium | reverse complement strand
AGGTCTGGTTCGCGGGGCTGCTGGCCGGATGATGGTTTCGCTCGCCGAGAGCAACCTCGGCACCCTCCAACAAGCCGTGGCGATCGCGGTGCGGTACCAAGCCACGCTTACCCCACGAGGCGACGTGGGCCGCGACGCCGAACTCGCCCCCGGCGGCTGAACAGCAGGTTGACGCTCGAGCCCGCGCTCTCGCTTAGCGCCACCGCTCGCCCCGCCGCGCACCCCCCCTGCGGTGGTCTCGAGGGGTGTCGCGCGGCGCGGTGCCTGTCAGATTCCCGTCACACAGGCCCCCGTAGCATCGGTGCAAGCGCATGGTCTCGGGGGGCGCTCGTGCTGAACCAACTTCGAACCCACATAGCCCGCACCGCTCTCATCCAAGGGACGTGCGGGCACTTCTCTTGCGCATCACCACCGAACCAGGATCCGGTTCGCGTGGCGTGGAAAGGGGTCCGCATGATCAACCACGCATCCCGAAGGCTCGTCCCGCTCGCGCTCGCCAAGCAGGTCAGCGACCTCAAAGCGCAGGTGGCGGACCTCAGCCTCACCGAGGCCAATCTCTACGCGAAGGCCCAGACCTCCCTCAAAGCCGACAACCTCGATGCCGCGGAAGCCACCCTTAAGAAGCTGCTCGAACGCTACCCCAATGGCAGCAACGCGGCGGCGGCCAAGAACGCGCTCGCCGGCATCACCGAGAAGCGCGCTGACAAGCTGCTGGGGCAGGCGCGCTGGTACGCCAACGACGGGCAGTTCAACAACGCCCAAGCCCTCTACCAGCAGATGATCGACAAGTACCCCCACACCCAAGCGGTCGCCGGCGCCCGCAGTGGCCTCAACGACCTCTCCACCTTGAAGGCGCAAGCCGCCGCTGCCGAGGCCGGCTTCCTCGTCAGCGACATGAGCACCTACTGGACCGGCTCCCCGCAGAGCAATGGGCAGAACCTGATCGTTCCCGAGGTCCGTTTCCACGTGAGGCCCTCCGCCAAGAAGCCCATCACGTACCTCGAGCTCAAGGCCGTGTACTTCATCAAGAAGAACGGCAGCATGGAGCAGTTCGGTAGCGGGGAGACCTGGGTCATCGGAAGCGACGACATCCCCCTCCAGCCCGGCACCAGCAAGGAATCCTGGATCGAAAGCGACACCGGCTACGTGGACAACGGCAGCCAGGTCGGTTGGGACCTGCTTGCGGGGAACGGCCCTGCCACCCGCGCTGATCTCTACTACCGCACCGACATCCTCGGCTCATGGACCAAGTTCGAGAGCGTCGACGTCACACCACGGTACAGGTTCTGATTTTCATCAGAACGGGAATTCACGGTGCCCCGCTACTGGAGGGGCGTACGCTGCGTACTTGGTTAGAGACATGCGGTTTGGCTCATGGGGAGCCGTTTGTGTCTCGGTGGTCCATGATCCTGGGTGGGTCATACGTTTGGGGGTATCTCGGTTGTGAATCATGTGTCTGATGCCGTTGGTCAGGGCATTGAGAACTTCTTCTCGGCCTTGGGAGTCCGGTTGGAGAGTCATCGTGAGTCAATGTCTACGATCGATAACCTCCTCTCAACCCGGTTCAATGTCTTCGAGTTGATCAGGCCTGATGAGCCAATGCTTTCGGCCATCCTCGCGGACCTCCTTGATCCCCGAGGTACGCACGGACAAGGGCCGGTGTTTCTCCAGAGCTTCGTAGTCTGCTTGAGGCTAGGCGAGCTGGCAGACCAGATGCCGCGAGCGATTGAATGCGAACGGCGCACCAGTCTGATCGAGTGGAATGGCCGGCGCATCGATATAGTGTTGGACTTTGAAGGCTTCGGGTTGGGCATTGAGAACAAGCCTTGGGCCCGGGAACAGCGCAACCAGATCGTCGATTACCAACTCGAGCTGAGCCGACGCTACGCGGGCCGGTACCGCTTGGTGTACCTGACCAGTGACGGCCGGATGCCCCAAACCTGGTCCGCGGAAGAGCGCGACCTGCTCAAGACGATGTCCTACGGTGAAGATCTGGTTTGCTGGCTCAGCGACTGCATTCGATCCTGCGCGTCTGAGAAGTACCGTTGGTTCCTTCGCGATTTTGTCGAATTTGTGAAGAACCGCTTCCCAATGAGTGAAGCAAAGGGAGAGTCATGAGTCGAAGCGAAGAAGACATCATTGTGCATCACATCCTCAGGAGCGAGGACAACGTGGGCTACGCCTTTGACGTTGCGAACGCCTATCCGAAGGCCCGCCATCGCCTCATTGCCAAAGAGATGTCGGCCCTGAAGCAGTTGCTTCAGGATCAGCTTGGCCCAGATGTAGCCTTCCCTGAGGATGGTTTTGGCGCGGCGTGGATTGCGCGCTATGCAACTTTCTCCGTGCGAGTGCGGTCATGGCCGGAGGACATTACAGTCGCCATACAGGCCGACGCTTCGGATGCTCGTCAGTTGTTTCTTGGTGTTACGGATGCCGGAGCTTCGGCGGATCCGGATCTCCGCAGGCACCTGAACACGGCACTCAGCAAACTCAAGTCCAGCGGCATGGAGAACGTGTGGGCGTGGTGGTACGAACTTGACCCTCCGTACCGTGATTGGAATACAAAGGACGCCATGATCCGATTCCACAATGGTGACGCCGCGAAGGACTTTGCTGGTTGGATCGTCAAGGCCGCGAGGATCGTTCAGGCCGTCCTCGAAGAGCGGACCACAGGGGAGACGCCCGGTTCAACCTAATTCGGACGCCACTTCCTTGCTGACGCCACGGAAACCGTGACTTGGAGACAGAACGACGTGCTGGGCTCGGCGAGGCAATTGGCCACGCAAGCCGAGAACTCGGATAACGCCCATGTTGGGATGGAGT
>CAZFIS010000280.1:0-2839 GCA_964519125.1 uncultured Gemmatimonadaceae bacterium | reverse complement strand
GCGCGCCCATCTCGCGTACGGCCCGAGCGGGCACGTTCTCCACGAGCGCCCCGTCTACCAGGAGCCGGCCGTCGATCTCCACGGGCTGATAGAGCCCCGGCACGCAGCAGCTCGCCCGCACCGCGGTGGCCACCGGTCCCCTGTCCAGCAGGATCCGGTTGCCGGTGTCGATGTCCGTGGCGATGACGCCCAGGGGGATGTCGCTGTCCTCGATGCGTACGTCGCCCAGCGCGCGCACGAGGATCTCCTCGAGCCCCTCGTTGGTGGCCACGCCGAATCGCCCGCGAGGGCGGGCTCGCGTCATGCTCCCCCAGCCGAGCTTCATGAGGGCATCCTCGGAGGCCGCGGCGGACATGCCGAAGGCGGCGAACGCGGCGGCGATGGCGCCGGCACTCGTACCCGCCAGCCACCCGGGCTTGAGCCCGTGCTCTTCCATGACGCCCAGCACGCCCAGGTGGGCGAGTCCATGGATGAACCCGCCCCCGAGAGCCAGGCCGAAGTCCGCGTGGTTCGTCATGGCCCGGAACATGGCGGATGGCGACTCGGAGCGGAATACGCGCGGGGATCCCTACGACACGGGCCCCGGCGACCGAAGTCGGCGGGGCCCGTGGTATCCGCTGCGGGGTGTCAGCCTATTTGCGGCTGTCCTTGTGCGTCTCGATGAACCGGACGCACTGGCCCTGGTTCTTGAACTGGTACGTGTCCCATCCACCGTTCTTGCAATCGTTCTTGGTGGCGGGGTCGCCCGGTCCGCCGATCATGTAATCGACGGTCAGGTTGTCCCACAAGTTCGAGAATCCGGCGGACTTGAGCCCGATGTGATCGATGCCGTCTGCCGTCACCGTCTCGGTCGTCCAGATGCTGCTGGTGAAGGTCGCCGTTCCGAGTTGGTTTCCCGCGGCGTCGTAGGCAATGAGCTCCGCCGGGACCGTCGCATCGAACACGAGGCTGGAGATCGAAACCGAAGATGCCGGGAGGGGGAGCTGAATCTGGTTCTCGTACGCGCCCAAAGAGGGGTCGCTGGTGCCCAGGAGGACGTTGTTCGTACCGGAACCGTCATCCACCACCGCCAGGTAGGCCGTGTTGATGAAGGTGAGACCCTGGTAGGGGCCGGACAGGGTCATGCCCGTCGGATCAGCGTCGGGAGCGATGGGGGTCAGGTCATTGAAGTCGTACAGGAACACGGAGTCGGTCGCCGACAACGAGATCAGATCCCGCGCGATGGGCAGCGCAAAGGGCAGGGGCGCTGGGCCCGCCTTCGCCATCAAAGCTCGGATCTGCTGCATCGACAGATGCTGCTGGGGCGCCCGCGCGTTCGAAGTGGGCCCGACGGGGCTCTTCGTGCCGCACGCCGTGACGGCTGCGGCCATAGCTAGGGCGATCAATGCCCTCTTCATTCGATGGACGGGGCTCACGATTACCTCCTTACCGGCTTCCTCGGGGGGCCGTCGACGCAAGTCCGCTGATGTCGGGACGTTCAGCGAGCGTCTCCACCCTTTAAAGCTTGCACCTCCCCATCCGGGGTGCAACGATTGCGTTCAAGCCGAGCGAGGGCCCGAAGTGGGGGCCGAAACCCCGCCCCCCTACTCCTCCTTCGCGAAGTGCCGATATAGCATCCACGTTCCCCAGATCGACACCAGAAGCAGGGCCGCCGGAACCACGATGGTCCAGATCGGCCCGCCAATGGGCGGTTTGGCGGGAAGGGGCGGTTGCCGGGTGATCTGGGCTGCGGCCGAGCCGGCGGACGTCACGGCGGCGGCTCCCGCCGCGTGCATCGCCGCGAACACCCCCGCGCCCATCACCGACCCCCCTCGCGGTGGCGCTTCTTCCACCCGTACCAGGCGAGCCCGAGCCCGATGAACGACGCGATGTAGGCGATGCTCATGCCGATGAGCGTCACGAATCCCTTTTCCATCAGACGGCTCCCGGTTCGGTCAGTCGGTCGGCCACCTCGCTCCAGTGCATCTGCTTCTCCAGGCGGTGCAGGTACTCGGCCTGCTTCTCCTCGTACTCCACGCTCACGGCCTTGAGCTTCGGGTCGATGACCCAGAACAGGAACGCTGCGCACGCGACGCCGATCCCGAGCTGCCAGATGGCCTGACTCTGGAGCAGGAACGCATTCGCCGCGCCCACCATCGCGAACGCCATCGAGAGCGGGGAGAGCACGATGGCGATCCAGTCCTCGCGGCTCCACGCGTCGGCCTCCTCCGCCGTCCACGTCCTGCGGATGAGCGGCCGCGTGCCGCTCGCGCCCGTGGGCTCCTCAGCCAGCAGCCCCATGCGCCTCGCCTCCGCCTTCACCGGGCCCCACCAGCCGATGGGCCGTGTCTGCAGGTAGAAGTGGACGAGGTGCTCCATGGGCTCGGCCTTGGTGAGCAGTGTCATCGGTAGGAAGACGACGATTCCCAGCCCCATGAGCGACCAGAACTGGAGATAGTCGGGCAGCACGGGGAGCACCTTGAACTCGGGGAGCACCCAAACCACCAGCCAGGCGATCCCCAGGTTGGCGATCCATGAGGCCAGGTATCCCCAGGAGTTGAAGCGCCACCAGACGACCTGGAGGATGTTGGGAAGCCAGATGCCGGCCATCATGAGCCAGAGGGCGAAGATCAGCCACTGGGTGATCTCCTGCATCATGAGCCCGTAGAAGAACGAGCCGACCAGGAGGACCGCGGTGGCCAGCCGTCCCATCCACACCAACGTCCGCTCCGACGCGTCGGGCCTCAGATAGCGCTGGTAGAGGTCGCGGGTGAAGTAGAGCGCGCCGAGGTTCATGTGGCTGGAGATCGTGGACAGGTGGATCGCCAGGATCGCCGCGAAGAAGACGCCGACCAGGCCG
>CAZFIS010000279.1:0-2890 GCA_964519125.1 uncultured Gemmatimonadaceae bacterium | reverse complement strand
AGCCCTTCCCCGGGATGTTCGCCCGCGTGGCATCCCAGACGTAGTTCTTCGACGCCGCCCAGGCCACGTCCGCTACGCTGTCCGCCACGAAATGCCACGTGAGGCGTGTGCCCGTGGCGGTCGATTTCCCCGGCCCCATCGTGCCGGGATCGACGATGTGGATCTGGTCGTCTGAGTCCAACACCTTGGCCAGCCGATCCCGCTCGTCCTGCGTCAGCACTTGTTCAGGATTCTGCAACACGCCGGTCGAGCCGACGATCCAGCCTGCGGGCACGTCGTACGTCAGGTCGAAGTGGCCGAAGTTGTTGTAGAACTCGGCGTTCCCCAGATACTGCTCGGTGTCCCAGCCCTTGTAGTCGTCGTAGACCGCCACACGCGGATACCATTGGGCGACCTGGTAGAGCGAATCGGCGAAACGGCCCATCCGCATGTTGCCGTCCGGCACCTGGAAGTGCCACTCGATCTCCAGCCTTGCGGAGCTGTGTGCGGCGATCGGCTTGCTCAATCGGACTTGGGCATTGGTCAGGTTGAAGTTGATCGCGATGGGCTCCGTCTGTTCCCGTGATGGGCGAACGCCGCCTTCACCACGCGCCATGGGCGTCGTCAGATCGACGGACTGCCCGTCTATGGTCATCGCCGTCACGTTCATGCCGTCGGTGGTGTGGGGCACCGTGCGGTTGCGCGGCACGTCCGGCGCGAACGCATTCTGGTCGAGGCGGAAGACGATGTTCCGTAACTCGTGCGGGCTGTTGTTGTGGAGCACGATCGTCTCGCTACCCGTCACCACCGAGGTGGTCGGGTCGAGGCTGGCGTGGATGGTGTAGTCCGCGGTCGTCTGCCAGTACTTGGGACCGGGTAGGCCAGTCGAGTCGCGCGTGCCGGCCTCGAACGCTCGCCGAATCATGTTGGTGATGGGAATCGTGCGCCGGATGCCGCGGGGAGGTTGCTGCGCGGTCGCGTAATCGGCGAAAGAGGCGCTGAGGAGCACCACACCGGTAAGGATGCGTAGAGCTCGTTTCATGACCGTCGCCTGTGGGAGTCAGGTTGGCTCCAAGGTAGGAGGGCCACACCACCGTGCGGACCTTAGGAGCAATGAGCATGGTACGGGCCGGAGCCACGGAGGGCAACGGGGAGGCGCGTCAGGTGGGGTGCGGAGGGTGTGGAGGAGGGCGAGGTGGAGGAGGATGGCGTACGCGCCAGGCTGGCGGGGATCCGACCCTCCTCTGCCAAGGCCGAGGGATCTGCACCATGGCGCGCTTCGAAGGCTTCCACTTCTACGACATCGACGCCTGCCTCTACGAGACCGCTTCCACGGTCCTGACCTCGAACAAGAGCTTCGAGGAATGGGGCGAGATCTTCGGCGACGACGTCATGGCCGCTGCCCTCATGGACCGCCTCCTGCATCACTGCCACGTCGTCAACATCCGCGGCAACAGCTACCGCATGAGGCATCACTCCGAGCTCTGGCACACCCTCAACTCCCCACCCAACCCCGGGGACGAGGCACCTCGAAAGGCTCGTAAGAGAAAGGAGGCTACCGCGCCCGCTGGCTAACGACTGACACCCCGGCTGGGTGGGACATTTTCAACCGCCACGAATGGGACATTTTCGCCCGGCGTTGACAGCACTCACCGTTGCATGCGCGCTTCCAGCGCCACGGTTCGGACGTGGCACTCGGGAGTCGACTATCGACCGCCGGGCCGAAAGGTCACTCCGACGTTGGCACCGACATACCAGATGTCCCGGAACTCGCGCCTCGGGAGGCGGGGCGTGGCCATCCCGTGGATGCCGATCCGCAACCCCACAATCCGACCGATCGATCTCTGCACACCCGTCTCGGCTTCCAGGAACAACCTGCTCCCGCTCCACCTCAGTGTGCCGAGTCCTGCCGAGAGATAGCCCCTCGTACCCGAGCGATCCTCGATCCCCGTGCTGATCCCTACAGAGAGCGCTGTATGGTTGTTGTGGAGTTGACCCGGTTTGGTGGACACCTCATGAGTGAAGTGGAAAGGAGGAGTCCACGATGCCCGGACATCATGCGGCGTACCCGCCGGAGTTCAAGCGCCAGATCGTCGAGTTGGCGCGCTCGGGGCGAACGCCAGAAGAGTTGGCAAAGGAGTTCGAGCCCTCAGCGGGGGCCATTCGGACGTGGGTCGAGCAAGCTGACCTGGACGAAGGCGTCCGCAGCGACGGGCTGACGACGGAGGAGCGAGGAGAGCTCCGGCATCTGCGGCGGGAGAACAAGCAGCTCCGCATGGAGCGCGAGATCCTAAGAAAAGCCGCGGCCTGGTTCGCTCGGGAGAGCAACTCGATCCCCGAACGGGATTCGAGTTCGTGAACGCCAATCAGGCCGACTTCCCCGTCCTGGCGATGTGCCGTGTGCTGGGTCTCTCCCCCAGCGGCTACTATGCCTGGCTGAACCGCGCGCCGTCGGAGCGAGCGAAGCGAGACGCCGAACTGGTCGAGAAGATCCGTGACGTGTTCGACGGCAACCGAAAGGTTTATGGGCGCCCGAGGATCTTCGCCGACCTGAAGGAAGCGGGCGAGGAGGTTGGCGAGAAGCGCGTGGGCCGCCTCATGAGGCAGGAGCGGATCCAGGGCGCGAGCCGGCGCAAGCGGGGCCCGAAGACCACGCGGCGCAACAAGGATGCACGGCCGGCGCCGGACCTGGTGGAGCGGGACTTCACGACCGACGGTCCCGATCAGCTCTGGGTCGCCGACATCAGGTACATCCCGACCTCGGCCGGCTTCCTGTTCCTGTCGGTCGTTCTGGATGCCTGGAGCCGCCGGATCGTCGGCTGGGCCATGGCGACGCATCTGCGCACCGAGCTCGTCCTCGAGGCCCTGAACATGGCCACCTGGCAGCGGCGGCCGAAGGAAGTCATTCACC
>CAZFIS010000278.1:0-2893 GCA_964519125.1 uncultured Gemmatimonadaceae bacterium | reverse complement strand
TGAAGATCAACGACAAGCACATCGGCGTGATCGTGCGCCAGATGCTGCAGAAGGTCCGCATCACGGACTCCGGCGAGACGGACCTGCTCGAGGGCGAGAACGTGGACCGGGTGGAGTTCCGCGGGGTCAACCAGCAGGCGATCACCGAGGGGAAGAAGCCCGCACGTTCGGAGCCGCTGCTCCTGGGAATCACCAAGGCGAGCCTCACGACCGAGTCGTTCATCTCGGCCGCGTCGTTCCAGGAGACCACCCGCGTCCTCACCGACGCGGCGGTCCGCGGTGCCCGAGACGACCTGAAGGGGCTGAAGGAGAACATCATCATCGGCCATCTGATCCCGGCCGGGACCGGGATCCATCGGTATCACGATGTGGAGTTCATGGTCGAGCAGTCATACTACGACGAGGAGATCGTTCCGCTCACGGAGCCGGGCGAGTTGGTGCCCGGCTTGGCACTCGGGGGCGACGCCGAAACGGACTGAGCTCGGCTCGTAGACTGCGGGATGGACGCGAGGGGCGTCCCACCATCGTGGTGGGGCGCCCCTTCGTGCGTTCGGGGTCGGCGTGGGGGAGGGGGGGCGCGGGGGCTGAGCCCCCGGCCCTTCCTACGGCAGCGTGATGCCTACTTTGCCGACGTGGTCGCTGAAGGGCTGGCGTAGATCGCCACTTCGATGCGCCGATTCGTCTGCCGGCCGGCCTCCGTGTCGTTCGAAGCCACCGGTTCCAACTCTCCCCGGCCGGATGTCTGCAGCCGGTTCGACGCGACGCCCTGCATCTCGAGATACTGGGCGGCAGCATCCGCGCGTCGTGTCGACAGGTCCTCATTGTACGCGGCGGTGCCCTGTGAGTCCGTATGGCCGACGATCAGCAACTGGGTGTTCGGGTACTTCTCGAGGCTGGCGGCGAGGTTCCGCAAATTGGCAGCCGCTGCCGGGCGAATGGCGGACGAGTCGAAATCGTACAGGAGGCCCGACGCGAACGTGACCTGGATTCCTTCTCCGACCCGCTCCACGGTTGCGCCCGGGATCTCCATCTGCAGCTCTTTGGCCTGCTGATCCATCTGGTGCCCGATGATGGCGCCCGCGGCGCCGCCCACGACCGCGCCGATGATGGCTCCCCGAGCCGTCGATCCGGTGTTGTTGCCGATCACTCCGCCGATGGCCGCGCCGGCGCCCGCGCCGATGGCTCCTCCCTTCGTCTTGTTGCTCCACGCGCACCCGGCAAATGCCAGGATCACGCCGACAACCAGCGTCATGCGCACTCCGCGAACGGAGTGGGCCCGCGAATCGATGATGCTCATGTGTCACCTCGTAGGATGTGGACTCTCTAGGATTCCGCTCCCCTTGGCGGCTCCGTCTCGTCATCCACGACCGCCATGGGAATCGACACCGCGAACTTCATGTTCAGCGTCTTCAGTCGGGCCTCCAGCCTGTGGTTGACCTCGTGGTTCTGTCTCGGGCTGTCGCTGACGATCAGGATGTGCGTGGCGTGCCGCCCGAGGACGAGTCTTCCCGTCCAGACTCGTGCCGAGGCCTCGGCGTCCACATGCTCGCGGTCCAGGAGGGCTTCGATCTCGTGCAGGCTCCCCTGGTCCTGTGCAGGGCCGAGCTCGTATGCGTATGCCCAGAGGGTGTTCGACTGGGGGCCGTGTTGGGCCCTCGACATCGCTGTTCCCCCACAGTCCCGGAGATGGTCGGTCGCCGAGCCGGCGGAACCGAGCCGGCGAAGCCACAGTCAGCCGCAGTGACGGCTGTCTCATGAGGCTATCCGGATGGCACCTGGCGGGTAATCCCCCAAAAGGATGAACGACGACGTACTCCCACGGGGTTGCGCGCGGGCGTTCAATTTGTCCCCGGGCTTCGCGGATCCAGGATCAGCCGGCCGGAAATCGCGTCCGTGTCGGCCCTATCGGCAGCCTCTCCCGGGTTCCCCGCAGAGGCTGAACGCCAAGCGCTCCCGCCGTTGACACCCCCCCACCGCAGTTCTAAGTTACCTAGCTCTGTCGGAACGGCTCCGTCGCGCAGAGGCGAGGAGCCCGGACGGCGCGCCGATGGCGCGTTTTTTTATCCGAGGGTTCATGCCGACCATCAGCCAGCTCGTCAGGAAGGGTCGCCAGGTCGTTCAGAAGAAGAACAAGGCCCCGGCGCTCCAGAAGAACCCCCAGAAGCGGGGGGTCTGCACACGCGTCTACACCACCACGCCGAAGAAGCCGAACTCGGCGCTGCGGAAGGTGGCCCGCGTGCGCCTCACGAATGGCTACGAGGTGACGGCCTACATCCCCGGAGAGGGGCACAACCTGCAGGAGCACTCGATCGTCCTCATCCGGGGCGGTCGCGTGAAGGACCTGCCGGGCGTGCGCTACCACATCATCCGGGGGACGTTGGATACCTCCGGGGTCGACAGCCGTAGGCAGGGACGTTCCAAGTACGGGGCCAAGAGGCCCCGGTAAGGCGGAAGACTGAGATGAGTCGTCGTTCCCGTGCAGACCACAGGGAGACCCCTGCGGATCCCCGCTTCGAGTCGCAGACCGTCACGAAGTTCATCAACGCGCTCATGCTCGACGGAAAGAAGTCGATCGCGGAGAAGATCTTCTACGACGCGATGGACCTCCTCGAGCAGCGCTCGGGGCAGCCGGGAGTGAACGTCTTCCAGACGGCGCTCACCAACGCGAAGCCCGCGCTCGAGGTGAAGAGCCGGCGCGTCGGAGGCGCCACGTACCAGGTGCCGGTGGAGGTCCGCCCGGAACGGCGGTCCGCGCTTGCGATCCGGTGGCTCATCATGTTCGCCCGCGGACGGGCGGAGAAGACGATGTCCGAGCGCTTGGCCGGCGAGCTTCTGGCGGCCAGCCGGGGCGAGGGCTCGACGATCAAGAGGAAGGACGACACGCACCGGATGG
>CAZFIS010000277.1:0-2898 GCA_964519125.1 uncultured Gemmatimonadaceae bacterium | reverse complement strand
CCTTCCGGTCCTTCATCCCGTCGACGGCGTTCATGACGAGATTGAAGAACATCCTGCGGAACCGAAAGAGGTTGCCTTGCAGGACGGCGGAGTCCATCCGGTCGACCTGGATCTCCACTCTGGCACCGCTCTTTTCGGCCACGTAGCCACGGATCACGTGACGAACGAATTCCTGGACCTCCTCGGCTATGTCGAATTGCCAGGAACGATCCTCGTCGCTCTCCTCGTCACGGAAATGCTGGATGCGGGTATGGACGGCGCATATCCAGCGGATGCAGTTCATGTAGTGGGAGTGCGACCGGACGCTGCGCGAATCCGGCGGCAGGAACGACACGACCTCGTGGCTCCGACCCCAGCGAGGATCCAGGATCAGGTCGCAGATGTCATACACCGTGTCGATGTAGTCCCTGCCCAGCGCCAGAATCCTCGCGTCCGGCGAGAAGCTCTTCACGGCGTTGGAGTAGTCCTGGAGCTTCTTGCGCTGGTTCAGGGCCCGGGTCCTGAGTTCCTGCACATCCCCTGCGTGAATGGCCTGGGCCTGGCGGACGTTGTGGATCTCCAGATCCGTGTTGACCGTCACGTGATAGTGGATGACTTCGTTGATGAAGCTCTCCACACGCAGGTCGTGGATCAGGAACTTGACCTCCGCGACATCTCTCTTGATGCCTTCCAGATCTTCGATCATCGCTCTGGCCAATGCCGATGCGAGAGCCGGGAGGGGTCGTCGTAAGGATGGGAGGTCCAAACGCGGTGTGGCCCTACGGAAGATGGCAGAGACCGGGTCGTCGAGCAACGAGGGGTACCGGTGCGGGACGAGGCCATTCTCTCGCGACGGGGGATAAGGCGGGTAAGCCATGGTTTCCCGCCTTATCCCGTTTCCGGGCACGATCGCCACGATCACTGGTCGACGATGCTCAGAACCTCGCGGTGGAATGCGTCGGGCATGCTCTGCGAGAAGCCCGGCTCGGGTAGCCGGTAGTGGCAGAATGCGCAAATGCCGCGTCGCGGGGTCCGTCCCAGCGAGGGTGGGGTCGGAGGCTGGCGCCCGACGTCCCGATAGGCCCGGGTCGCGTCGGCCAGCGCGTCCTGGAAGAGGCGATGGGCCAGCGGAATGTTGTGTGCGCCGCCCGCTCGCTTGATGAGGTCGAGCCGGTCACGCGCTTCGGCGATGGCCTGCACGGCCGGGTCCTTGGCGCCCCGCCCCTGCACGGCCGAGTCCGCACCTGCGAGGTAGGCGCTGACCATGGACATACGCTGGGCCACGCCCTCCTTCCACCAGCGCAGGATCCGGGAGAACTCGGGACGGTGACACCCGACGCACGCCCTGGCCGTCGCCTTGCCTCCGTCCTGAGCCTGGTGACACGAGCTGCACGTGACCCCGTCCATGAAGTGGGGCGACGGCATCGCCTCGCTTCCCGAGTTGGTGATGCCGAGAAGGAGGCGTTGGGGCGCCTGGTGGACCGTCCTGTGACATTCATCGCACGACGCGGAGCTCAGCGGCCCGTTCTTCACCGAGACGCCGTGCACTTTCGTGTGGCAGTCGGAGCAGACGAGGTCCACGGCGGAGATATAGGAAATGCGACCGCCGTGTCGGACTGGGGAGCACGGTAGGCTGCGGGTCCACGAGAGGCGAGGCGGGCGGATGGTGGGGGGAGGCGGAGAACGTGCCGACGGACCTGGGGGCGAGTGGCTGGGGATGCTCGTGGGAGACGGGCGGATGGGAGGATGGGCGGTGGGAGCCGGAGAGGACGCCCGTGGGGGTGGATCGAGTTCTCCGTCGACGGAGTCGTCGGGCAGCGACTGGTCGAACTGGAAGTCGGGCACGGGCTCGGGCTCGGCGGGATCGAAGCTCGAGGTTTGGTCGATCAGAAGATCCCGCTGAGGCGGCGCGCGAGCGGGCGCGAGGGGCGGAGGCCGGTGGGGGAGGTCGAGGTGCACGAGGATGGCGGACCGACCCTGCGAGCATTCTTCGCGCCTGATTCGCCCTACGGATCATCGGCAGAACCGTATCTCCATCCAGAGCCTGGGACGGGAACACGATGCCGGACTACGAGCCGCTCACGCTGCTGAAGGGCACGCTAGACATGCTCGTGCTCAGGGCGCTCACGTGGACGCCGACGCACGGGTTCGAGATCATCACGTGGCTCGATGTGCGTTCGACCGGCGGTCTGGGCATCGATGACTCCGCCCTGTACTAGGCGCTGTACCGGATGGAGGAGCGCGGGCTCGTGGCTGCCGAGTGGGGCGTCACCGACAACAACCGGCGCGCCCGCTATTACAAGGCCACCGCGAAGGGGCGGCGCCATCTCGAAGCCGAGAGGAAGCGCTGGATGCGCTACCACGAGCTGGTGGCGGAGATCCTCTCGGAGCCTGATGGGCCCGCGAGGGAAGCGTGATCCGACCCGGCGTGAAGCCCCTCTTCCGGCTTGCGCTGCGGCGCCGCGACATCGTCGATCGCAACGGGGATGACGAGATCGCGTTCCATCTCGAGCTTCGCCACGCCGCACGCAATGCGGTGCATAACCTCGGATGGCCCTTCAACACGCAAACGAGGTGGCACTGTAACTGACAGTGCCGCCTCGACTTACGTTGTCCTGACGCTGAATGGGCCTGGGTAGACTCGAACCACCGACCTCACGCTTATCAGGCGCGATCGGTGGTGTCCACGGGCGTCAGTGGCCGTCACGAATGGCTTAACCATGCGATTTCTTCGTCAGCGGCGCCCGTGGGCGTCACCCGAAGAAACCCCGTTGGTGTTACCGCTTGTGTTACCACTCCCGCGAGGTTTGTATAGACCTTGACACGTGGGGCACACGTATACACCTTGATGTGTATCCATGCATAAAGAGTGATCCCATGGCCAGAACCAACATCGACATCGACGAGACCCTGCTCACG
>CAZFIS010000276.1:0-2915 GCA_964519125.1 uncultured Gemmatimonadaceae bacterium | reverse complement strand
GCGGTCGTTCAGAAGCGAGATGCGATCGTAGCTGTAACCGACAGTGGCGTCGACATAGAGTCCGGTCGACCAGGCAGGTGGTCCACCAGTGAAGCTCAGAGTCGGCAGGCTCCAAACCACAGGTGAACGCGGGTGCCTTCGGGTAGGGTCCGCGTATTGGTAGAGTCGTCCACATGGGCGCCTCGGTCCGCCCTCAGACCTTGCTCGCCGTCAGCGACGTGCGAGCGAGCGCCCGGTGGTACGGGACGCTCCTGGGTGCGCCGCGCACCAGCGAGCTGATGGCGTCGGACCACGATGATCGCTACGACCGACTCCTTGTGGACGGTGTGCTGGTGCTCCAACTCCACTCCTGGGACGCGGAGGACCACCCGAACCTCGTCGACCCCGATGGGGGACGGAACGGCCACGGGGTGTTGGTGTGGTTCGAGTTCGACGATGTAGACGCCGCCATCGAGCGGGCTCGGGCGCTCGATGCCGAGATCGTCGAAGACGTCCACGTGAATCCCGCGCCTGGCCATCGAGAGATGTGGCTACGAGATCTAGATGGCTACCTGGTGGTCCTCTGCAGCCCCGACGGCGAGGCCAGCTGACTCTGGTCGCTCGAGTCGGTGCTCATCGGGAGGAGCTGAATCGCGCGCCGCTTTCGCAAGAGGACTGGACGTATCGACGGGACGCGGGCAGCGTCACTTGCGCTTCTTGCGCTGCGCGCTCTTGGGCCCCTCGGACTCTGCGGACGGGACGAAAGCCGGAATTGCGCTGTCCGGCATACGCAAGCGGTCGCGTGTGCCGGGCTTCACCCCTCCGCGCGCCTTGCGCTTGCGAATCTCGAAGGTTCCTAGATCGAAGAAACGAACCTTGTGGTCTGCCTCGAGGTGGACCGTGATCGTGCCTGCCATGGCGGTGAGGATGCGCTTCACCTCGGCCGGATCCCGGCCGAGCTCTCCGGCCACCTGCCTAGCAAGGTCGTCGGTCGAGACGACTGGCCTGCGGCCGCTCGCGCGTGGCCCAGGGACGAGGAGGTCCTCCTCTTGGCTAGCGCTCGCGATGGCCGAGCGTAGTACGCCCTTCGCCCTGCTCGCGGAGGTCTTTGCCCTGTAGGGACGACTCGTCGCAAGCAGATCACTCTCGGCTCCAGCTGGCCGAAGCTCAAGAACATGACCGCCAGATCGTTCGACGCGCTCGATGCGAAGCGCCTCCTCTTGCGCAAGCTTCTGCAATGCGGCCACGTACGCGCGTACATCCGATCGCTTGGCGCGATGCGGGGTCTCGACGAGTACCCGACCATTGGAGGTCCTCAGTTGCGCCAGAAATCTTCCCTTCGTATCTTGCTTCAATACGAACTTGCCCGGCCGCCCACTTGCCTCGCTCTTTTGAGTCCGCGGACGCCCTCCGCGTGCCCCGTTCTCCCGTGAGGACCTTTGCTTCTCGGCGCTCGCAGCGCGGCCCCCCTTGCGGCCGATCGCTCGCATCCACGCGCGCGTACCGTACAGCCCTCTCACGAGACCGGGAACCGTGTAGTGCACGTCCAACTCGTCCCAGTGAAGCGCCAACCCATCCACGGTGAGTTCAACCCCGCGAATGGCTTCAGGGCTGGCTCCCGACAGGCCTTCGAGTTGAGAGACCGGCACTAGAAGCTCGGCGCCGTCACTGAGTTCAAGACGAAGCTCGCCAGATGACTCCAGGTACCGAACATCCACGGCCCTACGCTCCGACTGCAGCGTGGCCTTTCCTACCTCGCGAGCTCGCTTGAGTTGTTCCTCGAACCCATTGTCCGTCATTTTGGATCTCCGTGGATCTCGTTCCAGCGCTCGAGATAGGCAGCCTGGTTCCTCTTCGCTAGGTCGAAGGCCCGCTTGACGTCATTGTCCTTGACCTCTCCACGAACTTCTCGAAGTCTCGGCTCCCCCTCGTCGCCCAGTAGGTCGATCACGATCACGCCGCTCGTGTGCCACACGTGCACGTGCGCTGGCTCGTGGTCGTTCAAGTAGACGATGACCCGGAACGGTCCCTCCCTGTCTATCGTGGGCAAGTAGGACTCCTTGGGCACAGGTCGTAGCAGCGAACTCGAGCGTCAAGGGAACCACCCGCCATCTGCTCTGAGTATATCACATCGGTTAGGTTATGACTTTGTTTGTCGTCGCTGGGCACCGAACTGCCCTTGGGCCTCCCGTCAGATCGCGAAGACGCTCCGGCACAGGGCTGAATCCGGCCCGAACAGGGGTTGATGGTTCCGCGACCGCGGGGTGTCACCGCCATGGCCACGTCGGTCCCGCGACCAGCCCACACTTGCAGTACGCGGCTGGACCGCCACACCTGCCGCGCATCCCGAGAGATTCGCGTTGCCAACGCCCGAAGGGGTGCCTGGCACTCACCATTGGCGGCGACGAGACTCCATGGGCCAACCATGTCGGGATTACGGTTGCCTGCCGGGTGAGCGCACGGTAAGGGGCACCCTGACCCCTTGTCGGCCCCAAGAAGGGTAATCGACCAGGCCGAGCTCTCGGAGGCGGCGTATGGCGATCGACACATTGGACTGCGAAAGACCCAGGGCTGCACCGATCTGGCGCTGCGAGAGGTTGACCGAGCCCCGCCGGGCAAGCCAGACGTAGAGCAGCTTCACGGTGGGCGGCTCGCCAAGCAGGGTCTCGGGCAGTGGATCGAGTTCACTCTTCAACATGAGCAAGCGACAAAGGGAGACAGCTTTCGGGCAAGTATACGTGTCGGCTCGTTGCTGCTGAGGACGGCTGGAATATGGCTGCGTTGGCGAGAGGATCAGCCGAGTGTCTACGATGTGATATTGCATTAGTATCACCATGGAGGTGGAATCGTGAGCCCCGAGGACTTCGTCGGCCGCCAGGCCGAGGCGCGCGTGATCCTGACCAACGTCGAGCACGGCCACAACAGCCTCGTCATCG
>CAZFIS010000275.1:0-2915 GCA_964519125.1 uncultured Gemmatimonadaceae bacterium | reverse complement strand
CGGTCAGCAGCCGGATCTCGAGCGGCTCCTCGGCCGCGACGGCGTCGCGCTCCGGCGCCCGGCGCTCGTCCCCCTGCACGCGCGTGACGGCCACGCGCCGGGTGGCCCGGCGAGCCCCCCTCATACGCGGGGCACGGAGGTGGCCGCGGACGACTCGCCGGCCACGGCGTGAGCGGTGCCAGCGCGTTCGATGCGGGCGGTGGCGTCCTTGTACGCGGGGATCTGGGCGTTGGGCGAGCGCGCGCCGGGATCGACCAGGACGTTCGCCTCGGGCCAGTGGAGCTGCACCGAGCCGGGGGCGACGTCGGCGGTGAAGAGCCGGCCTCGGAAGGCGCCGTGCTCGTTCGCCACGACGACCGCCGCGCCGCTCCCGATGCCTAGGCGCCTGGCGTCGTCCTGGTGGACGATGACGGCGTCGCGGGGCATCCGGTTCATGGGGTCGATGTCCTCGTGGACGATGCTGTTGAACTGCTTGCCGCGCCGGGTGATGACCACGAAAGCGTCGTCGTCGCGGCGCAGCTCGGGCGGGGCGGCCGCCAGGAAGCGTGCCCTGCCGCTCGGCGTCGGGAAGGTCCAGCCCTCGCACAGCCGCGCCCCGCCGTACTGGACCTGGTCACCCTTCTCCGCGAGGGTCTGGATGCCGTCGTACATCGGGATCACGCGCGCGATCTCGTCGCGGATGGCGGGCGTGCCGGAGAAGCGGACCTTCTCCGCCAGCCACGGCCGGGCACGGGCCACGATCTCGGAGAGCACCTCCCATTCGGGACGGGCCTCGGCGATGCGCGGCCCCGGGATCTCGGGACTGAAGACGATGCGGCGTTCGGTGGAGGTCTCGGTCACCCCGCCTGGCATCTCGTAGCGGGTGGTGGCGGGCAGCAACAGCACCGTGTCGGCGGGGTCCTGCAGCATCTGGCTGCTCGGCACGATGTCGAGGTGCACGCGCAGGCCGATCCGGTCGAGCGCGTCGTCGACGCCGTCCGGTCCGGGCATGACCTCGCGGAAGTTGCCGCCGACGGCCATCAGCACGTCGATCTCGCCGCGTCGCGCCGCCTCCAGCATCTCCGGGGTGGTGAGCCCCTTGCCGGTCGGCACCTCGAAGCCGTACAGCGCGGACAGCTCGGCCGCGTGCTCGGCGTCGGCCGGGCGGCCGCCCGGCAGGACCGTGGCGTAGGCGCCCATCTCGGCGCCGCCCTGCACGCCGGAGTGGCCGCGGATCGGCATGAGGCCGCAGCCCTCGCGGCCCACGAAGCCCTTGGAGAGGGCCAGGTCGATGATGGCGCGGACGTTCTCCTCGCCGAAGGCGTGCTGGGTGATGCCCATGCCCCACACGAACACCGCGCGGCGTGCCTGGCCGAGGAGCTCCGCGTAGCTCTCCATGGCGGCGCGCGAGACCCCGCTGGCGCTCTCCAGCGCCTCCCAGGAGAGGCCGTCGAGCACCTCGACCAGTTCCTCGAAGCCCTCGGTGTGCTCGTCGATGAAGGCGCGGTCGACGGTGCCCGCCCGGATCATCGCCTTGAGCGTGCCCCGCAGGAAGGCCTGATCGCCGCCCGGCGCGATGCGGAAGAAGCGGTCGCTGACGCGGGTTCCGAAGAGTGCGCTCTCGACGTCCGAAGGCACCCAATAGCGGTCCATGCCCGGCTCGACGTAGGGATTGACGGTCACGACCTTCGTGCCCGCCCTCTTGGCGTGGTAGAGGTACTTCATCACCACGGGCTGGTTCTTGGACACGTTGGAGCCGAGGAAGGTCACCACGTCGGTGCCGATCAGGTCGCTGTAGGAGACGGTGGTGGCGCCGACCCCGAGCCCGGCCTTGAGGCCGACCGTGGAGGGCGAGTGGCACACGCGGGCAGCGTTGTCGACGTTGTTGGTGCCGAGCGCGCGCATCGCCTTCTGGGCCACGTAGTAGGTCTCGTTGGGGATGCCGCGGCTGGTCAGGTAGAGGTAGGCCCGATCCGGCTCGGTGGCGCGCAGGCGCTCGGCGACGAGGTCGATGGCGTCGTCCCAGGCGATGGGCGTGAAGCCGGGCTCGCCGCGGCGGCGGATCATCGGGTGGGGGAGCCGCCCCAGCGCGCGCAGCTCCCTCGAACGCAGCCCCTTGAGTTTCGACACGTCGGCGAGGCGGCTGGGGTCGAGCGGGCCCATGGTGTTGAGGCGGAGTAGGCGCAGCCGCACGTTGCACAGGTGCACCCCGTCGATGGTCCAGTCGCTCATGCCGCTGGTGCCCAGCGCGCAGCCGTCGCACACGCCGTCTCTCAGGATGCGCCAGGCGAAGGCGGCGGCATCGCGGTTCTCCCACGCCGCCCGGAACACCTCCTGGAAGTTCTCGGTGTGCGCCAGCGGCACGCGGGTGGCCCAGGTGGACGTGTCCCAACCCTTCTTGCCGGGCGGACGAACGGGACGCTTCGGACGGCTGCTCATGAAAGGCATGGCTCGCGCTCCTCCCCTTCGAGACGGACGCGCGGCCGGATGCAGCCGGCACGACCCCCACGGACGTTTCGGTTGGCGCCACTATAGGCCCGCGGCGCATGCGAGCGATGAGCGCAACGCTACGCCGGGCCGCCGGTCGGCGCTGGCGGCGCACGGGAGCGCTAGGCTGACGGTGGGAGGCCTCGCGAGCATGAGCAGCTTCGCCTGGATGAAGGTGCTGGAGTCGACTGCAGGGCGCTATGACCGCGGCATCCGGATGTTGTCGGGAGGCCGCATCGACGCCGTCTACCGTCGGATCGCGGAGATCGCGACGGCCGATGCTGCGGGTGCCACGCGCTCCGGCCACGGTCCGTCCGGGGCTGGCGCGAGGGTGCTGGACATCGGTTGCGGCACCGGTGGGGTGGCCCTGGCGTGCGTCGCCCTGGGTGCCGATGTCGTGGGCATCGATCGCAACGCCGCGATGCTGGAGATGGCGTGCGAGAAGGCGC
>CAZFIS010000274.1:0-2923 GCA_964519125.1 uncultured Gemmatimonadaceae bacterium | reverse complement strand
ATCACGCGCTCCTCGATGATCGACGTCAGCCGCAAGGACTACGTCGAGGCCGCCCGCGCCTTCGGCATCCCCGATTTCGTCACGACCTTCAAGTACATGCTCAAGCCCTCGTTCATCCCGACCCTGACGATCCTGGGCCTGGAGTTCGCGTCGCTGCTCGGCAACGCCTTCCTGGTGGAGATGGTCTTCGGATGGCCCGGGATGGCTGCCTACGGCGTGCGGGCCATCCTGCACAAGGACTTCAACGCCATCATGGGCGTAGTGATGGTGACCGGAGCCTTCTTCGTGCTCGTCAACCTGCTCATCGACGTTCTGTTGGGGACGTTCGATCCGCGGATCCGCATCCGGGGAGCACGCTCGTGACGGGGACACCATCATGAGTGACGTGCCCGCCGCGGCGCTCGGGACGGCGGTCGAGGAATCGGCCCGCCGACGCGCCTGGCGACGCGGGTGGTACCGTTTCCGGCGCAACCCCGCCGCGGTCGCGGGCCTGGCGATGGTGCTACTGGTCATCGTGGCGGCGCTGGGCGCGCCGTTGCTGGCGCCTTCGCCCGAGAGCGCCGGGAACCTGGTGAACTTCGCCGAGCGCCACCAGCCGCCGTCGCTGCACCACCTGTTCGGAACGGACAACGTGGGTCGGGACGTGTTCTCGCGCGTGCTGTTCGGCTACCGCGTGTCGCTGCTGCTGGTCGTGTTCGTGCTAGGCCTGTCGGTCCCCTTCGGGGTGTTCCTGGGGCTGCTGGCCGGTTACTACGGCGGCTGGGTAGAGACCGTGATCATGCGGGTCACGGACGTCTTCCTGGCCATCCCGGCACTGGTCATGGCGCTGGCCATCACTGCCGCGTTGACGCCGAGCCTGCTGAACGGCATGATCGCCATCAGCCTGCTGTGGTGGAACTGGCACACCCGCCTCATCTACACCACCGTGAGCTCGCTCCGAAACGAGGAGTACGTGGAGGCGGCGAAGCTGGCGGGCGCCAGCGACGCGCACATCCTGTTCCGCGAGATCCTCCCCAACTGCGTCTCCGTGATCTCCGTCAAGGTCACGCTCGACGCCGGCTTCGTCATCCTCATCGGCGCGGGCCTGAGCTTCCTCGGCCTCGGGGCCCAACCGCCAACGCCCGACCTGGGCACGATGGTAGCGGCGGGCGCGAACTACCTGCCCGAAGACTGGTGGGAATCAATCATGCCGGGGCTGGGGATCCTTTTCGCCATCCTCGGCTTCAACCTGCTCGGTGACGGTCTGCGGGACCTGCTCGACGTGGAGGTGTCGTGACCAGCCCAACCGGTCGGCCCGTGCAGGCGCGACCCGGAGCGATCCTCGACGTCGAGGACCTACGCGTGGAGTTCTCCACCTTCGACGGCATCGCCACCGTCCTGAACGGGGTTTCGCTCGAGGTGCACGAGGGCCAGCGGGTGGGCCTGGTCGGCGAGTCCGGCTGCGGCAAGAGCGTCACCATGCGCGCCATCATGGGGATCCTCGCCACCCCACCCGCCCGCGTGCGGGGCCACATGACGTTCGAGGGTCGCGATCTGTTGACGCTGCCGCGCGCGCAGCGTCAGGCACTCAAGGGCAGCGCCATGTCGATGGTCTTCCAGGACCCGATGACCTCGCTCAACCCCGTGTTCCGCATCGGCGAGCAGCTCACCGACATCGTGCGCTGGGCGGACCGGCGGCACCGACTGCGCCGCTCAGCCCGAGAACGGCGGGCGCGGATCCTGGAGGTCCTGACGCAGGTGCGCCTGCCCGACCCCGAGCGCATCCTCGACACGTACCCGGTGCAGCTCTCCGGCGGGATGCGGCAGCGGGTGCTCATCGCCATGGCGCTGCTCAACCGCCCGCGCTTCCTCATCGCCGACGAGCCGGGCACCGCCCTCGACGTCACCACCCAGGACGAGATCCTCCGGCTCCTCAGCGAGCTGGTGCGGGAGGAACGGCTGGCGTTGCTGATGATCACACACAACCTCGGTGTGGTACGGGAGATGACCGATTACGTCTACGTGATGTACGCCGGCAACGTGGTCGAGGAAGGGACAACGGCCGAGATCTTCGCGGCGCCCGCCCATCCCTACACCAAGGCCCTGTTCGCGTGCGTGCCGAAGCTCTCGGGCGGCCGGGCCTACGAAGGGATCGACGGCACATTGCCCGACTACACCCGACCCCCCGACGGTTGCCGCTTCCATCCGCGCTGCCCGCACGCCGGCGAGCGCTGCCGGAACCAGCCGCCGCTGCTGGCGTTGAGCGAAACCCATCGCAGCGCGTGCTGGCTGCTCGACCCGGACGGCGTGCAGGGATGAGCAAGCCCCAGCCGATCCTGGCGGTCGACGACCTGCGCAAGCTGTTCCCCGTGCGGCGCGGCCTGTTCCAGCGCGTGGTCAGCCACGTGCGCGCCGTCGACCGCGTCAGCTTCGAGGTGCAGCCGGGCGAGATCTTCGGGCTCGCCGGCGAGTCGGGCTCAGGGAAGTCCACCCTGGCGCGCATCATCGTGGGCCTCGATGGGGCAACCTCGGGCAGCATCCGGTTCCGAGGCGAGGACATCGCCACGCTGCGCAGACAGCGCAGCTTCCGGCGCCGCGTCCAGATGGTCTTCCAGAATCCCGGCTCGTCGCTCAACCCGCGCCGCTCCATCGAGCAGAGCCTGTTCGTCCCCATGCGCTTCCAGGGCGTGGAGCCGAGCCGTTGGGAGGCCCGGGCAGGCGAGCTGCTTGAGATGGTGGAGCTGCCCGCGTCGTTCCGCTCGAAATACCCGTTCGAGCTCTCGGGAGGGCAGAAGCAACGGGTCGCCATCGCGCGCGCCCTGGCCGTGCAGCCCGAGCTGCTGGTGCTGGACGAACCGACCTCGGCGCTCGACGTCTCGGTGCAGGCCAAGGTCATCGAGCTGCTCGTTCGGATCCGCAACGAGCTGGGTCTGTCCTATCTGTT
>CAZFIS010000273.1:0-2947 GCA_964519125.1 uncultured Gemmatimonadaceae bacterium | reverse complement strand
TTCAATCACCGATCCGTGGACAGGGTGTGGCCGGCCCCGGTCGGCGACTCGGCCCGGTCGCGTCGGCGGCTCACGAGCCACAGCGCCAGCGTCAGGAGCCCGCCGGCGAACAGCAGCAGGGAGATGCCGAGGCCCGCGAACCCGAATCGAAACTCCACGGTCTTCGTGCCGGAGGGGATCCGTGCTCCCGTCACGAGCCCGTTGACCCGCAGCGCCGGCACCCGCTTTCCATCTGCAAAGACGCGCCACTGCGGATAGTACGTCGAGGAGAACACCACGAGCCCACCGGCGGGCGCGTCGACCGTCGCCCGGATCCCGTTCGGCTGCCGCTCGATGGAGAGGACTCGAGCCCCGGGGAGCGCGCTTCTTTCCGCGATCCCCTCCAGGTAAGCCGTGCGCACCGGGGCCCGGTTCCTCATCAAGCCATCATCCACTCGCGCCCGTGAGTAGGGCCGGACCTCCCGAGCGAAATACACACGCGAGAGAACGCTGTCCTGCTCGTAGACGCTCGACTGCGGCAAGCGCCGGACGAGGTGGAAGCCCCCGCGCTCAACCCACGCCGCGGCCTCTCCATCGGTGTTCGAGATGATTGCGTACCGAACATCCAGTGCCTTGAGAAAGCGACTCCCCAAGAGCCGCCGGTAGGACGCTTCGGGAAGGGTGCCGGCGGTGTACAGAGGCAGGAATTCGAAGAACCAGGTGGGAGCCAGGGGGGTCCACGTACCGGTGGCTGAGTCGTACCCGTCGAGGGTGGCCGACCGCCACAGGGCCATCGGCTGCATGCCGGCCGGCTGGATATCCGACGATACGGGAAGGACCCGGTCGGCAGGGTCGATTCCGAGCACGGAAGGCCCAAAGGCGCCGATCGGCTCTTCGTAACGTCTTATATCCGGGATCTGTGCGAAATCCTGAACGACGGTCACGCCGCTCCATGCGCATACTACGAGCAACACGGCACCCCAGCGGCGGTCGGCGCCCATCAGGGCGACCAGAGAGAGGACGAAGAGGGCCGCGAACGCCAGGGAGTACAGCGGGTAGTGCCCGATCCAGCCGGCGAGGTCCGCGGCCGCCACCAGAAGCACGCCCCACAGGGCCAGGCCCAGCCGAAGGCCGGAGCCCGAGCCGCGGAGCCGTCGAAGCCACGATTCCGTGCCGAGGCCCGCCGCCAGCGAGATGCTGGCACCCGCGAACAGGAGGAACTTGAACGGCCAGCGGAAGGACGACCAGAGCGGGAATCCGTACAACACCCACATCAGCCCCCCCCAGCGCCCCAGCGCGAGAAGCACGAAGAGAAGCGCGCTTGCGCCGGCGCACAGGAAGAGGAGCTCGGGCGACGCGCTCCGTCGCACACGCCGAAGCGATGTGGTTCCCGACGCCCTGATCGCGGCCCCCACTCCGAGGACGCCTGCGCCCAGTGCCAGGACGACCCACGAGCCCTGGTAGAAGGACAAGGTGCCCACCATTGGCAGGTAGGTCTGCACCGAACGCAAGACCGGGGCGACGAAACTCACCAACTGCGACGGAGCGACGCCATGGGCGATGTACTGCCCGTATGGAAGCGGGATAGCGCGCGGGGAGATCCGGCTCAAGAGATACACGGGCACAAGGACGGGAGCGCTCAGCAGGGCTCCCGCCATCAGAAGGCCGGCCCACCGTCTCCAGGCTCGGGCCGTGACGCGTTCCGCCCAGCCGAAGAGCCCGGCCGAGACCAGGATCCAGATCCACGTGTAGGCCAACATCTGTGGATAACCGATCGCCGCGACGAGTAGGAGACCCACCGGGACCCAGAGCCCGTGCGGATCGTCTGGATTGCGCAGAGCGCGCAGGCTTCCATACAGGATCCACGGCATCCAGCACAGGACCCCCCCCATGAACGTCCAGAGTGGAATGGTGAGAGCCGCGAACCCTCCACCCTCGACGGAGAGAGCGGTCGCTGCCGCAAGCCAACGCCGGATGCCCAGGCTCTCGAACAAGATGAGCCACCCCAGGAGTCCCAACGCAAAATGGAAGGCGGCCACGACGGCCATCAGCCAGCCCGGCCGGCCCAGCGACGCGACGATTGCTACGGCCGCGGTGTAGATCGGATAGAACACGCCCGGCTGTCCGTACGCGAGCAGGGGTTCGCCCAGGTACTGGTGTGATGTCCACAGGGGAAGCTGCCCGTGAAGCCAGCGGAGGTGCGCCAGGAGGATGGGGGGGGTGAAGTATTCGAGATTGTCCAACCGATCGTAGGAGAAATGCGGGGCCAGGGGGACAGCCAGGGCCACCGCCGCGCCGAACGCGAGGATGAGCCAGAGCCGATAGCGGCCTTCCCCGTGTGGCTTATGCGCGAAGTGGCCGGAATACATTCCAGATGTCCTCCCCCGAGCGAAAGTGGGCCATTCCCAGAGGCGTCTGCGACGCCCTCACGCCGACCGGATCACCGGCCGGCTGATCGAGCGGCAGGGATAGGCATCCTAGGGGCATGGCATCCGCTACCGGCCCTGGCAAGCACCTGATCAGCCCCAAGACGGAGAGGCGTTCACCTCTCGGAGTGGGAGCGCTTTCATTAGCGCAAGCAACGTACCCACGGACCGAGGAGGAGAGCGCTCACGGAGAGGTATATCGGGCTGGACGCGCATGCGTCAAGCTGAGCGCTGGCGGTAGTGGGGGCGCGCAAGATCCGATGTCCGCAGAGCGAGGGCACCGACGCGACGCGTTGGTCGCGATGCGTTTGCGTTGGCGGAGCAGCTCCGGATCGGGGCACTCAGTGTACGCGAAGGGGGACCGGGGGCGGTGGCTCGTGAAGACGTGCCCAGGGCTGGGGCCGATCCGGGCCGCCGAGCTGCTGCGGCGTATGACTCGGACTCTTCAGAGAAGGGAATGCGTCGACGGCCTGGAAGCGCGAAGACCCGATAAGCGGAGGGGGTGGGATGGAGCTCCGGTGCGCCTGCGGCGCATCCTCGCT
>CAZFIS010000272.1:0-3016 GCA_964519125.1 uncultured Gemmatimonadaceae bacterium | reverse complement strand
GCGTCTCCGTCGCCGTCCTCGCCCTGAGCGGTTTCCTGGCCCACGAGTCCATCCTCGTCGTGCGGGGCGCGCGGGGCGAGCGCATCCGCTCCAACCAGGCAGCTCAGGCTCGGCTCCGGCTGCGCATTCTGACCGTCGTCTCCCTGGCGGCTGCCGTCACCTTCGCGCTCACCGCCTCTCCAGACGCCTGGAGCGCGGCGGTGGCGCCGACGATCCTCGCCCTGGTGGTGGGCGCCCTCGTGCTGGCCCGCAAGACGAAGACGCTCCTCGGGGAGCTCCTCGTCGCCGCGACCTTCTCGTCGGTTCACGCGGTGCTCGCTGCCGCGGCCGGGGCCGACGCGCGCGTGGTGCGTCTGCCCGTGTTCGCGTGGATCGCATCCTTCGCGCTTGCGACGTTCTGCGTGCACTCCCTCAAGTACCGCTTCAAGGGACGGGGGCCAGGACGGGGTGCCGTCGTCGCCGCGCCGATCCTCGCCGGCGCCGTCGTGCTCACGGGGGTCGCCGGCCTCATGTGGGCGCATCCCTCGGGAGAGGTGGCCGCCTCGGTCATGCCCAAGGCGCTGTTGGTGCTGCTGCTGTCCGTTCTCCCCGCCAATCCCCGACACCTGAAGCGCATAGGGTGGAGCTTCGTGGTGTCGGACGCGCTCACGCTGGGGCTGCTCTTCTGGATGCTCCGCTAGACTCGGACAGCGTGGGGCTCGGTATCAGCGCAGAAGGCGCCACACCCGTCGCTCGCCGCGCGAAGTGCGCGTACTTTGGCGGCTCCTCACAGACTCCGAGAGATGCTCCGTGTCCACCTACGATTTCCGTGCCCGCCGACCGGCGCTCGAGCACCTGGTTCCCGTTCTCGGGGCGTGTGTGTTGGCGCTCACAGCCGCGTCGCTTCCCGTACGCGCCGAGATGCCGGGCTCCTCGGTCCGCTCTGCCTCGGAGCGCTCCGACTCCGCCGGGAAGAAGGTCCTCACCGTGCCCGACTACTCCCGCTGGCGCACCCTCGAAGGTGCCCACATCTCGAGCGATGGACGATGGGTGACCTACGTCTACCGATTCACCAACGTGGCGCAGCGCGACCAGAAGCCCGAGCTGCACATCCTGGATCTCGAGACGAATCAGGACGTGACCGTCGCCAACGCGCACAGCGCGACGTTCTCTCCGGACGCGCGCTGGATCGTCTACGAGGTGGATTCCCTGCCCCCCCGGGCGGGCCGCGGCAGGAGAGGTGGGTCGGAAGTGGGGTCGGAGGCTCCCGCTGCGGGGGCAGCCGGCCGTGGAGGCGGTCGAGAGGCCGCGCCACACCACCGGATGGAGCTACGGGAGCTGGGCACGGGCAATACCCGGACCTGGCACGACATGCAGTCGGCCACGTTCGCCCGGACGTCGAAGTTCATGCTCCTGCGGAACCGCCCTGCGGGCGGCGGTCGCCGCTTCGGCGGAGGCCGGAGCGGAGGAGGCTCGGAGCCGTCGGCCCACGGCTCCGACGCCATCCTCGTCGACCTGACGACCGGAACGAGCCAACTCCTCGGCAGCGCGGGTGACGCGGTGTTCAACCGCGCCGGCGACTTGCTCGCCTATACCGTCGACGCGACCGCGCGCGACGGCAACGGGCTGTTCGTCATCGACCTGGCTACGGGCAGCACCCGGGCCCTGGACAACGACGCGCGCATCTACGGCCGGCTCGCGTGGAACGATGCCGGGACCGGCGTGGCCGTGCTCAAGGGCAAGGACGTGCCCAAGATGCGGGAGCGCGACAACAGGCTTCTCGTGGTCTCGAACGTCCGCGGCGTCTTCGGCAAGGCGACGCCGAGCGAGGCGATCCTCGACACCACGGCCGCGGGCTTCCCCGACGGCTGGGTGATCAGCGATCGTGCGCCCCTCACCTGGAGCGAGGACGGCGCACGTGTGTTCCTGGGTGTCATGCCGCAGACATTGGCCGCCGACACCGTACTCCCGCAGAGCTCCGACTCCACCACCGACGTGGACGTGTGGCGTACCGCGGACCGCTACATCCAGTCGGTGCAGATGACGCGCGCCCGCAGGGACCGGGACTTCACGTACCGCGAGGCCTTCGAGGTGGGGCGGGGCGCCTACGTCGCGCTCAGTGACTCGACCCTTCGTGATCTCGAGGTATCGCCGGACGGCCGATGGGCGGTGGGACGTGACGAGCGGGCGTACATCTCCGACTGGAAGCCGGCCCGAGCCGACTTGTATCGGGTGAACACGGCCACCGGCCAGCGCACCCTCATGTTCAAGGGTCAGCTCGTCCAGAGAGGTACCGGGGGCATCTCCCCGGATGGCCGGACGTACCTCTATTGGCAGGACGACAAGTTCCACGCGTACGACCTCGACAAGGCCACGTCGACGACCCTGGGCGCCGGTGCGCCGACGTTCGTGGACACCACGTACGACCATCCCGGACCGAAGCCGCCGTGGGGTGTGGCCGGCTACACCAGCGACGGGCGCGACGTCATCGTCGCGGACCGGTACGACCTGTGGACACTTCCCCTGGACGGAGGGACCGCGCGGAACGTCACCGACGGCTTCGGCGCGAAGACCCGGACCCGATTCGAGCTCGTGCGCCCACAGCCCATCGACCCCATGGCGAGCCGACGGGTGCGCACCGGCGAGGAGTACGATCTCTCCAAAGGCGTAACGCTCTCCGCCTTCGGCGAGCTGACCAAGAAGGCGGGCTTCTACCGGCTGGCGAAGGGCCACCTCACCGAGGTCGTGTACGACGACGCGATGTACGACCGACCTGTGAAGGCCACCCACGCCGACCGCTACGTGTTCACCCGACAGACGTTCACGGAATCGCCGGACGTGTGGGTGTCGGGGCCCCATCTGGCCCGTGCGAAGCGCGTGAGCGAGGCCAACCCTCAGCAGGCGGAATACCGGTGGGGCCACGACAAGCTCTTCGACTTCACCGACCGCTACGGGCACAAGCTCCAGGGCCTGCTCTGGCTGCCCGACGACTACAAGCCGGGCGAGAAGCGGCCGATGCTCGTGACCTTCTACGAGA
>CAZFIS010000271.1:0-3018 GCA_964519125.1 uncultured Gemmatimonadaceae bacterium | reverse complement strand
GAGTAGGTGCGGCCACGCCGCTCCTCGACGACTTCACCGTTGAAGATCCAGCACTTCACGCCGATGCACCCGAAGGTGGTGAACGCGTGGAGCTGGGCGTAGTCGATGTCGGCCCGGAGCGTGTGCAACGGCACACGTCCCTCGTTGTAGCCCTCCGTACGGGCGATCTCGGCACCTCCCAGGCGCCCCGCGCACTGGATCTTGATCCCCTCCGCGCCGGAGCGCATCGCCGACTGCACGGCCCGCTTCATGGCACGCCGGAACGAGATCCGCTGGCGGAGCTGGTGGGCGACGTTCTCGGCCACCAGGTACGCGTTCACCTCGGGGCGCTTGATCTCCTCGACGTTCACGCTGATCTCGCTGTTCGTGAGCACGGCCAACTCGTCGCGGAGCTTGTCGACCTCGGATCCGCGCTTACCGATGACCACACCCGGGCGTGCCGTATGGAGCGTAACCACGATCTTGCTCGGCTTCCGCTCGATCTCGACGCTGGCCAGGGCGGCGTGGTTGAGCCTCCGCCTGAGGTACTTCCGGATCGTCTCGTCCTCCATGAGGAGGCGCGGGAAGTCGCGCTCGGCATACCAGCGAGACCGCCAGTCCTTGACGATTCCGAGTCGGAAACCGTGAGGATGTGTCTTCTGTCCCATAATCGATTATCGCTGTCCTCGGGCCGCCCTCAGGCGTCCTTGGTGTCTACCACGACGGTGATATGACTGGTGCGCCTGCGCCGCGGGGCAGGGCGTCCCTGTGCCGCGGCTCTCCACCGCTTGAGCGACGGGCCTTCATCGACGAAGCACTCGCTCACCACGAGCTCGTCGATGTCGAGCGAGTCGCCCCCGTCCAGTGCCTTGACCTGGGCATTCGCGACAGCGGAGCGCAGGGTCTTCTCCACCGTCTCGGCCGCGCCCTTCTTGGAAAACTGCAGAAGGGCGTACGCCTCGTTCACGGACCGTCCCCGGATCTGGTCCACCACGAGCCGCACCTTTCGGGGGCTCATGCGAACATGCCGGGCAATCGCCTTCGCTTCCATTGCTCGTCTGGCTCCTACTTCACCTTGGCCCGCTTGTCGGCCAGCTTGCCACCGTGCCCTCGGAACAGACGGGTCGGAGCGAACTCACCGAGCTTGTGGCCCACCATGTTCTCCGTGATGTACACGGGGATGAACTTGTTGCCGTTGTGCACGGCCACCGTGTGACCGACGAACTCCGGAGAGATGGTCGACGCACGCGCCCACGTCTTCAAGACCTTCTTCTCTCCGCGGGAGTTCATGATCTCCACGCGCTCCAGGAGCCGGTCCTGGATGTACGGGCCCTTCTTTACGCTACGAGCCATGCCGAACCTCGATTTCCCGACGAACGAATCGCACGGTTACTGCGTGGCCTTTCCACGCCGACGACCACGCACGATGTATTTGCTGGACTCTTTCTTGTGCTTCCGGGTCTTCTTGCCCTCGGGCTTGCCCCACGGTGACGTCGGCGGGCGCCCGCCGGAGGAGCGGCCTTCGCCTCCCCCGAGCGGATGGTCCACCGGGTTCATCGCCACGCCCCGCACCTTCGGGCGCCGTCCACGCCACCGATTCGCGCCGGCCTTCCCGATCACGGTCAACTCGTGGTCGCTGTTGCCGACCTCGC
This sequence comes from uncultured Gemmatimonadaceae bacterium, assembly GCA_964519125.1. Classification (GTDB taxonomy): domain Bacteria; phylum Gemmatimonadota; class Gemmatimonadetes; order Longimicrobiales; family Gaopeijiaceae; genus SZUA-318. The sequence continues at coordinate 1,387 of CAZFIS010000271.1, read as the reverse complement.
CCACCGTCGCCAGGCACTCGCGGTGCACCCGCCGCACCTCGGTCGAGGGAAGTCGAAGCGTCACGTAGTCGCCTTCCTTGGCCACGACCTGGACCCCCACGCCGGCGCTGCGGGCCATCTGCCCGCCCTTGCCAGGCTTGAGCTCCACGTTGTGCACCGTCGTGCCGAGCGGAACCAACTCGAGCGGGATCGCCGAGCCGATGCGCACGTCCGCGCCCCGCCCCGACATCACCTGGTCGCCCACCCCGAGACCCTTCGGGTGCAGGATGTAGCGCTTCTCGCCATCCGCGTAATGGATGAGCGCGATGTCTGCCGACCGGTTCGGATCGTACTCGATCGCGGCCACCAGGCCCGGCACGCCGTGCTTGTCGCGCTTGAAGTCGATCTTGCGGTAGCGACGCTTGTGCCCGCCTCCGCGACGACGCACGGTCACGTGGCCGTGATGGTTCCGGCCGCCTTTGGAGCTCATGGACTCCGTGAGCGAGCGCTCGGGGCCCTGCCGCGTGACCGCCTCTTTGTCGAGGGTCGAGCGGAAGCGCGTTCCGGGCGTGACCGGTTTGAATTTCTTGATGCCCATAGTTCGGTTCTATCCTCAGCCGACCTCGTAGAGCTCGATGTGCTCGCCTTCTGCAAGCTGCACCACGGCCTTCTTGAATCCCGCTCGCCGGCCCAGGACGTTGTTCCGGCTCAGCCGGCCCATCAACGAGCGGCGCATCTTACCGGCGTACCGCATCGTGCGGACGTCCTTGACCTTGACGTCCCACAGGTGCTCGACCGCACTGCCGATCTCGATCTTGTTGGCGTCCTTGGCCACGATGAACGTGTAGATGCTCAGCTTTTCCATCATGGCACTGGTCTTCTCGGTGACCACCGGCGCCATGATGACGTCATGCGGCTCACGCATCGTCGCTCTCCTCCCCGGCCTCGGCCGGAGCCTCTTCCTCGACCTCTTCCACGGCTTCGGCCGGGGCCTTGCCCGCGGCACGGTCGAGGGCGCTGCGCTCGATGACCACGATCCGAGCCCACAGGACGTCGTAGACCGACTCGCTTCCGAACTCCAGAACGGACACGTTCTCGAGGTTGCGCGCCGACAGCACCAGGTTGCGGTTCGTGCCGTCCGCGAGGATCAGCACCTTCCCGGACGCCTCGATCGAGCTCAGAAAAGACATCAGCGTCTTCGTCTTCGGTTGCTCGAACGCGGGCAGGTCCACCAGCACCACCCGATCCTGTTCGGCCCGGTCGTTCAGGGCTGAGCGTCGGGCGAGCGCCTTGACCTTCTTGGGCACGCGCTGTCGCCACGAGTGCGGGATGGGCGGGAACGCGACGCCGCCGCCGGCCCACTGGACCGCGCGGATCGTGCCCTGCCGGGCCCGACCGGTGCCCTTCT
>CAZFIS010000270.1:0-3030 GCA_964519125.1 uncultured Gemmatimonadaceae bacterium | reverse complement strand
CGCGAGACGAGCGAGGATGCGCGCAGCGCACCGCAGCTCCATCCTGTCGGGCGCATAGGAAAACCCTTGGGGCTCCGCGGCTCCAGGGGTTTTCAGCGTTTGGTGACTACATCGAGTTCGCCGGGACAATTGCGAGCAGAGAATTGTGAGCGACCCGGCGAGAGCGGTGGAAAGCCTTGTACCACAACGATGTTTGCGTCGCGAACACATGCCTACCGGGCATGGGGGAGCCCAAGACCTAAGCTGACTCCTGGCGTGCACGTGGCGATTCGCAAGACCTTGGCGACGTGCCCGAATCGACGGAGGCCCCTGTGGGTGGCGAAAATTCCATCCGTGGGGCGGGATGGCGCACAGATGGCTGAAGGACCGGGCGCTCATGCATCAAGGGCCGTGCAACGACAGGCCAAAGTCATGATGAGGTCGTGGGTGAAGCGCGCTGCCCGAGGCCTATGCGAATAGAAAGCGTGCTCTCCACGTGGGTGCGGCGGTAAGCTCAGCAGAGGTTCTGGGGGGGGGCAGGCAGCGAGTCGGCGGGTGTAGCGGTGATGAAGCCCACCTATCTGGGCGAGGGCGACCACGTCGCCCATCTCGGGCCGCTCGATCCCACGCGGATCCGGACAGTCATCGTCCAACGACCGGTGTGTTCGTGAGCTGTGATAGTAGGAGGCGTAGCTTCGAAGGACCCGCATGAGATGGCGTTCGCCTTGAACGATGACGTGGTCCAGGCACTCTCGGCGGATTGAGCCGATCAGCCTCTCGCAGTATGGATTCTGCCACGGCGAGTGCGGGGCTGTGACGACTTCCTCGATGCCCATCGTCTCGACGCGTTCGGCAAAGCTGCCGCGGAAGATGGTGTCGCGGTCGCCACGCACAGCCGCCAACTCCGGCGGGATTGCGCATCTGACCACACCGTGGCATAATGTTCGCCACATGGCTAACGAACGCGTAGAAGACCCGGGTGCCGTGCCCTTGCTTCCCCGTGCCGCCGAAACATGGGTCCGCCGGGTGATGGAGGTCTTCCCAGTGGTCGTGTTGATGGGGGCGCGCCAGACAGGGAAGAGCACGCTGGCGCGGAAGATCGCGGGTGACGACCGGCGGCCCTATTTGAGCCTCGACGACCTGGACGTGCGCGCCATCGCGGAAGCCGACCCCGAGGGCTTGCTGGCCCGGTCCGAGCGGATGGTCATTGACGAGATCCAGCGCGTGCCCGACCTGCTGCTCACCATCAAGCATGCCGTGGATGAGGACCGGCCGAGGAGGCCCGGACGATTCCTCTTGACGGGCTCGGCGAACCTTCTCTTGATGGAGAGTGTGGCCGAGTCTCTCGCCGGGCGCGCCGGCTACGTCAACTTGTGGCCGTTCACCCGCGGTGAACTGCTGGGGCGGGGAAGCACCGGGGCGTGGGACGTGTTAGAAGATCGATCGCCGGATTCCTGGATCCAAGGCATCGAAGCTGCGGCGCTCCCCCCCGCGCAATGGCAGGAGGTAGTCCGCGTTGGAGGGTATCCCACGCCTTCGTACGAATTGGCGAACCCGGAGGCGGCGGGGATCTGGTTCGACGGCTACCTGAGGACGTACCTGGAACGAGATCTCCAGCAGCTGGCCTCGATCGATGGCCTGGTGGACTTCCGGCGCCTCATGCGAATCGTCGCACTTCGGGTCGGCGGCCTCGCGGTTCAGTCGGAGATCGCGCGGGACGCCGATCTGCCGCACAGCACCGCGCGCCGGTATCTGAACCTCCTCGAGACATCGTTCCAGATCCTGCGCGTCCAGACCTTCGCGGGAAACCGGACCAAGCGGGTGGTGAAGTCGCCCAAGCTCTTCTGGAACGATCCGGCGCTCGCCCTGCACGTTGCCGGCGAGACGGAGCCCCGGGGGGGGCATCTCGAGAACCTCGTTCTCATGGACCTGCAGGCGTGGAAGGATATCCGACCGGGTGCAACCCAGGTGCTCTACTGGAGAACCTATGAAGGGCGGGAAGTCGATTTCGTGATCGAGTCGGAGAGGTCGGTGGTTGGCGTGGAGGTGAAGTCGACGGATCGCCCGCGTCCGCGCGACTGGGCCAACCTGGTGGAGTTCCGCAATCGTCACGGGGACGCGGTGAAAGGCTGTGTCCTTCTCCACGCCGGGGAGCGAACGGAATGGGTCTCGGACCGCGTGCTGAGCACGCCGTGGTGGCGCGTCGTCTGACTCCGGACCTCGTCGACTGCCGTGCGTTCGAGCCCTTGCTCCGAGTGAAGCTCCGGTAACAGAATGGGTAACACACCGAACCGGCGCAGACCCCCAACGAGTCGGCGCGGAACGGCCGAAAACCGGCGCAGGTCGGCGCGTATCGGCGCAGGGAAGAGCCCTCCGGAGCATGACATCACAGGTTCGAGCCGAGCGGCCCGAGCTGGTGGTCGAAGATCTGTCTGGTCCTCCGCGAGACGAGCGAGGATGCGCGCCAGCGCACCGCAGCTCCATCCTGTCGGGTGCACTTCTTCCTAAGCGGATCCTGCGCCGTCACTTACGGTGCAGGATCCGCTTTGGTGTTGGGGGGTCGGACAAGGTCCGGTAACAGGCTGCGGTAACGACCGAGGTCAACCAAAGAGCGCGGCGACCGTGGCCATCGGCAGAAAGATCCGTTCCCGCCTCTGCGGCAGCACCATGAAGCCGTACCGCGAATAGAATCGCTCCGCGGCCTCATCCTTCGCGTCCACAATCATTGCCCAGGATGAGACTTCGCCGGAATGCAGCAGCGCCCGCTGCAAGGCGTCGAGAAGCAGGTGCCTGCCCAGGCCCAACCCACGGTAGTCCGTATCCACCGCCAGCCGGCCGAGGAGCGTGCACGGTATCTGTCCGTGTTTCGGGAGCTTCTTCTGGAGCGCCTCCGGGATCGCCTCACCGATCACGGAGAACGCAGACAACGTGTAGTAGCCGGCGATCCTGGATCTAGCCGGGTCGTGCAGCACGAAACAGGCGGCGACCCGCCTTCGCTGGTCCTGCCCGGCCTGCACGTGCAGGTAGCGATCGAGCGGCTCGACGCCACAG
>CAZFIS010000269.1:0-3094 GCA_964519125.1 uncultured Gemmatimonadaceae bacterium | reverse complement strand
GTAGGCCGCTCGAGGCCGTCGGCAACGACGGTCCCAGATGAATGATCCTCCCCCGAAAGGGGACAGAACTCGGCTTATTCCGCGCGCTCACCACCGCGTCCGCCGGTCACCTGACGGCGGACGCGGTGTCGTTTCGGGGGATCAGCGCCTCCGGCGCGTGAGCGGGTAGACCGCCACGGACGCGCCTTACCGAGGGACGGAGGCCGGACGATAGATGCGTCCGCCCTTCATCACCTCGACCACCGTGCGCACGTTGCGCACGTCGGCGGTCGGGTCGGCGTCGAGCACCACCAGGTCGGCGTCCATCCCCGGAGCGATCGCGCCGCGCCGGGCCCCCTGGCCGACGGCCATGGCGGCCACCTGCGTCGCCGAGCGGATCGCCTCCACGGGCGTGAAGCCGCAGTGCTCGACCAGGAGCGCCATCTCGTCCACGACGTTGGCGCCCGCACTCGCGTCGGGACCGTCCTTGCCGATCGGGAGGCCCTGGCTGTCCGTTCCGGCGTCGATGAGCACGCCCATGCGATGGGCCTCCTTCGTCACGGCGTAGCTCCACGGCATGATCCCCGCGCCCACGGCGTCGGGGGCGTGCTCGGCTTCCCGTGCGAAGACGCGCAGCGTAGCGTCCAGGATCGTGCCGCGCTGCTTCATGTCCTCGAGCAGCGCGACGATCTCGGGGTCGTCCGGCTTGACGTGCTCGTAGTCGCCCTGCGCACGGGAGCGGTAGTCGGTGGGCACGTGCGGCATCGCCTCCCACACCAGGTAGGGCGTGTGCGAGAGCGTGGTCGCGCCCGCGTCGACCGCGTCGCTCGGCGTGGCCGGGAAGATCGTCGCGTGCGTCCACACCAGGAGTCCCTGCCGCTCCGCTTCCGCGGCGATCGCCTTCACGAGGGACCCCGGCAGGTTGGCGTACAGCTTCACTCCGGTCGCGCCGGTGCCCTTGGCCTCCGCCACCACCATGGGGATGTCGGTGGTGGCGTCCACCGCATGCATCCAGGGAGCGGAGCCGAGCATGACGCCCGCCGACGCGCTCGGTACCCGGGAGTCCTCGTAGAAGAACGTCGGGCCGGCCATGAGGGCACTGTAGTAGATGTAGGGCGAAGCCAGCGTGTCGAGCCGAGCCTCGCGGGCCAGGTAGCCGAGCACGCGGGCGTCGCCGGCCATGTCGCGGATGCCCGTGACGCCGTCCCGGAGGAGGCCGCCCAGCAGCTTGCGGTAGTAGGCCATGTCCGAGCGATCGCCCGTGATGTGCACGTGCGCGTCGAAGAGGCCCGGGATGATCCACTTGCCCGAAAGATCCTCGACCCGGGCGCTGTCCGGTGTCGGACGGCTCCCCGACGCGTAGACCGCTTCGATCCGGCCGTCGCGGACGAGCACGGTCGAGTTCGAGAGCGGCGCCGCGCCCGTCCCGTCGATGACGGTGGCGTGTGTGAGGGCGAGCAGCCCGGGGGACGTCTGAGCCTGGAGCGCGGCGGAGGCTCCGAGCGTCGCGAGCGCCAGGAGGCCGGCGAGGGTTGCGGCCGGATATGGAAGGGCTCGGCGGCGGCGGGTCCGAGTGCCGCGGCTCGGGGGTTCTGGATCCCTCATCGGTGCGTCTCGTCTCGGTCGGAGGAACAACGTGCGCGTCGGTACGGTTCGATGCAGAATAGGGGAGTGAAGGGCAGGAGCGCACGCATCCACCGAGCGGAGGGAATCGTGACACGACGCATCATGCTGGCCGCCGGGCTTCTCCTGAGCGTTCCCGGCGCTCTGGGGGCGCAGAGCGCGCTCTGCAATCAGCCTGCTGCCCGGCCGATCGCCTACGTGCCCATGCCGGTACATCCCTTCCAGGCGATTCCCACGTCCGACGGCTGCTGGATCTTCGTGTCGCTGCCGGCCGAAGGCGCGCCCGAGCCCGGGGCCAAGCCGAAGGGGCCGCGCCACCTCCTCAAGCCGGGCATGATCGCGCTCGTGCATCGGACGGGCGGCAAGCTCGAGGTCGCGCGGACGCTGAAGATCGAAGGCAGTCCATGGGGGATGGCGCTCACCCATGACGGGAAGCTGCTGGTGGTCTCCGATGACGACCGGATGGCGTTCGTCGATGTGCCGGAGCTGATCTCCGGCGCCGAGCACCCGACTGTCCACTACGTGAACGAGGCACCCCTGGCGGGGCGCACGTACGCGAACGTCTCAAAGGACGACCGCTACGCCTTCTTCAGCGACGAGACCGTCGGCACGATCACGGTCTTCGACCTGGCGAAGGCGCGCAGGAGCGGGTTCGGTCCCCAGGACATCGTCGGGAAGATCCCGGCGGGCATCTCGCCCGTCGCCCTGGTGTTCTCCGCCGACGGACGATACCTGTACGCGACGATCGAAGTCGCGCCGCGCTCGTGGAACTGGCCGGGGGTGTGTAAGGCCTGGCGGCCGGACGTGAAGCGACGTCATCCCCAAGGGGCGATCCTGGTCATCGACGTGAAACGGGCCGAGTCCGACCCCGCACATTCCGTGGTGGGCACGGTGCCGGCGGGCTGCAGTCCGGTCCGCCTGGTGACGTCGCCGACCGGGGACACCGCCTACGTGACGGCGCGTCGCGACAACGCCGTGCTGGCGTTCGACACGAAGGATCTGCTGCGGGACACGGCCCGTGCGCTGATCGCGCGCGTGCCGGTCGGCACCGCGCCGGTCGGAATCGCCGTGCTGGAGGGCGGAAGGAAAGTCGTCGCGACGATCTCGAACCGTTTCGCCACGGGTCCCGCCGAGCCGCAGTCGCTTTCGGTCATCGATGTCGACAAGATCGGCTCGGGGGCGAGCGCGATCTCGGGCACGATCCCGGCCGGAGGCTTTCCCCGTGAGCTGAGGCTCATGGCCGACGGCCGCACGCTCCTGGTGACGAACTACGCCACCAACACGCTCGAAGTCGTCGATCTCGCCAGGGTGCTGGAGAAGTGAGGCGCGCGCTCCGATCGGTCCGAGGCTCCCCTCCCATCTCGCATGCGCGGTACCTTGACCGCGCCCCCTGAACAACGATCTTGAGCGTCCGGAGCGCCCGTAGCTCAGTTGGATAGAGCGCATGCCTCCGGAGCATGAGGTCACAGGTTCGAATCCTGTCGGGCGCATG
>CAZFIS010000268.1:0-3097 GCA_964519125.1 uncultured Gemmatimonadaceae bacterium | reverse complement strand
GTAGACCTCGGCGTCCAGCCCTTCGTCAGTGGCCGTGGGAACGCAGATGCGCATCGTCCTCTCCTTGGCGTATGTGTAGCGCCCGGCTCCCGGCGAGACAGCTCGCCACCTGGGCCCGGGCGCTCTCGAGGAGCCTCTCCACCGTCCCTCGCGACATACCTATGCGCGCGCCGGCGATCTCCTGGGACGGTGCACGGAGGGCCCCTTTCTGTGCGTATGCACAAAATAACCTGATCCCCGATGAATGGCGACCCCGCCGGGAGGCTGGGCCGTGCTCCTCGCCCGGGTCTATGAAGTTCTCTCGCTTCTCCGCCCCTCATGCCGATGCGACGGTTAGACTTCATATGCGTCGCGGAAGGGGTCGAGGTGGCGGCGCGGAGGGACGCGAAGGTGCAGGAGGTGTCGGCGGCGAACGGGTGAGAGCACACGGAGGCGCACGAGTGGGTCGTAGCGCTGCCAAGGAGAGGTGCCATGAACCGCAAGCAAGAGCCCAAGTCCGCAAGCGTGATCGAACAGGTGGTGGCGCTCGTGGTGGTGGTGGGAGGCGTGGTGGGGGTCGTGGCGCTGGTGGTGCTGAACGTCAGCGCCGGAGGTAAGCCCACCCTCTGGCAGAAACTGATGCAGGACCGCCGAAGCTCGAGGGTGGTCCCCGCCGCCGAGCTCGCCGCCCACCCGGCGATGCAGTTGCTGAACGACCGCGGCATCCCCCTGTCCGTCGTCATCGACTACGGGCAACACGGGGAGCACTACGTTCTGGGTGCGCCGCTGCACGCGGTCACCGGTGGGGAGGCGTTCGTGCTGGAGGTGGCGCGCGTCCCGTACGCGCGACCCAACAAGCTGACCGACCACGCCGGAGACGCGAGCCACACGCCCTCCCCGACGGCGGAGGGCCTGGTGGAGACCGTGCGGTACTTCATGGTCGGCGCCCATCGATCCGGTGACCACGTCGCTGCCGCCCGGGTCCGGATGGCGGAGCTGCCGGCGTCCCTCGTTCACCACGAGGTGGACCTGGGGACCGTGACCATCGAGGGGAACGTCCACGTTCCCGCCCCGGGCGTGAACACCTACTACAAGCGCGACTTCAAGAAGAGTCGATACCGGGTCCGGGTGTACGTCGTCTCCGCCGACGAGATGGAGGCCCTCGACGGTCTTTACGGCCTCTGCAAGAGCCGGAGCTGCGAGTGGCCTTCCATGGAAGGGGACTCCGCCGGGGCGGCCTGACGCGGGGTCGAGGCCAGGCGCTCACTGTTGTGACAACTCTCGATGAGAGGACCCTGTCGACGACGCCCCATTTGCCGTCCACAATCCTCAACCGTGTCACCGTCATGAAGACGTCGCGCCCCCGCCCAGCACCGCGGCTCGGAACCTCTCCTTCAGGAGCACGCCGTCCCGTGGGGGCAGCACCAGGGGCGGGGACTCCGCCACGACCTTGATGACGGCGAAGGTGGGTCCCGCCCCCTCGTGAACGCGGTGGTGTAGCTCGGGCAGGGCGGCCGCCTCGCGGATCGTGGTGGCCGACGCGAAGCCGCACGCGAGGGCGACCGCCGCGAGATCCACGCCCATGGCGGTGTGCGTGGGTTGCATGCCGGTCTCGCCGTAGCGCTCGTTGTCGAGCACGACCACCGTCAGGTTCGCGGGCTTCTGCACCGCGACGGTCGCCAGGGCGCCGAGGCCCATCAGCATCTCGCCGTCACCGGTCACCACCAGCACCCTCCGCTCGGGGCGCGCGCAGGCGAGGCCCAGCCCGACCGTGGCGGCGAGCCCCATGCCACCCCACAGCGGGAACGTGCGGGGATCGTCGCCCGTTGCGGCGCAGTCCCACGCCGGTGCACCCAACCCGGCCACCACCAGCAGGTCGCCACGCCCGGCGAGGAGCGCGGCCACCACCTCGCGCCGGTGCAGCGTGGCACTCATCGCCGAGCCTCCGCGAACTTCTTCACGCCGACCACGCGCTGAGCGATCAGCACGGCCACGGCGCTACCGCCCTCGAAGGCGCGTTGCAGCGCTGAGCGCACGACGGGAGCCACGTCCTCCGGCGTGTCCGCACGCAGAACCTCGACGCCCATCGCCGAGAGCAGCGTAGCCGCGGCCTGGCCCATGGGCATCTGCCATGGGTTGGCTTCACCCTCCTCGCCGCGCATGGTCACGATCAGCACGAGCGGAAAGCGACACTCCCGGGTCATGGCGAGCGCGTTGGGGAGGTTGCCCACTCCGCTCGATTGCATCAGCAGGACCGTCCGCGCTCCACCCAGCCACCCGCCCGCGGCCAGGCCGACGCCTTCCTCCTCCGACGTGAGGGGGATGGTCCGCAGGGAAGGGTCCCGCTGACACGCCTCGATCAGTCGCTTGTGCCCGGCGTCGGGGACGTGGGCGACCATCGACACACCCGCCTTTGCGAGCGCGGCGTGCACGAGCGCCGGCCAGTCCGCGGCCGGGGTGTCTGCGGGGGCACCGGCGGGATGGAGCATGGCGCAAGCTGGAGCACCGCCGGCCTGAACGCCAGCGCCCATGGCGCCGTGCGCGCAAAGCTGCCCCGCGCGCTCGCCTTCGCCGGCGAACGTGACGGAGGACGCGACGGAGAGGCCTGAGGAGACGGAGCAGAAGGCCGCGGCGGAGTGGCTGAGACACATCGTACCGCCTCCACTCCCTTTTCCTTGCTGCATCCGGTTCCGCAGCATACCATGCATTGCGGTGCCTGAAGGCTTTTGGAGCGCCTGCCCTTCCAAAGACCGCAAAGGGAATCAGCCATGCTTCGTCGAGAGTTGGTCCTCACGATCTGTTCGGCCGCGTTGTTGGCTGGCTGCTCTCACGAGCAGACGAACAGAGAGAGTCTGCCGTTGACGCAAGCGTCGTTCGAATTCGGCCAGGACGACGCGGGCCGGATCCAACAGAGCGAGGCCGTCGAAGTCTCCCCCTTACCCGACGGGACCCTCCACTACAGACTGACCTTGGTCACGGTCGACACGAAAATGCCGTCGAGCCGCAACGAGATGATCCTGACGGACTATGTCGCGGACGCGGCGGGCTACGTCATCCGATTCTTCGACAAGGACAAGAAGTTCAACGCCCTTGGAGAATCGCAGGACAAAGGCCGGCT
>CAZFIS010000267.1:0-3125 GCA_964519125.1 uncultured Gemmatimonadaceae bacterium | reverse complement strand
CCACGGCGCAGGAGCGGAGGCGGAACCCCCCGCAGGAACCCCGCCTCCGCCACCTGCTAGTACCGGTAGTAGTCCGGCTTGTACGGCCCCTCGACATGTACGTTGATGTACTTCGCCTGCTCGGGCGACAACGTCGTCAGGTGCGCCCCGAGCTTGTCCAGGTGCAGCCGAGCCACCTTCTCGTCGAGCACCTTCGGCAGCGTGTAGACCTTGCGCTCGTAGGCGTCCGGGTGCGTGGCCAGCTCGATCTGCGCCAGCGTCTGGTTCGTGAAGCTCGCCGACATCACGAAGCTCGGGTGGCCGGTGGCGCACCCCAGGTTCATGAGACGCCCCTCGGCCAGGATCAGCACCGAGTGTCCGTCCGGGAAGGTCCACTCGTCGTACTGGGGCTTGATGTTCTCCTTCCTGATACCCGGCGTACGGGCGAGGCCGGCCATGTCGATCTCGTTGTCGAAGTGGCCGATGTTGGCGATGATCGCCTTGTCCTTCATGCGCGCCATGTCGGCCGCGGTGATGATGTCCTTGTTGCCCGTCGAGGTGATGAAGATGTCGGTCGTCTCGACCACCTCGTCCAGCGTCACCACGGTGAACCCTTCCATGTACGCCTGCAGCGCGCAGATGGGGTCGATCTCGGTGACCATCACGTTGGCGCCCTGCCCGTCGAGCGCCTGGGCGCACCCCTTCCCGACGTCGCCGTACCCGCACACGACGACCTTCTTGCCGGCGAGCATCACGTCGGTGGCGCGGTTCAGCCCGTCGACCACCGAGTGCCTGCAACCGTAGGTGTTGTCGAACTTCGACTTGGTGACCGAGTCGTTCACGTTGATGGCCGGAAAGAGCAGCGTGCCTTCCTGCTCGCGCTCGTACAGGCGATGCACGCCCGTCGTGGTCTCCTCCGAGACGCCGCGCACCGTCTTCACCAGCCTGTGGAACCGCTCCGGATCCCGCGCGATCGAGCGACGGATCACGTCGAGGATCACGCCCCACTCTTCCGGCTCGCTGTCGGCGTCGAACGCCGGCACGGCCCCGGCGTCCTCGAACTCGACGCCCCGGTGCAGCAACAGGGTCGCGTCTCCGCCGTCGTCCACGATCAGGTCCGGTCCGCTTCCGTCCGGCCACTCGAGCGCTTGCTCGGTGCACCACCAGTACTCGGAGAGCGTCTCCCCCTTCCAGGCGAACACGGGGGCACCCTTCGGCGCATCGGGCGTTCCGCCCCGGCCGACCACGACGGCCGCTGCCGCGTGATCCTGTGTGGAGAAGATGTTGCAGGAGGCCCAGCGGACGTCGGCGCCGAGGTCCATGAGCGTCTCGATGAGCACGGCGGTCTGGACGGTCATGTGCAGCGATCCCATGACCTTCAGGCCCGCCAGCGGCTGTGCGGGACCGTACTCCCCGCGTGCCGCCATGAGGCCCGGCATTTCATGCTCGGCGAGGCGGATCTCCTTGCGCCCCCAGTCCGCCAGCGCGAGGTCCAGCACCTTGAACGCGGGCCGCTCCGCGGCCGCGCTCTTCGAAGCATCCTGCTTGAGTAGGGCAGTGTCGCTCATGATCTCCTCTCTGGGTTCATTCTGTGTGATGGGTCCATGATCCTGGTTCGTCCTGTGCGCTCGGCGCTCACGATCGCATCGCCGAGGCGATGAAGAGAAGGGGGCCCAGTGCCTCGGGATCCGGCGGGAGGGGACGCACGTGCACGCGCCCGAACCCGGCGTCGCTCAGCCATGCCTCCAGGCGGTCGAGCTCGAAGCCCGGCCAGACGTGGCCCATCTCTTCCGTGTACTCCGGTCCGCGCTCGTGGGCGCGCATGTCGAGCACGATCAACCGCCCTCCGCGGGCGAGCACCCGGTGGGCTTCGCCCAGCACCCCGGGCGGATCCACCACGTAATGCAACGCGAGCGCGAGGATGGCGACGTCGAGCTCGCCGTCCTTCAGGGGAAGCTCCTCCAGGTGGCCGGCACGCAGCTCCGCGTTGCGGATTCCCTCCAGCCGGGTCCCCGCGACGGCCAGCATCTCCTCGGATCGGTCGACCCCCACGACCCGCTTCACATGCGGTGCCAGGAGGGCGAGGATTCCGCCCGTGCCCGTGCCCAGATCGCCCACGGTCCACTCCGGATCCAGCAGGCCGAAGAGGGGGAGGGTCTCGGCGCGATCGCCGAACAGTTCGAGGCGCAGCGCGTCCCAGCGGTGCGCCGACTCGGCGAAGAAGCGGGCCGAACGGCGGCGGCGCTGGGCGAGCACTTCCCGGGCGCGCTCCGCGTCGGCGGCGTAGAGACCGCTCTGACCCAGACCCTCCCGTACGATCCTCCACAGGTCGCGGGCGTGCGCCGCCAGGTCGGAGGCCATCCGGTAGTGCCGGTTGCGCCCCTGGGTGCGGGACGCCACCCATCCGTCGCCTGCGAGCGTGCGCAGGTGGCGGCTCACCGTGGGCTGCGGGATCTGCAGCACCGAGCACAGCTCGCTCACGGTGAACTCGCTCCGCTCGACGAGTGCAAGGATGCGGGTCCGGGTCTCGTCGGAGAGCGTGCTGAGCTGGTCCAGGATGGGAGATGCGAGGGACGTATTCATAAATGTGAATAGAAAAATACGTCCTCGGGGCGGGGTGGCAAGGGAGGGAGAGAGTGGTTGGGTGGGGTGGTCACGATCGAGCACCTCGCGCCGGCGACCGGGAGGCGGTTCTTGCCTCGCGCGAGGACGCGAGTCATTCTAGGCCCTCGTTTGGAGCGCGGTGTCCGTGAGTATCGATCCCGATCCCTCAACCACGTAGCCAATGACGAACGAACGTCCGCAGTGGGGTTCCCGCATCGGGCTGATTCTGGCCATGGCGGGCAACGCCGTCGGCTTGGGGAATTTCCTCCGCTTCCCGGTGCAGGCGACGGAGAACGGCGGCGGAACCTTCATGATCCCGTACTTCATCGCCTTCCTGCTCCTCGGGATTCCCCTCATGTGGATCGAGTGGGGCGTCGGACGGCATGGGGGACTTCGGGGTCACGGCTCGGTGCCCGGCATGTTCCACTCGCTGTGGGACCACCCGGTGGCGAAGTACATGGGCGTCGTCGGACTCTTCACGCCCCTCGTCGTGCTCATCTACTACTGCTACATCGAGTCGTGGACGCTGGCCTGGACGTTCT
>CAZFIS010000266.1:0-3152 GCA_964519125.1 uncultured Gemmatimonadaceae bacterium | reverse complement strand
CCCCTGCTTCTCATCATCGCGTTCCACTCGGCCACGTTCATGCCCCTCACCGTGGGGATCATCCAGGCCAGCCGCGGCACGGGCGTGCGCCTGCGCGATCGAGCGCGGGAGGTTCTGCTGGCCGTGGTGGCGAACCCCATCGTGGTGGGCCTGGCCCTCGGCTTGGCGGTCAACCTCCTCGGCATGTCCATCCCGGGTCCCCTGGACCGTCTGACCGAGACGCTGGGGGCGGCGGCGGTACCGTGTGCCCTCTTCGCGATGGGTGCTTCCGTGGCCGGATATCCCTTCCGCGGGGAGCTGCGCCCCGCCCTGGCTCTCACGACGCTCAAGGTCGTGGTGCACCCACTCGTCGTGTGGGTGGTGGCCGGCCCCATCTTGGGCATCCACGGCATCTGGCTCGCGGTGGCGGTGCTCATGGCCGCCATGCCCACCGGCGTGAACGCCTACTTGTTCGGAGCGCGCTACGACGCCGCGTCGAGCGTGGCGGCCCGCACGGTGGTCCTCACCTCGGTGCTCTCGGTCGCCACGATCTCCACGTTGCTGGTGCTCTTCGGGCGGTAGGCGCGCCCGACCCGTGAATGGACCACCTCAGCACGCCGAGCGACGTCGGGGATGAGCCATTGGCGGGGTATCAGAGCACCATCTCGAGACCTTCCCCGCCCACGCACCCGACGCCGCTCCCCTTGGGCAACGGCGTCGGGTGGGGGGGAGATGCGACTCGACTCGACGGGTTAGAACGCCCCCGTGCCGCTGGGCGTGCCGTTGCCCGTCGGCCCGTCGTAGCCGGCCACGGCCGTGCACAGGTACGAACCGCCGCAGCTGCCGTTGCTTCCCGACGTGACGTCGTTCAGCGACGAGGTGTTGGAGTACGCGAGCGAGGCGTAGTTGAGCGAAGCGGCGTTGCCCGCCAGCGCATACACGCCGGCGACGATCGGCGCCGACACGCTCGTCCCGCCGAACACCAGCCACCCACCCGGATGCAGGCGGTACGTGTCATAGACCGCCACGCCCGTGTTCGGGTCCGCGACCGCCGAGACATCGCCTACCGTGCGATTGGCGCAACCGCCGTCCGTCTGCCAGCTCGGCTTCGCAATGTAGGCGCTGCACCCGCTGCCCGCGCCGCTCCACGCCGTCTCGCTGTATGCGTTGCCGCTCTTGTACAGCGACGTGCCGCCCACCGCTGTCACGTACCGTGAAGCTGCCGGGAACTCCACACCGTAGCCGTTGTCGCCCGTGCTGACCGTGATGGCGATGCCCGGATGATCGTAGTGCGACTGGTCGCTGGTCTCACTCGAATACTCGCTGCCGCCGTATGAATTGGAGATCTCCGTCGCGCCCATCGCCGCGGCCCGGTCCACCGACGCCGAGAGATCGGAGAACGAGCTCGACGCCGCCTCCACCAGCAAGATCTTGCAGTTCGGACAGATCGCGCTGACCATGTCGAGATCGAGGGAGATCTCCTCCGCCCAACCCGAATTGGCGCGCGGATAGTTCGTGCCGCCGTTCTGGTCGACCTTCCTGAAACAGCCGTTGGACGTTGTGCATGCCGGCAGCCCGAACTGGCTGCGGTACACGGCCAGGTCGCTCTCCGCGTTCGGATCGTCGTAGGCATCGACGATGGCGACGACCTGACCCGAGCCACCGCTCGCAGACGCAGCACCCAGGTTGTACGCCGCGAGCAAATCCGCCGGAGCGTAACCGCTCGGAGTGGGATTCGGCTTGGGTTTTCCGCCCTTGTCCACCTGTACGATGGAGTGACAGAGCGCATGACCGGCCGCGGCCGGACCCGGACACACGCGGGCGTGCTCAGCCCTCATGGCAAACCCGGTCGCGCTGCGCGCAGCGCTCGGATTGGAGCCGGTGATGGCCTTCGGCTGAGTCGGATTCTCGGAACAAGCTGCCAGAGCGGCTAATGCCGCCAGGCCGAGCAGGGCTTGAACCTTGTGGTTCATGAGGACGGCTCCTGTGTGGAGGGAAGCTTGTCGGACCCACCTGCGAGCGCAGAAATAACACTATCCATTCTTGTTGTCGAACCGCACCAGAGAACAGCATACGCTCAACGTGCGCGCACCCTATCCCCCCGGGTCGGGGCCGCTCCGAAACGCTCCGCGGTCGCCGCATCCCTCCTACCGCTTATTCGGGTGCCGCTACCTCCCCGCCTTCCAACTGTTGTTCGTCCGATCCACGTCCGGGAAATTCTCGGCGGCATCGAGCGTCACGGCCGTCACTCTCCCCTGGACCGCGTGGCGGGTCGTGATCGTCTGCGCCGCGCCGAACCAGACGGAGGCTGGTTCCCGCCACGACACCGTCTTGCCGTCGGCGAGCGTCGCCGTCACGTCCACGGGAGCATAGAGGCCACCTTTGTTTTCCACCGTCACCGCCAGGTCCTGTCCCTGGCGCCGCACACTGGTCACCGCCTGGTCCAGCCACTCCCGGGAGAAGAACCAGGGCTGCCAGAACCAGTCGAGGTCCTGGCCTGTCACGTTGTTGAAGGTTTCGAAGAAATCCCACGGTGAGGGATGCTTGTACGACCAGCGGTGGATGTACGCGCGGTAGGCGCGGTAGAACTCGTCGTTGCCGAGGATCGAGCGGAGCGCCCAGAGCGCGCCGGCCGGCTTCGAGTAGGCCTCGATCCCGTACCCGCTGTCCATGACGCCGAAGGAGTTGGCCGGCGACATGATCTGGAGATCCTCGTCGGCGCTCTGCAGGAACGAGATGTACGTGTGATGGTCGTCCTTCACGCCGTATCCGGTGAACGACGGCGGCAGGTAGGCATCGGTGGCGAAGTAGGTGTCGAAGGTGTTGAGTCCCTCGTCCATCCACCCGTGGCGGGTCTCGTTGCTACCGACGAGCATCGGAAACCACTCGTGGCCGATCTCGTGCGCGGTGACCATGTCTTCGCGGTAGAGGCCGCTGTCGGCCCCGACGAAGACCGTCATCGGGTACTCCATGCCGCCGCGGCCGCCCTCCGTCTCGGTGAGCTGCGGGTACTCGTACGGCACCATCCGGGCGGAGTGGGTCTCGAGCGCGGAGCGCGCCATCAAGGCCACCTCGTCGAAGCGCGGAGCGCCCTTGCGGTAGAAGACATTCACGGCGGCGTAGCGGTGCGTCGCCGAATCGACCATGGCGCGCGTCGCGTCCCACAGGTAGTG
>CAZFIS010000265.1:0-3181 GCA_964519125.1 uncultured Gemmatimonadaceae bacterium | reverse complement strand
TCTCGCTGCTGGTCGGCGGCATCGGCATCATGAACATCATGCTGGTGTCGGTCACGGAGCGCACCCGGGAGATCGGGATCAGGCTCGCCATCGGCGCGCGCGGCAGCGACGTGCTCCTGCAGTTCCTCGTCGAGGCGATCGTGATCTGCGTGATCGGTGGTATCGTCGGCATCAGCGTCGGATTCACGGGTGCCGCCGTGCTGCACCGCATCACGGGCTGGGGCACGGCGATCGCGCCCGGGATGATCGGCATCGCGCTGGGCTTCTCGGCGGTGGTGGGGATCTTCTTCGGGTTCTACCCGGCGCGTCAGGCCGCCTCGCTGGACCCGATCCAGGCCCTCAGGTACGAGTAGGCGGACGGGCTCCATGTTCGCGCGCCTGGCCGTGCCGGCGGTGGATCCGCACATTGGGGGCTCACGCGGCAGAGGCGCCGCCCTCGCCCACTTCGTATCGTCCACCATGAGTCGTTCTCGCATCGCACGCTGGGGCTGGCTGGCCACCACGTTCGCCCTGGCGGTTGCCCTGCTGGTCACGGCGTGGGTGGGGCTGAGGCGCGCCGCCGACGCCCGGGCCACGCTGGACCGGGGCCAGGGTGAGGTGCTCCTGGAGGCCGCCAGGGAAGCGGTGCGCATCACCCCGCGGGCGGGCCTGGTCACGGCCCTGGACTCCCTGGTGGCTCGGCACGAGTCCGGCGGGCTCCGCTTCGTGGCGGTCGTGGAGCCCGGCGGCGATCTGCTCGCCCAGGTCGGCACGCCGACGGGTGGCCCGCTGCCGACAGCCTCCGGACGCCCGGGCCCGTCGACGCTCGTCCCGGCGGGCCGGCGCGAGCGCCTGGTGGGGATCGCGCCTCTGGCGCGCGAGCCGGGCCAGCGCGACGACATCGGTC
This sequence comes from uncultured Gemmatimonadaceae bacterium, assembly GCA_964519125.1. Lineage (GTDB taxonomy): Bacteria > Gemmatimonadota > Gemmatimonadetes > Longimicrobiales > Gaopeijiaceae > SZUA-318. The sequence goes on along the minus strand of CAZFIS010000265.1, from coordinate 2,295 downwards.
CGCGAACTCGCCCGCGCCCCTCGCTGCTGGTCCTGGAGTTCGAGCCCCTGGTGGCCGAGAGCCTGACCGCCCAGGCCTGGAACACCTTCGCGCTGTCCGCCGCGGGGGCGATCACGCTGCTGGCGCTGGCGCTCGTGTTCTGGCGTCTCACGCTCCGTCAGGAGGCGGCGGAGCGCCGGATCGAGGAGCAGCGCCGGCTCGGGGTGCTCGGCGAGATGTCGGCCGTGCTCGCGCACGAGATCCGCAACCCTCTGGCTTCCTTGAAAGGCCACGCGCAGTTGCTGGCCGAGCGAATGCCCGAGGACGGTGCGGAGCGGCGCAAGGCCGACCGCGTGGTGCAGGAGGCCGAGCGGCTCGAGGCGCTGACGACCGATCTGCTGGACTTCGCCCGCTCCGGAGCGGTGGACGTCCGCCCCGAGGACCCGGTGGCGCTGCTGCGGTCGTGCATCGAGGAGGTGGACGCGGACGGCTTCACGGTGCAGACCGAGGGTGCTCCCCGGAAGTGGCCGCTCGCCGCGGATCGGATGAGGCAGGCGCTCACCAATGTCCTGCGCAACGCCCTGCAGGCCTCGCCGCCCGGCATCCGACCGCTGGTCGCGATGGAGAAGCGGGGCGAGTCGCTGGTCGTCACCGTCCGGGACTTCGGCGGGGGCATCGCCCCGGGCGACGAGAAGCGCATCTTCTCGCCGTTCTACACGACGCGCACCACCGGCACCGGGCTCGGCCTGGCCGTGGCGCTGCGCGGCGCGGAGATGCACCATGGGACGATTGTCGCCGAGAACGATCCGGACGGCGGCGCGGTGTTCCGCATCACGATCCCCGGGGGCTGACGGCATGGCGCGCATCCTGGTGGCCGACGACGAGGAGGGGCTGCGCGAGTACATCGCCGAGGCGTTGGAGAGCGACGGCCACACGGTGACGCCGGCGGCCGACGGTGCGGTCGCCGCGGAGCGGCTGGCGCGGGAGAGCTTCGACCTGCTGCTCACGGATCTGCGCATGCCGCGCATGGACGGCATGACGCTGTTGCGCCGGGCCCGCGCCGAGCAGCCGGACATGGAGGTCGTCGTGCTCACGGCCCACGGCGCGGTGGGCAGCGCGGTGGAAGCGATGAAGCTCGGAGCCTTCGACTATCTCGAGAAGCCGATCGGCAGCCCGGGCGAGCTGCGGCTCCTGGTGTCGCGGGCCCTGGAGCATCGAGCGCTCGTGGCCTCGAAGGACCGCGCCGCGCGCGAAGCGCCGCGACTCCCGCCGCTGACCTACGGCGACCCGGCCATGGCGCCCGTGGTGGAGGCGCTGCGCAAGGTGGCGCGCACGAACGCGACCGTCCTCCTGACGGGCGCGAGCGGGACGGGCAAGGAGGTGGCGGCCCGCACGCTGCACGCGTGGAGCGACCGCGCGGCGGGACCGTTCGTGGCCATCAACTGCGCAGCGATCACCGAGACGTTGCTCGAGAGCGAGCTCTTCGGCCACGAGAAGGGGGCGTTCACCGGCGCCACGACGGCACACCGCGGCCGCATCGAGCTGGCCGACGGAGGCACGTTCTTCCTCGACGAGATCGCCGAGATGAAGACCGAGCTCCAGGCCAAGCTCCTTCGCGTCCTGGAGGAGCGCCGCTTCGAGCGCGTGGGCGGATCGCGCACCATCGAGGCCGACGTGCGATGGGTGGCCGCGACCAATCGCGACCTCGACGGCCTGCGCGCATCCGGCGACTTTCGCGACGACCTCTACCACCGCCTCGCGGTGTTTCCCATCCGCATCCCGTCGCTGAGTGAGCGGCGCGGAGACATCATCCCGTTGGCCGAGACGCTGCTGGCGCGCGTCGGCGCGCAGATGGGCCGGCCGCACCTGACGCTCACGGACGACGCGCGGCGCCTGATCGCGTCGGCGCCATGGCCGGGCGAGGTGCGCGGGCTGGCAAACGCGCTCGAGCGCGCCGCGATCCTGGTGGAGGACGGGCCCATCGACGCGGCGGCCATCGACACCGGGAGCCTGTCCGTCGGCGCGCGCGGATTCGGGGAGACGCGCGCCGCGGCCGGGGAGAGCCCTACGCTCGAAGCGATGGAGCAGGCCGCCATCGAGGAGGCCCTCGCCGCCGTGGGCGGCAACCGCCGCGCAGCGGCCGAGCGACTCGGCATCGGAGTCCGCACGCTGTACGAGAAACTCCGCCGCTATCGCGACGAGCCCGACGGGGAGTGAGGCAGGACCCCTGAGCACGTCGCGTTCCTCGCCCCCCGGCGGGAGGCGGGAGCGTCCGCGGGATAGAGGTCGCCTGAGGAACGCCGGCCGGAAGACGTC
>CAZFIS010000264.1:0-3222 GCA_964519125.1 uncultured Gemmatimonadaceae bacterium | reverse complement strand
GTGATCGTCAGCACGAAGAGCGTCGAGGAGAGCAGCCCGCCGATGAGCACGAGCGCGAGCGCGTCCCAGATGTTCTGGCCCGTCGGCTTGCCGCCCAGCAGGAGCGGGAGCAGGCCCGCCACGGTCGTCGCCGTGGTCATGAGGATCGGCCGCACGCGCTCGATCGTTCCCTTCACGATCGCGTCGGCGAGCGGCATGGCCGGGTCGTGCGCACGCACGCCGTTGACGTGATCCACCAGCAGGATCGCGTTGTTGACCACGATGCCGAACATCATGATCACGCCGATGTAGGCCTCGCGCGTGAACGTGACCCCGGTATAGAAGAACACGAGGTAGACGCCGATGAGCGCCATCGGCACGGTCAGCATCACGCACAGCGGCTGGAGGAGCGACTCGAAGAGCGCCGCCGTCACCATGTAGACGAGCAGGAGGGAGACCGCGATCAGCAGCCGGATCTCTCCCTTCTGCTCGGAGTTGATCTGGAAGTTGTACTCCGACTTCTTCACGGTGTAGCCGGGCGGGACCTGCGTCGTGGCGATCACGGCGTCGTTGACCACGTTGCCGAGCTTCTGCGGTCCTCGGAACTCGTAGGCGACCGTGCGCTGGTACTGTTGATTCTCCCGCACGATGCGCGACAGGACGTCGCGCGAATCGATGTGCACCATGTCGCCCAGGCGCACCTGGCGCCCGTCCGGCGTGGAGATGAGCGTCTCGCGAAGCGCGTGGACGTCCATGCGCCGGTTGTTCGCGAGCTTGACCTCGAAGTAGACGTCGTCGCCGCCGAGCTTCAGCCGGCTCTCCTGCCCCGTGCGGCCCACCACGGCCGCTGTCAGGCGCGCGATGAACTCCTGGACGCTCATGTCGTAGCGGGCCAGGCGCGCCCGGTCGACCGTCACAGCGAACTCCGAGGCGCGGTCGCTCGAGTACCACCGTTGCGTCGAGTTGGTATCCACGTCCGAGACGCGGCTCAGGTGCGAGAGCCTGCGCCCGAGGTCTTCCGCGATGTCGCGTACCTTCTCGTAGTTGTAGCCGAGCACCTGGATCGCGAAGTTGGGCGCGCTCCCCCCCCCGCCGTAGAACGACGGACCGTAGCCGTATACGCGCACGTCCGCGCCCGTGAACTGGTGGCTGTAGGCGGTCATCTCCTCCTTGATCGCCACGGGCACCGCCGTGTTCTCGAGCGAGTCCGGGAACGTCACCTTCAGGTACGCCTGGCTCGAGGACGGCGAGGACGTCACGTCGGTCGTGTACTGCGCGACCTCCGGCATCTTGGCGAGCTTGTCCTCGAAGTAGCGGGCGAGCTCGTCGGCGCGGTCCAGGTCCGAGCCCCTCGGCAGCGTGATGTACACGTCGATGTGCGTCTGCTCGCCGTAGCCGCCCGGCCACATCATGCCCGTCGTGACGTACTTGTCGAAAAGGTGCTGGCAGCCCCCGAAGATCGCGACCGTCACGAGCACGGCGATCCACGGATGGCTCACCGTCTGCGACACGACCTCGGAATAGAAGCGCACGTAGATCGGCGCCTGGCGCTCGCCCGCTCTCGTGGAGCCGAGCCCGGCTCCCGTGTGCAGCGTGCGCGATGCCAGCGCCGGAATGAACGTGAACGCCACGAAGAGTGACGCGAGCAGCGTGAGCGCCACGACGATGGCCAGGGGGACGTAGTAGAGCCTGAGGTCTCCCTGGAGATAGACGAACGGAACGAAGACGATGAGCGTCGTCGCGGTGGATGCCAGGATGGGGAGCACGACCTCCTTCGAGCCGTCCTCCGCGGCGCGCATCGGGTCCTCTCCCGCTTGCCGCCTTCGGTAGACGTTCTCCAGCACCACGATCGAGTTGTCGACGATGAGGCCGAACCCCATGGCGAGCCCCATCAGCGTGAAGAGGTTGAGGGTGAGGCCGCCGAAGTAGATGAGGTTGAGCGCGATGAGCACGCTGAACGCGATCGTGGCGAAAATCATCGCCGAGGAGCGCAGGGAGCGCAGGAAGCCGAGCAGCACGAGGAAGATGACGAGCGCGCTGAAGGCCGCCCGCGTCCTCAGGTCGGAGAGCTGGCTGCGGATCTCCTTGCTCTCGTCGTAGGTCAGGAGGATGCGGCTCCGGTAGGGGCTCCGGCGCTCGATCTGGGCGATCCGGGCCTTCACCGCGTCGGCCACGCGCACCGTGTTGACGCCGATCTCCTTGAGCACGTCGAACGACACGGCGGCGTGGCCGTCGATGCGGTGGTACGCGGTCGGCTCCTCGTACGTGTCGTGCACGGTCGCGACGTCGGAGACGCGCACGAGCGTGCCGCCGGCCGACATGAGCACCGCCCTGCGCACGTCGGCCGCGCTCCGGGCGCGGTTCACGATCGTGATCGTCGACTGGCGGCCCCCCTGGCGGATCGCGCCGGCCTCGCGCACGAGGTCGAGGCCCGCGATGCTCTGGCGCACGGTTTGCGGGTCGAGGCCCAGCGCCGCGATGCGGGTCTCGTCCAGGTCGATCTCCAGCAGGCGCGTGCGCCCGCCGTAGGCCGCCACGTTCGCCACCCCGTCGATCTGCTCGAGCTCCGGCGTGACGACGTCGTCCACGTACCGTCGCAGCGCTTCGAGCGTGTACGGGCCCGTGAGCGTGTACTCGAGGAACGGGCGGCTCCGGTCCTGGAGCTCCCGGGGCACGTACGGGCTCACCCGGACCGGGCTCACGCCCACGGGAAGGTTCTCCTCCAGCGTCGACAGCCGTTCGGAGAGGTCGAGCCGGATGAAGTCCATGTCGCTCTGGCGCGTGAACTCGACCTGGATGCTCGAGGTTCCCTCCGTGCTCGTCGACGTGACCTTCTGGACCCCTCGCACCTGCTCGATGGCCGACTCGATGGGCGAGGTGAGGAACGCCTCCACCGTCTCGGGGGACGTGCCGGGCCACGACGCGCTCACGGTGAGCTGCGGGAGGCTCGTGTCGGGAAGCAGCTCGATCGGGATGTTGCGCCACGCGGCGACGCCGAGCAGCGCCACGGCGCCGTAGGCCATGGTCACGGCCACGGGTCGGCGGATGCTCATCCGGATCATCGCCCGGCTCTCCTCAATCCGCGGTCGCGGGAGCGGGCTCCGGCGCCACGTCACCACCGCTCACCCGCCGCCGCAGGCGCTCGACTTCCTGGTAGACCACCGGCACGACGATGAGCGTCAGGGCGGTGGCCACCGAGATCCCGCCGATGACCGTGATCGCGAGCGGGGCGCGCAGGTCCGA
>CAZFIS010000263.1:0-3311 GCA_964519125.1 uncultured Gemmatimonadaceae bacterium | reverse complement strand
GCCGACTTCACGTTCCAGGGTCATCGCCTGTCCGTCGATCAGCGGACTCGCTACCCGTGGGACGGCCGTGTTGAGCTCAGAATCGATACGGATACGCCGGTCGACATGGAACTCCGAATTAGAATGCCGGGCTGGAGTCGCGAGGAGCCCGTGGCCAGCGATCTCTATGCCTTCCGCGAACACCTCGCTGACATGCCCAGCCTGTACCTGAACGGCGAACGGTTGCTGTTTGACGTTGTGCAGGGCTATGTCTCTGTCCGCCGAACATGGGAGGCCGGTGATGCGGTGGCGATCGATCTTCCGATGCCGGTGCGGACGGTCACGTGCCACCCAGGCGTGGAGGAGAACCGAGGTCATGTCGCCGTCCAACGTGGACCCATCGTGTACTGCGCAGAGTCGCCCGACAATGCCAGGTCCCCTTCCGAGCTCGTGGTGGGCGGAAGACCGCGATTCGAAGTGTTCGACCTGCCTGATGTCGCTGGTGGAGTAACGGCGTTGCGACATGATCAGCTGGTGTTGATTCCCTACTTCGCCTGGGGGCATCGGGGGCCTTCGGAGATGGCCGTGTGGCTTCGCGAGCAGTAGGCAGCTTGAGCCCAGTGAACTGCACTGGGTTTGATGGAAGTTCCATTCTCGCGGGATGGGAGAGGATTGAGCGATGTCAGTGCGTTACGACAACGAGTGGAACGAGCGCACGCATCGATGGTGAGCAGAAGCCCGGCCAGGTGGCGCTCGAGCGTGGGGAGATCAAGGTGTCCGGCGCTTCAGAGGCAACTCTGTAACGCAGGGTCTGCGAGCTAGGGCATCGAGGCGTCCCAGTCCGCCAGCAATTGCCCCTCATCTAGTGCAGCGAGGTTGGAGTCTGGGTATTGCATCCAGCTGCCTCACGCGTGTCCGATCGGCTCGTGACTCGTCGTCTGAACGGATGGCGTCGTTGCCGACCGGCAAGGGTGGCTCGGCTTGCCTTGATCCCAAGCTTCGCGATTCGGAACTGAAGAGGTGGGCGAACCACGTCAGGCCCCGGTCGCAATAGAGGCTCGAGGGCAGTGGCTACATGGCTTCGAGGACGGCAAGCATTGCCCCGTATTGCACCTGCACCAACGTACGGATCGGAATGGGTGAGTAATCCAGGTTGGTTTCGATCTCACTGATCCAGGCGTCGAGTTTCTTGCCCAAGCGATGTTTCGCGTCCTCAACGGTAGGTGAGGGGTCGGCGGCGAGTTGTGCGTCGAAGGCGCGCGTGAGCATGCTTGCCACTAGGACCCGGTAGAACGTCCCAACATAGAGCTCATCCGTGAGCTGCGCGACCGTGGCCGGCCCGGCCATGCTCTCGGTCGTGCGCGCCCATTGCGCCTTGCTGTCGAGCGTCTTCGGAATCTGCTCGGCGAAGGACGAGACGGCGCGCAGGAAGCGTGTGTCCTCGGTCATGGCGGCGCGCGTGTCCTCGAGTAGCTCGGAGAGGCTTGAGAACATCGTGCGCGTTCGTTCGATCCCTTCGAGGATCACGTCGCGCCGGGACTGCTCGATGGGAGCCTCGTCCGAAATCTGCGGTGACTGGAAGTACGGAAGCTCGGTCACGAGCGAGAGCGGTCCGGACAGCGGCTGTAGATAGTCGAAGCTGGAGCCGCCCCCGGTGATGAAGCTTGCCGGATCTCCCTGGGCGTATTTCTCGAAGTAGTCGTACGCGTCCTTCGCCGTGGGCGTGCGGTAGACGGCTGGGGCGAACTCGACGGCCCACGGCATCTCGGGCTCCCCGAGCGAGAGGAACAGGCCCCGGTGCCCGGGGATCGTCGACATGGCCTCGTAGGCACCCTGGACGTCGCGCGAGATGTAGTAGTACACGCCGCCGAAGCCGGCGTTGTGGAGGGAGTATACGAAGTCGGGCCGCGTGGCATCGAACGCTGCCATGAGGGCGCGCGTCTCCGGGATGGGCGTCTGCCAGGAGAAGGTCTTGTAGCTGAGCGGGAATGTCCACTCGACCTGCTCCTCGGACCGGGGGCGGTAGAAGTTGCGGGCGTAGTTGCGGATCGTGAAGGGACCGGCGAACCAGCCCTCGTTCAGACGAACACCGTCCGGGTCGACGCATGGGAGCAGATGCCAGGTCCACTGCGAGCGCAGCTCCGGGTTCGCCACCAACTCGTCAAGAAGGAAGTGGATCAACATCGCGCCGATGGGTTCGTTGGGGTGCGGGCACGCGAAGAGCAGAGCGGACTTGGGGCCGCTTCCGATGGACACCATGGGGATGGCTTGCCCGTCGGTCGAGCTTCCGACTTCGCGGTACGTTGCCAGGGAGGGGTGTTGCGCGGCCACGGCGCGGGCGTATGCGTACAACTCGTCGACGCCGAGGAATCGTTCGTAATGGGGGACGCGCTCGAGTGCCTCGTCAAACGTGGATGCCATGTCGACCTCCCGGGTCAGATCTCCTTGCGCAGGCGCGGGTCCAACGCGTCCCGCAAGCCGTCGCCGATGAAGTTGAAGCTCATCACGATCAACATGATGAAGATGCCGGGCCAGGTGATCAGGAAGGGGGCGCGCAGGATGAAGTCTTTGGCCTCGCTGACCATAGCGCCCCATTCGGGGGTGGGCGGTTGTACGCCGAGTCCCAGGAAACCGAGGGCGGCCGAGGCCAAGATCGCCTGCGGAATCCCGAATGTGGCCGTGACGACGATGGGTGTGAGGCTGTTGGGGAGGATGTGGGTGAAGATGACGCGTAGGCCGCGGGCGCCGGTGGCGCGGGCGGATTCCACGAATTCTAGATCCCTAAGGGCGAGTGTCTGGGCCCTCACCAAGCGGGCGTACAGGGGCCAGCTCACCACGCCGAGGACCCACATGACATTGAAGATGCTCGGGCCGAGCACGGCGATGACCGCAATGACGAGAACGAGGAAGGGGAACGCGTAGAAGATCTCGACGAGCCTCATGATGACCATGTCAAGCCAGCCTCCGAAATACCCGGCCAGGAGACCGAGGACGGAGCCCACGACGGCAGCGATCGCCACCACGATGATGCCAATCGCTAGCGAGATTCGAGACCCGTAGATGAGTCTCGAGAGCACGTCACGACCGAAGTTGTCGGTGCCGAGCAGGTGGCCTGGGCTGCCCGGCGGCGCGAACGTGTTTGCCAGGTCCAGGGTATAAGGGTTGTAGGGCGCGACGTAAGGGGCCAGGATCGCGGCGCCCGAAAAGACGACGACGATCACGATGCCGGCGAGAGCGAGCTTGTTACGCAGGAACGAGCGCGCGGTCCGGCCCGCGCGGCGCGTGCGGCCGGCGGCCGCGGCCGAAGTGGCGTCAGCCCTAGCGGATCCATG
>CAZFIS010000262.1:0-3331 GCA_964519125.1 uncultured Gemmatimonadaceae bacterium | reverse complement strand
GTCGATCCAGCAGTCGGTGCAGGACGTGAAGTTCACGCTTCTGCTCACGCTGTGCCTCGTGGTGATGGTGATCTTCCTGTTCCTGAGAAACATCTCCGCCACGATCATCCCCAGCCTGGCGTTGCCCATGTCGATCGTGGGCACGTTCTCGGTCATGTACCTGATGGGGTACAGCCTGGACAACCTGTCCCTGATGGCGCTTACCCTGTCGGTAGGGTTCGTGGTGGACGACGCCATCGTCATGCTCGAGAACATCGTCCGCCACCTGGAGATGGGAAAACCGGCCATGCAGGCCGCGCGCGACGGAGCGGCGGAGATCGGCTTCACGATTCTGTCGATGACGCTGTCGCTCACCGCCGTGTTCATCCCGATCCTCTTCATGGGTGGCATTCTCGGCCGTCTGTTCCACGAGTTCGCGGTGACGATCGGCGTGGCGATCCTGGTCTCGGGCGTCGTCTCGCTGACGCTGACGCCCATGCTCGCGAGCCGCTTTTTGCGCGCAAGCAAGGAAGCCCACCACGGCAAGGTCTACGAGTGGTCGGAGCGCATCTACGAGCGGGTGCTCGGTGCGTACGAGCGCAGTCTCGCGACCGTGATGGACCATCGGCGCGCGACGATGGTGTTCTCCGCGGTGATCCTGCTCGGCACGGTGGTCCTCTTCGTCATCGTGCCGAAGGGATTCCTCCCCAGCGAGGACAACGGGAGCATCTCGGCCTCCACGGAGGCCGCCGAGGGCATCTCCTTCCAGTCGATGGTGCAGCACACGCAGGAGATCGACAGCATCGTCTCGCACGACCCGAACGTCGAGGCGTACATGTCGTTCGTGGGCGGAGGCCGGGGAGGGGGCGGCAATACCGGGCGCCTGACGATCCACCTCAAGCCGCGCAACGAGCGTCTGGGCGTGGATCAGGTGATGCACGAGCTGAGCCAGAAGTTCAACAACGTCACGGGGATGCGCGTGTTTCTCCAGAACCCGCCGCCGATCCGCATCGGGGGCCGGTTCGCGCAAAGCCTGTATCAGTTCACGCTCCAGAGCCCGGACATCGACACCCTGTACGCAAGCTCGCGCGTACTCGAGCAGCGGCTCGCCGCCATGCCGCAGCTCACGGAGGTCACGTCGGACCTCAAGATCGGCAACCCCGAGGTCAACGTGGACATCAACCGTGAGCGCGCTTCGGCGCTCGGCGTGACCGCGCAACAGATCGAGTCGGCGCTCTACGACGCGTACGGATCTCGACAGGTGTCGACGATTTACACCCAGAACAACGAGTACTGGGTGATCATGGAGCTGGAGCCACAGTACCAGAAGGACGTGATGGCTCTGAACATGCTCTATATCCGGTCGCAGACGGGCAGCCTGGTCCCACTCAGCTCCGTGGCGACGCTGACCAAGGGTGTGGGGCCCGTGGCCGTGAACCACTCGGGCCAGGTGCCGTCGGTGACGCTCTCGTTCAACCTCGCGCCGGGCGTCTCGCTCGGCGGCGCCGTGGCCGGCGTGGAGGCCGCCGCGCGCCAGGTGCTGCCCTCCACGGTGACCACCCAGTTCTCCGGGACGGCGCAGGCGTTCCAGGACACGCAGCAGGGGCTCTTCCTGCTGCTCGCTCTGGCCGTCTTCGTGATCTACGTGGTGCTGGGGATCCTGTACGAGAGCTTCATCCACCCCCTCACGATCCTGTCGGGCCTGCCGTTCGCCGCGTTCGGAGCGCTGCTCACGCTGTGGGTGTTCCACACCGACCTGAGCGTCTACTCGTTCGTCGGCATCATCATGCTGGTGGGGCTGGTGAAGAAGAACGCCATCATGATGATCGACTTCGCGTTGGACGCGGAGCGCAAGGAAGGCAAGTCTCCGAAGGAGGCCATCCTCCAGGCGTGCAGCATCCGGTTCAGGCCGATCATGATGACGACGATGTCCGCGCTCATGGCGACGCTGCCGATCGCGCTGGGGACCGGCGCGGGCGCCGAGTCCAGGCGTCCCCTGGGGATCGCCGTGGTGGGCGGCCTCGCGTTCAGCCAGGTCGTGACCCTGTACGTGACGCCGGTGGTCTACACCTACCTGGACGAGCTCCAGCACAGGGGAGCGCGCTGGTTCAAGCGGCACACCGTCCAGGCGGAGGAGGGGCAGCTAGGACTGGCGCAAGCGGACTGAGGCGGGACGAAAGAAGCCCCCCGGACCAGGAGATCCGGGGGGCTTCCTTCATCCAGAGCGGAGCGCGAGGGACTCGAACCCCCAAGCCCTTTCGGGCGCTCGCTTTCGAGGCGAGTGCATTACCATTCTGCCAGCGCTCCAAACAACAACGCCCGGACGGCCGACGGCGAAGCCGTGACGTCCGGGCGGACTGGACTCTCACCGTGTGACCGGGCGGATACATCGTACCAGCCTCGGGCGGCTGGGTGTCGATCGTCCACCAGGGCCGCTCGGCTCGAACCTCCGGTTCTCATCCGGGCGCATCCCTTCGTGGCTTTCGATCTGTCAATCGGGGCGCCCGGATGGAGCTGCGGTCGCTTCGCGATCCTCGCTCGTCTCGCGGACTGCCCACTTGCTCTTCGAACTCCACGAGGGCCGCTCGGCTCGAACCTCCGGTTCTCATCCGGGCGCATCCCTTCGTGGCTTTCGATCTGTCAATCGGGGCGCCCGGATTCGAACCGGGGACCTCTGCGACCCGAACGCAGCGCTCTACCGGACTGAGCCACGCCCCGCGACTGCACACCGCTCTGTCGATCTTTCCCTTACGGACGGGGTGGGATTCACCTCGCTCCGCTCGGTGGTCTCGCGCGTCAGCTTCTCTGGGCGCACCGCGCCCCGTCTCTTACGGCGCTCGGCTCGAACCCACTGTACGATCTTCTTCGAAGCTCGTGTGGGTTCGAACCCACGTCAGTCTGTCGATCTTTCCCTTACGGACGGGGTGGGATTCGAACCCACGCGGGCTTGCGCCCACACGATTTCCAATCGTGCGCCTTAAGCCACTCGGCCACCCGTCCAATCTCATGGCGCCGCGGCTTGGCGCGATGGCGACTCGTGGCGCACCACCCGTCCGACGCTCGGCCCGAACCCACTCTGTGCCCTTCTTCGAAGGTCACGTGGGTTCGAACCCACATGACCATTCAGCTCTTCCTCAACGGAGGGAGTGGGATGTTCCTCGCTTCGCTCGGAAGCCTCGCGAACCGCCATCTCGGGGCGCTTCGCGCACCACCCGTCCGACGCTCGGCCCGAACCCACTCTGTGCCCTTCTTCGAAGGTCACGTGGGTTCGAACCCACATGACCATTCAGCTCTTCCTCAACGGAGGGAGTGGGATTCGAACCCACGCGGGTACAAGACCCAACGCCTTAGC
>CAZFIS010000261.1:0-3449 GCA_964519125.1 uncultured Gemmatimonadaceae bacterium | reverse complement strand
CTCACAACCGCCGGTCGGCATGTTGCTCCCGCAGGTTAAACCCAAAGTCGTTAGAACGCGGTAGTCAGGTGTTGCTCGCCAACGGGCAGGAGCGTATCTGTGCGTTAGAGGTGCGTAGCAAGGAGGTCTGTATGGTCCGACCTGTCGCTCTCTTCCTGCTCGTGGCCTGTGCGAGTTCAGCGGTGGCGCACGACCGGGGCTGCTGGTCCATTGATAGGATCCACGTCGCGGCGGTAGCCGAGCGCGGCAACGAGTTCACGGCGCGCGTGATGAACCGCTGCCCAGTTCTAGACACGCTTCAACTGGATCTGCGTGCGCTCCCCGGCCAGTGGGTGAGGTGGGCATGGCAGAGGCAGTTCAAGTTCGTTCTGGCCCCGGGCGAGCGACGCGTCATACAGGCCGAATTCGACATCCAGCGCCTCACCCCCGAAGCCACGCTGCGCGTCACCTTCGGGCCGCTCGACCACTATTTCCTCCGGAAGACCTACGATATCGGTCGCAACAACCGTCACGCTCGAGATCTCAGGGCCGGGCTGGCTTCCGTGCACACCCGGCATCTGGACCTTTACGCGAGCCCCGGCTCGTTCGCGGCCCAGCGGCTGTCCCGGATCGGCAGAGAGCGCGAAGCCGCGCTCGACAGCATTGCCACAATGCTGGGCGTCTCGTTCAAGGATCGCGTGGAGTTGGTCTTCTATCCCGACTCGGCCAGCAAGGTTGAGGAGACCGGGCACATCGGTGCTGGTCTAGCCTTCGGCAACACCATCGTTGAGATCTACAACGAGCGGGTCCAGCTCGACCCCTATCACGAGCTTGTGCACGTGGTGGCGCGGAAGCTCGGGGAGCCCCCGGCCTTGTTCAATGAAGGTCTCGCTGTTTACGCATCGGAACGCCTGGGCGGTGACGCTCTACGGAGCCTGGGGCATCCCGGCCAGCGAGTCGATGATGTGGCGCGGCAACTGCGGGCGCAGGGCCGACTTCTTCACCTGGACTCTCTGCTGCACTTCAACGAGATCGGCAGTGAGGAGTCGCAACCCCTGATCTCGTACCCGGAGGCTGCCTCGTTCGTGAAGTATCTGATTCAGCAACGCGGGCTATCCGAGTTTCGGCAGGCGTACAAGCAGTTGATGGCAACCGACGATTCAGCGCAGTGGCGCGTGAACGAACAAGAGTTGCAACGGATTTACGGTGCAACAGTCCCTGAGCTCGAAAGGGGCTGGTTGGCGTCTCTCGGCTGAGGGGCGCTCAAGCGATCCGGCCGGGTCGCGAAAGGAGCCGGCGCAGCGTCCGCGTTCTAACAAGGGTTTGAACCTGACGGGGTAGTCAGGAGGGTCGGACGGTTGATCGGCTTGCACCTCACAACTGCCGGTCGGCATGTTGCTCCCGCAGCAGAAACCCAAAGTCGTTAGCCTGCTCCCAGCCATACTGTGAAGGACCGCTTTCATTTGAGCTTGACCGCCTTCGCGCTCTTGACCCTCGGTGCGACGCTCTCGAACCCTACGGCGCTAGGCGGCCCGCGGTCTGCGGACGCGCCCGCTCAAGAAGAGATGCGGCGAGTTCCTTCCGCATCCGCCATTGTCGATTCGGTGAAGCTCGATCACCAGTTCGACTCTGGCTCCGGGATATCTTCGCTCCGCCTCTCGCCGGTGCAGATCGAGAATCTCACCCTTCTCGGGCGGGTGTGGGGCTTCGCCAAGTACTACCACCCGCGGGTCGTAGCCGGCCGCATCAACTGGGACTATGAGCTGTTCCGGGTGCTGCCGGCCGTTCTGCACGCACAAGACCGCACCGCGGCAACGCGGGTGATCTCAGCTTGGCTCGGCCGAGTCGGCGACCCTCCACCCTGCACCGCATGCGAGGGCCCGCCCAAAGACGCCCAACTGCGGCCTGATCTCGACTGGATCCACGATCGACGTCTGTTGGGGGCGTCGCTGAGTCGACATCTCGCGGCCATTTACGGAGCACGACGCACGGACAGTGCGCAGTACTACGTGTCCTTCAGTACCGGTGGTTGGCCGAGTTTTCGGAACGAGGCCCGCTACCGTCGCCCCGCCCTTCCCGACGCAGGGTACCGACTTCTGGCTGTCTATCGACTCTGGAACATCGTCGAGTACTGGTACCCTTATCGGGACGTGATTGGGGAAGACTGGACCGGGGTGCTCCGGGAGTTCATCCCTCTGGCCATGGCCAAGGAGGATTCGACGGCGTACCGGCTCATGATGTTGCGGATGATCACACGTCTGCATGACGGGCACGCCAACCTGTGGAGCGATCTCGACGTCCGCCCACCCCGGGGTAAGGGTCAACTCCCTGTGAATGCTCGCTTCATCGGGGGTCAGGCTGTCGTGGTGGGCTATAGCGACGATGAGACGGGGCCCGCCACGGGGCTTCGGCCGGGAGACGTGATCACCGCCATCGACGGGTTCGCGGTAGACTCCCTGGTGAAGGCCTGGGAGCCCTACTATGCCGGTGGGAACCGGCCGGCAAAGCTTCGCGACCTTGGGATGTACCTGACGCGCGGGCCTGTAGGCTCCGTCCACCTCACAGTCAGCCGTCAAGGGGGAGCTGTCTCGCTGAGCCTCGAGCGCCCTGCGATGTCGATGATCGCAGGAAAGGGCCGATTTCATGATCGGAGGGGCCCCTCTCTTCAGATGCTCAGTCCTGAGGTTGCCTACCTCAGGGTCGCGAACCTCGCGGTAGACTCCGTGAGCGACGAGATCGCCAGAGCCTCTCGTGCGAAGGTCCTCGTGGTCGATCTTCGTGCCTATCCCAACGAGTTCGTCGTATACAAGCTCGGTGGTCACTTCGTAACCCAGGAGACGCCGTTCGCCCGCTTCACGCGTGGCGATCTTGCCGACCCCGGGACCTTCCGTTGGACTCCGGCCGTCTCCCTCGAGCCCATCGCCCCCCACTTCGGTGGCAAGCTCGTCGTTCTGGTGGACGAGGACACCCAGAGCCAGGCCGAATTCACCGCGATGGCACTGCAAGCGGCCGGCGCAACGGTCGTGGGGAGCACGACCGCTGGGGCCGACGGCGACATGGTATATGTTGGGCTGCCCGGTGGTCTCCTGACAGCAATCACGGGGGAGGGCGTGTACTACCCGGACGGCAGGCCAACACAACGAGTTGGGATCATTCCTGACCTCGAGGTTCATCCGACCGTGCAGGGCATACGCGCGGGCCGGGATGAAGTGCTCGAAGCGGCCGTCAGCAACGCGCTCGGGCACAGGTTCCACGTACCATCGCGTTGAGGCATCAACCGGAGCGGTGCCGACAGAGGGTGCGGGACCGAGTTGTCGGTCCGAGTGGAATGAGCAGGCTAACAAGGAGTTGCTACTGCACGGTGGCCATCCGGCTCTGGAGCCGTTCGCCTTGCAGCTCACGACTCCAGCCGGGCAAGTTGCTCCTGCAGTAGAACTCCAAAGTCGTTATGTAGCCTCTGGGCTACGTGA
>CAZFIS010000260.1:0-3499 GCA_964519125.1 uncultured Gemmatimonadaceae bacterium | reverse complement strand
GCTGCTCGGTGTTCTGTCCCTACGGCATCGACACGGCCGAGATCACGATGATGGCACGCGAGCTCCTCGGGCTCCTCGGCCTCTACGTGAACTGGGTCATCGAACCGGTGGCCAACTGCTACAGGGTCGGCAACCACCTGGGCATCCAGCCCCACGGCATGGTGGACACGCTGGAGTTCATGGTCGACGACATCGAGGAGGCCACGGGCATCCGGGTCGATCTGCCGATCAACAAGAAGGGCGCCGAGATCCTTTTCTTCACGCCGTCGGGCGACTACGTGGCGGAGCCGGGTATCTACACGTGCATGTCCTACATGCTCCTCTTCCACGAGCTGGGCCTCGACTACACGTGGAGCACGTACGCGTCCGACGGCGGAAACTTCGGCCTGTTCACGTCGCACGAAGCCATGAAGCGCCTCAACGCGAAGGTCTACGCGGAAGCGAAGCGCCTGGGCGTCAAGTGGATCCTCGGCGGCGAGTGCGGCCACATGTGGCGCGTGGTGAACCAGTACATGGACACCATGAACGGCCCGGCGGACTTCCTCGAGGTCCCCACGTCGCCCGTGACGGGGACGGTCTTCGAGCACGCCCGCTCCACCAAGGCCATCCACATCATGGAGTTCATGGCCGACGTGATCCATCACGGGAAGCTGAAGCTCGATCCTGCGCGCAACGACCACATCCGGGTCACGTTCCACGACTCCTGCAACCCGGCGCGCGCGATGGGCATCCTCGAGGAGCCGCGCTACGTGCTCAAGAACGTGTGCAACCACTTCTTCGAGATGCCCGAGAACACCATCCGCGAGCAGACGTTCTGCTGCGGCGGGGGAGCAGGCCTGGGCACCGACGAGAACATGGAGATGCGGTTGCGAGGCGGACTCCCCCGCGGCAACGCCGTGCGGTACGTGCAGGAGCGCTACGGCGTCAACCAACTCGCCGCCATGTGCGCGATCGACCGCGCGACGCTCCCGACCGTGTGCGACTATTGGGCACCCGGCGTGCAGGTGACGGGCATCAGCGAGCTCGTGGCGAACGCCACGATCTTCGAGGGCGAGAAGCGGCGAACGCAGAACCTTCGCCTCGAGCCGATTCCCGGCATGGACGACGAGGAGTCCGACGAGGACGCGCCCGTGGCAGAGGAGGCGATGGCCCATGAATGACCGGCCACGCATCGTCCTGGGCCTCGTGGCCTTCCTGGCGCTGGCCGCCTACCCGGTGTGGAACGCGCTCGCGTCGCCGGCCGCGCCGATGGGTCCCGAGCTGGAGCGCGCCGTGGACTCGATCGGCTGCATCGAGGACACGGTCTGGATGAAGGCGCACCACGCGGACCTGCTGAACGAGTGGAGAACCGCCGTCGTCCGAGACGGCGAGCGCACCTACGTATCGACGTCCGGACGGAAGTGGGACATGAACCTGACCGGAACGTGCATGCAGTGCCACACGAACAGGCAGACGTTCTGCGCGCGGTGCCACACCTACGCCAGCGTGACGCCAACGTGCTGGAACTGTCATGTGTCGCCCGGGGAGGAGGTGGAGCGATGAGCGAGAGCAGGCGTCGCTTCCTCAAGGAGTTGGGGTGCACGGCGCTCGGCGCGGGAATCGGGCTGCCGTTGCTCGACCGAGTGGAGAGGGCCGCGGCGGCGGCTCCGGGCACGTCCTCCGCACGGGCCGCCGCCCCCGCCTCCACGCGCCAGTGGGGCATGGTGGTGGACGTCGAGAAGTGCCTCAGTCCCGACGTTCAGAAGGCCTGCATCGACGCATGCCGGCGGGAGCACAACGTACCCCGGATCCCCGACCCCAAAGAAGAGGTCAAGTGGACGTGGACCGAGCCGTACGAGGACATCTTCGCCGACGAGGTCCACGCCCACACACCCCCCAATGCCCGTCGGGCGCCGGTGATCGTGATGTGCAACCACTGCACCGATCCGCCGTGCGTGAAGGTGTGCCCCACCGGGGCGACGTTCAAGCGCGCCTCCGACGGCATCGTCATGATGGACGAGCACCGCTGCATCGGGTGCCGGTTCTGTATGGCGGCATGCCCGTTCGAGTCACGAAGCTTCAACTGGAGAGACCCGCGTCCGTACGTGGAGAGGGACGCGAACGGCAAGATGCTGTCGGATTACCCCACCCGGACCAAGGGCGTCGTGGAGAAGTGCACCTTCTGCGCCGCCCGCCTCCGCGAGGGGCTTCCCCCAGCGTGCGTCGAGGCCGCCGACCAGGTTCCCGGCGGCCAGGGCGCGCTGACTTTCGGCGACGTGAACGACCCCGACTCCGACGTGAGCCGCATCCTGCGGGAGAGAAACACGGTGTGCCGCAAGGAGATTCTCGGAACCGGGCCCAACGTCTACTACATCCTCCCGAGCACGTTCCCGGCTGGGAACGGGGAGGCATGACTCCATGTTGACGCGCGTCTTCCACGGCAGCCGGCGGTACTGGGCGCTCGTCGCCTTCTGGGCCGTGTTGATCACGATCGGCTCCGTGGCGTACAGCCATCAGTGGGCCGAAGGCCTGTCCATCACCGGGATGAGCCGGGACGTCTCGTGGGGCCTCTACATCGCGCAGTTCACGTTCATGGTGGGGATCGCCGCCTCGGCCGTGATGGTCGTGCTTCCCTACTACCTGCACGACTACAAGGCCTTCAGCCGCACCGTGATCCTGGGCGAGTTCCTCGCGGTCTCGGCCGTGCTCGTCTGCATGCTCTTCATCTTCGTGGACATGGGCCAGCCCCGCCGCGTGTTGAATGTCCTCCTGCACCCCAGGCCCAACTCGGTGATGTTCTGGGACTTCATGGTCCTGACGGGCTATCTGCTGCTCAACCTGGTGATCGGCACCACCGCGATCGAAGCCGAACGCAAGGACGTGCCTCCGCCTCGTTGGGTGCGACCGCTCATCTACTTGTCGATCCCTTGGGCCGTGAGCATCCACACGGTCACCGCGTTCCTGTACTCCGGTCTCGGAGCGCGGCCGTTCTGGATGACGGCGATCCTGGCGCCCCGCTTCCTGGCGTCCGCGTTCGCAGCGGGCCCGAGCCTGCTCATCCTGCTCGCTCTCTTCGTGCGCAGGCACGGTGACTTCGACGTGGGCGAGCGCTCCATTCGAGCTCTGTCCGTGATCGTCACGTACGCGATGGTGGTGAACCTGTTCTTCATGGGCGTCGAGATGTTCACGGCGCTCTACAGCGCGATCCCGCACGACGTCGACACGTTCACCTACCTGTTCAGCGGACTGGATGGCCATGCGGGCCTCACCCCCTGGACGTGGGTCGGCGATGTCCTCGCGGTGGTGTGCACCACGCTGCTCCTCATTCCCCGGGTGCGCCATCGCGAGCGCACGCTCGTGTGGCTGTGCGGCGGCGTGATCGGGTCGCTGTGGATCGAGAAGGGACTGGAGTTGGTGGTCGCGGGCTTCATCCCCTCCCCTCTCGGGCACGTCACGGAGTACGTGCCGACCGCGCCGGAGATCGCGATCGCGGTGGGAGTCTATGCGGTGGGCGGGCTGG
>CAZFIS010000259.1:0-3505 GCA_964519125.1 uncultured Gemmatimonadaceae bacterium | reverse complement strand
TCCGTCGATCTCCTCGGCGTTCGTCTTCACCGACGCGCTGGGGATGAACTCGAGCCTCCTGAGCTCGGGCAAGATCCGGGCGAGCTGGACACGCGTCGGTAACGACACCGACCCCTACCAGCTCGCGGCGACGCTCGGCGCGCTACAGCCGTGGGGCGGCAGCTCGCCGATGTTCTACGTCCCCAACCAGTTGCCGAACGCGAACCTGAAGCCCGAGCAGACCACGGCGTGGTCCGTCGGTACCGACCTCGGGTTCTTCAACGAGCGCGCCGGCTTCGTGCTCACGTACTACGACAACATCACGCGTGACCAGATCATGCCGGTCGACGTCTCGGCCGCGAGCGGTTACACGAGCGAAACGCTCAACGCCGGTGAGGTATCCAACAGGGGCTGGGAGCTGCTGCTCCGTGCCACGCCGCTGAAGCTGGACGACGGCTTCCGTTGGGACGTGACGGTCAACTGGGCGAAGAACAACTCCAAGATCGACAACCTCTACGGCAACCTGCAGACGCTGGTGCTCGGCGGTCAGTGGAGCCTGAACATCGAGGCGCGCAAGGGCTATCCGTACGGCGCGATGTTCGCCAACGACGTGCTGCGCTGCAACCAGACCGAGATGGACGCGGGCGCGTGCACGAGCGCCCAGAAGGGCATGCTGCTGCTCAGCAGCTCTGGCCTGCCGCAGACGAACCCGGTACGCACCGTCGTCGGCAACTACAACCCGAAGTGGAACGGTGGCATCCAGAACCGCTTCAGCTACGGGCCGTGGGACCTGAGCGTGCTGTTCGACGGCCAGGATGGCGGCAATGTCTTCTCCGTCACCAACTGGTTCGGCACCCAGGCCGGCGTGCTCGCAAGCACCCTGCAGGGTCGCACGACGAGCGAGTCGGCCCCAGGTATCGTCGTGAAGGGCGTCCTGCCCGACGGGTCCATCAACGGCGTCGACAAGAACATCTCCGTCACCTCGATGGACTACTTCCACAACTGGTGGGGCAAGCAGTCGCTCGCCGTCGTCGATGCGAGCTACGTGAAGCTCCGCGAGCTGCGTCTGGGCTACAAGATTCCGCGGTCGATCATGGATCGCATCGGGTTCTCGAGCGGCGACATCGCGCTCGTCGGCCGCAACCTGTTCCTGTGGACCAAGGCGCCGAATATCGATCCGGAGACGGCGTACAACTCGGGCAACGTTCAGGGTATCGAGTCGGGACAGTTCCCGTCGGCACGCAGCTACGGGTTCTCGCTCTCGATCCGGCCTTAACGACGACACGGGAGACTACAAGATGAAGAAGCACATCCTGACCCGTGGCGCCGTCGTGGTCGCACTCGCGCTGACCGTGAGCGCATGCGACCAGGGCCTCACGGCCATCAACCAGAACCCGAACTCGCCGACGGACGTGGCGGCGGAGTACATCCTGCCGACCGTCCTCGATCGCGTGGTCGGGTTCATCGCCATGCCCTTCGGCACGGACTGGGACGACTGGGCGCAGCAGACCGCCCAGATCCAGTACCCGGCGGAAACCGTCGGCGAGGTCCGGGCTGGCACGACAAACACCAATTGGAACGACCTGTACGCGTCGGACCTGAAGAACATCGAGACGATCATCCAGAAGGGTAAGGACCAGGGGCACGCCAACATCCAGGCCGTCGGAATGATCTGGAGAGCTTTCACGTTCTCCCAGATGACCGACCAATGGGGCGACATTCCCTACACGGAGGCACTGAGCGGTTCGAGCAATATCACGCCCAAGTACGACACCCAGCAGGACATCTACGCGGGCATGCTCAAGACCCTCACGACGGCCGGGGGCATGCTGGGAGCGACCGACCCGGGCGACGACTTCGGCAATGGCGATCTGTTCTACGGCAACAACTGGAATGAGTGGAAGAAGTTCGCCAACTCGCTCCGGATGCGCCTCGCCATGCGCCTGTCCGAGATCGACCCCGCGACCGCCAAGAGTGAGTTCGTGGCGGCCTACCAGGCGGGCCCGTTCACCAGCAACGCGGACAACGCCCAGCTCGACTGGGCGGGCGGCAACAACTACGGCAATCCCTGGTGGGAGAACTGCATCTGCGGCAACGGCGGGCGCGACGACAACGGCGTGAGCAAGACCCTGGTCGACACGCTGCTTTCGCTCAACGACCCGCGCCTGAAGTTCTACGCCGAGCCCACCACCAACACCGCGGGGGCGATGGACGGGACCTTCGACGGACAGCCCTACCTCGGCCGCACGAACGGCAAAGTCCCGGAGGACCATCCGTACGGTTACTACTCGCGGATCGGCAACTACTGGCGCGCCGACGGCCAGTTCACGCCCTCGATCGTCATGGACTACTCCGAGGTGCTGTTCCTGGAGGCCGAGGCGGCCTGGAGAGGGTGGATCAGCGGGGATCCCGGCACCCTCTACAAGGAGGCCATCCAGGCGGCGATGGACATGTACACGTCCACCGGCTACGCGACCGCGCCGACCGCGGCGGAGACCGCCGCCTACCTGCAGAACCCGAGGGTGGTCTACCAGGGTGGGCAGGCCGGATTCGACCAGATCCAGCTCCAGAAATGGATCAGCCTGTACATGGTCGGTATGGAAGCGTGGTCGAACTGGCGCAGGGTGCGCATCCCGCACCTCGTGCCCGGACCCAGCCTCGCTGCCGGGATCGGCGGGATCACGATCATCCCGGTGAGGGAGCCGTATCCGAGCGGTGAGCAGTCGCTCAACAACTCGAACCTGCAGGCTGCTGTCAGCGCCCAGGGCGGAGGGCTCTCGCTCGTCACGAACATGTGGTGGGATGTGAACACGAACTGACGGAGAGTCCGGAGCCGCGAGGCTCCACCGCGTACAGCGCCCCCCGGAGGCCCAGGCCTCCGGGGGGCGCTCGCGTTTCCTTCCCTCGAGCGCTCCCTTCGCGGCGGCCAGTCAGGTCGGTTGACACACAGTCTACCGACCTGCACTTTACCCCTGTTTCAATAAATAGGCGCTGCTTGGGTGGGTTACGCTTCTCCCACGCCTCACGCCTGTCCCGCGACATGAGGGGCTCTTCTCATCGACCCCCTGAAGGTTCTCTCGATCGGATGTGGCGCAACCGGGTAACCGGTTGTGCCTGTTGTAGTTGCGAGCCCGACTGGCCCGCAACGGACCCAGTCCCAGGAGGCAGTCATGAAGCGTCCCGCTACTGCAGGGACCTTGCTCTTGGCCATCCTGTTTTCGCTTCCGTCCCTGGCTTCGGCCCAGGCGATGCGAACGATCACGGGACACGTGACGGCCGTAGGAGCAAGCACCCCCCCCGCCGGTGTTCAGGTACAGGTGAAGGGTACCAACCTCGGCACCCTCACCGATGCCCAGGGAAACTTCACGGTTCAGGCGCCATCCAGCGCCACGACCCTGGTGTTTACCTACATCGGCTACAAGACCCGGGAAGTCCCGATCCAGGGCCACGTCGAGGTGACGCTGACCCAGGAGGCGATCGGCCTGCAAGGCCTGGTGGTCACCGCGCTCGGCATTCAGCGTGAGAA
>CAZFIS010000258.1:0-3521 GCA_964519125.1 uncultured Gemmatimonadaceae bacterium | reverse complement strand
TCATCCCGAACCTGCTGCGGGCGCGGGCGGTAGCCGGGACGCGGGCTGCGCAGGCCTACACGCATAACGTGTACACGGCTGCGGAAGCCTACCTTGCCGAGAACCCCAATACCTCGGTCGCTGACGTGGTTGCTGCCCAGTCCAACTGCGTGGGAACCACCGGCACGTACCAGATCGGCCAATACTCCGCCAAGGGTGGAACCAGCAACCTGGTTTCCGTTTGCACGGTGGCCAGTTCCGCGAACGATATCCAGATTCGGTGGACGTACGGTACCGGCACCAGCAAGCCTAATGTGACGGCTTCGATTCCCTGAGGTTAGTAGCATAGCTTGTGGAGATTGCGCGCGGGATTGTTCCCGCGCGCTGTCGTTGTGCTCGAAGAGAATAGAGACTAGGTCTCTTGGGGCTGTATCGGTCTCGGTGGATTGCCTCAGAGGGCGGTCTAGGCTCTTCCCCCTGGGACAGACTTGGAATCCGACTGGGTTTCCGACTTCGATTGCGGGCTCACGACGGGCCGGCCTTTGAGTTGGTGCGCAACGGCCGCGCGACGACTTCGGGCAAACTGCGGGGGCAGGGGAGCTAGCGATGAGCATCAACAACGCATCGACTTTGTCGGACGAGGACCGAGCTCCGCGATCCATGTTGCGGCTGCGGCACTGGTGGTGGCCAGGCTTCGCATTCGTCTATCCGCTGCTGTGGGCGCCGTGGTCGAACGGACGGCTCGCCGCGTATACGGTGCACATCACGTTCGCGCTTGCCGCGCTTGTGGGGGCCCTCGGCCTCGCCTGGTATGCCCACCGGCGGGTTCCCTTGCGCGAGGTGGCGCGTCGCCTCCGAGGGCTTCTCGTTCGCCCGCCCGTGGTGTTGGTGCTCGCGTTCGTCGGATGGACCTGGGTCTCGGCGCTTGCTTCTCCAGACCCAGGCTTCGCTCTCACGGGCTCGATGACGGAGCTGAGCAACGGCGCCTACGAGTTCCTCTTGTTCTCCGTGATCTTCATCATGGTGTACGCCCAGGCGAAGGCTGAGGCGCTCGTTGCCCGACGCATCGGCTGGGCTGTGGTGGCGTCGGGCGCCGTGCTTGCGATCTTGGCCATCGTCGAAGTCGTCACACACCACGCCGAGAATCTCCCGATGGTCGCCTTCCCGCAGAAAGGGCACCTGGCCGGGATGCTGGCGCTCGCCGCCGGGATCACGATCGGCACCGGGTCCGGTTGGCTGGCGTTCCTCATCGCTGTGGGTATCGGTCTTACGGTCAATCGTTCCGCTGCCGCGGCAATCCTGCCGGTAGTCCTCTTGGTCCGACCGAGACGCGCGATCCGCATCGGCGTCACGCTGGTAGTCATACTCCTTGGCGTTGGCTCCGGTATCTGGGTCGTGAGGCATTCGCAGCTCGGCGTAGCCAAGACCGTCGTTTCGTCCAGCACGTTGGTCTCGCGAAGCTACCTGTACCTCGCGTCGTTGCGAGGGATCGCTGCACGTCCGATCCTGGGGTGGGGCGGCGGCGTGTTCGAACTCCATTGGACGGACTTCTTGAGCCTGAGCGAGCTATCGCGATTCGCGAAGGACGAGTTCGGGATCGGCCCCGTACTGAAGGTGCTCCACTCTGCCGGGGGCTACCCCGTGCTGGTCGTCCAGGAA
This sequence comes from uncultured Gemmatimonadaceae bacterium, assembly GCA_964519125.1. Taxonomy (GTDB): domain Bacteria; phylum Gemmatimonadota; class Gemmatimonadetes; order Longimicrobiales; family Gaopeijiaceae; genus SZUA-318. The sequence continues at coordinate 1,883 of CAZFIS010000258.1, read as the reverse complement.
GCCGTCGGGTCCGACGGCGCGACCACGAAGGTGGGCTTCGCCTCGATGGCGGCGTGGCACTCCCACAACCAGTTCCTCGAGATCGGTTTGCAGACGGGGCTCGTCGGCCTTCTGTTGTACGTAGTCTTGTTCGGCCTCGGCGTGCGCGGAGTCTGGCGTGGCAACCCTCTCGGGCTCGGCCTGCTCGCCTACTTCATCTTCCTTCAGTTCTGGTTCGTGATTCCCGAAACACGCGGCGTTCTGTGGGTGGTCTGGGCGGCGGCTATCGCGTCGAGCGCGCGCACCAGGCTGCCCGTTGGGGCACCTTCGGATCAAGCCAGTGCGGACCGCACGACCTCGGCGATGCGCTCCTGATCCTCGGGCGAGAGCCGAGGGTGCATGGGGAGGCTGACGACCTCATTGGCGCGTGCCATGGCATGTTTGCAAGAGGCCGTGTTGCGTCCGACGAAGGCGGGCCATGCGGCTTCAGCCGGCGGGTAGAACACCGAGCCCGCGATTCCGTCATCTCTCAGCTCACCGAGAACGGCGTCTCGCACCTCGGAAGGGATTCGGATCGTGTACTGAAGATAGACGTGGCCGGGCGTTCGTCTTGGCACGACGACGCCGTCGATCTTCGAGAACATGCCATCGTAGCGTCCAGCGACCTCACGTCGCAGAGCGTTCCAGGACTCGATGCGTGGCAGCTTCACGCGCAGAATGGCCGCCTGCATGGCGTCGAGCCGTGAATTGTGTCCCACGGCTTCATGCTCATACCGATGACCAGGCCGTGCGGCATGGTTGCGGAGCGCGCGAGCTCGCTCCGCAACCTCGGCGTCACACGTGGCAACAAGGCCACCGTCCCCGTAGGCTCCGAGGTTCTTGGTCGGGTAGAAACTGAAAGCGGCGGCATCACCGATCGACCCCGCCTTGAATCGGGGCGCAGCGCGTCCAGGTACCGAACCGTCGTCGCCGATCGCCATCGAGGCGCCGAACGACTGCGCGCAGTCCTCCAGGACCATCACGTTGCGCTCGCGCGCGATGCGCATGACATCGTTCATCGGTGCGGGCTCCCCGAAGATGTGAACTGGCACGATGGCCCTCGTCCGTTCCGTCATCGCGCCCTCGATCCGTGTTGGATCGAGGTTGAACCCGTTGGGTTCGATGTCGACGAACACCGGGTTTCCACCTGCTAGCGCGATCGCTTCGACCGTCGCGTAGAACGTGAACGGTGTCGTGATCACCTCGTCGCCGGGCCCGATGCCCATCGCCTCGAGCGCGATGAGCAGGGCGTCCGTGCCGCTGTTGACGGCTACGGCGTGCTCGACGCCGAGGTACTGCGCCACTTCAGTTTACAGAGCGGCCACCTCGGGGCCCAGGACGAACTGACCGCTTCGAAGGACGCGCTGGATCGCCTGGTTGATCTCGTCCCACAGTTCGTCGACCTCCGCTTGCAGGTCGAGCATCGGAATCGCCGGTCTGCTTCGAGCTTCGGTCGACACGCTGGTACCCCCTGGGCCACGGATCGTCTGTATGCACGGTCCAGCGGCGTCGCTCCAGTGAGTGGATAGATTCACCGACGCCGACGGCCTTCTAGGCCAGGATCATACAATGTGATGCGCACGCACATGGAGCGGACCGGCTTTGCAATGACGTTTGAGCCAGGAGACGGGGGGGCTCCGTCGCTGACTGGGTCCTCGGGATCTGCTTGGGGCGGGCTCCTTCCGCCGCTTGGGGGCCCCTGGTCGCTCCTCGGTGGTGCGCTGGCCTTCGCGATTCTGCTCCGGCTCGACGGCCGCGTGGACCTCCTGTGGCGCCCGGCACCGATCTGGGTTCCGATCGCAGCCTTGGCCGCCGTGGTTCTCCTCCTACGGCAGGTCCCGCCTGCCGTCGCAGGTTTCTGGGGG
>CAZFIS010000257.1:0-3587 GCA_964519125.1 uncultured Gemmatimonadaceae bacterium | reverse complement strand
TGGGCAAGGTCCGCGAGGCGCTCAACAGGGTGCGCAAGAGCGTGAACGGGAGCCACATCCTCCTGCTCGGCGTCGCCTACAAGCACGACATCGACGACATCCGCGAATCCCCCGCCCTCGACATCCTCCACCTCCTCGAGGCCGACGGAGCCGAGGTCTCGTACCACGATCCGTACGTGCCGAAGCTGAAGGACGAGGACGGGCGCGAGTCACACTCCGTGGAGCTCACCGACGAGGCGCTCTCCGAAGCCGACGCCGTGGTGGTCATCACGGACCACAAGGCGTTCGACCTCGAGCGCATCGTGGATCTCAGCCGCGTGCTCGTCGACGCGCGCAACGCCACCGCAAGCGTGGCCGACGGCAAGAAGGGTGTCGAGCCGGGGCGGTGGATCGTGAAGGCGACGGCGTAGCGGGGAGCGGCGTAGCAGGGTAGGCGGCGCCTCAACCCTCTCCGAACACCTCACCCCCCGCGGCGCGCATCGCCACGGCCAGCTTCCCGTCGAACGTGGCCAGAGCTGCGTGGCTCCGGAGCGCGAGATCGAGGTAGGTCGCGTCGTACGCCGACAGCCCGTGATCGCGCGCCAGCCCCAACACGGCTTCACGGCGTGCCGCAGGCGGCGTCTCGTCCGTGGCGATGGGGAGCTGGGAGAGCCTCGCGAGGTAGTCGGACGTGCTGGCCTCGTTCAACACACCGCGTCGCTGCCCCACGAGGAGCGCATTGACGACTTCCGCGTGCCAGAGCGCGGGCACCGCGACCTCGTCGGACTCGATCGCGTCCAGCGCCCGAGCGGCACGGGTCGCCTCGTCGTCCCGCTCCCGCCCGAACAGCCACGCGAGCGCCACCGAAGCATCGAGCACCAGGCTCATCGCCGCCCCTCGCCGATCCAGGCGGCGACGTCGGCGTCCGTGACGCCGGCCACCTTCGGCATGCTGCGCATCCTGTGCACGGCGGCCTTGCGGTCCGCGCCCACCGCGCGCTCGCTGGGGACGAGATCGGCGACCGGCCGGCCCCGCAGCGTAATCGTATACCTCCGTCCGCGCTCCACCTCACGGAGCAGTCGGGACAGGTGCGTCTTGGCCTCGAAGGCACCGATTTCCGTGGTCATGCGTTCCTGGATTGAATAGACTAGATGAGTCAACCAGTTCAACTTGACCACGGCATGGTTTCCCGGCAAGAGGGCTCGTCGGGATGACGTTGCCGCGCCCGGCCGGGCGCCGGAATGCCTGGATCGGTCTCCCTACTTCACCCGGAACCGCACCGTCCCGCGCCGCTTCGCCCACTCCATGGAAATCGTGCCGCCGTCGGAGCCGCTCGGCGTCACGGAAATCGTGAACCGCTCCACCGGCTCGTCGAGCGAGCTGACCGCCAGGGGGATGCGGGCGAAGTCCTGGGCGGCGTCGTGCACCGTGCCCCACTGCCCGTGCTGGTGGTTGACGACGAGCGTCCACCCCGAGGGCGTCAGGACGCCCCAGAGCGAGTAGGTCCCCGCCGGGATCGTGGTGTCGCCGATGACCAGGTCGTGGTCGGTGATGAGCTGCGTCGCCGCGTTCGCCCCCAGGCGCCACACCTGGTTCCACGGCACGATCCCCCCGAACACCTTCCGCCCTCGCATGGCCGGCCGGCTGTAGTCGATGGTCACGTTCGCGCCGCCCACCTCGGCGCTCGCCGTATCCCTCGGAGAGAGGATGCCCGGCTGCGGGCGCGCCGCCCACGCCGCGGCCCGTCCCACGACGTCGAGGCCCTTCCTGCGCTCGACCATGTACTTGCTCGTCGTCTGCGTCATGTCGAGCCGATCGAGCGTCTTGCCGCTCATGGTCGCGTGCACCATGCCCCACTCCCCGAACCCGAAGTCCACGGCCGAGCCGCTCCGGCGCACGAAGGTGATGGGCAGGATGCTCCGGCCCGACACCGTGGGGAACGTGAGGCTGTCACGCACCGAGCCCATCGCGCGGCCGAGCGAGATCTCCCAGAACCCGAACAGGTCCTCGTAGAAGGGCAGGGGACGCGCGCCCTCGTAGGCGAAGCTCATGCGGCGCATGACCGTGTCGCGTCGCACCTCGACCGTCACGCTGTCGGCCGTGTAGCTGTAGTCGGCCGTGGTGCGCGGCGCCCGGCCCGGCGCGCCGGTGGCCACGTGGACGCGCTGGACCTCGCCCGAGGGGGCGAACGTGACCTCGTAGGAGCGCATCGTCGCCCGGGGATAGGCCTCCACGCTCGTGCCCGTGAGGCGGTTGCCCGAGCGCACGTAGTGCTCGAGGGCCACGGTGTCCTTCGGCCCGAGCATCGCCACCCATCCACCGGAAGAGGGAGGTGCCTGCTGCGCCGAGGCCCCCGCCGCCCACGCCACCATCATGCCCGCGATCCAAAGCGTCCTTCCGCTCATAGCTCCTCCGCGATGCCGTCGTGACGCCCGACTACCCCTTCTTCGCCCCTTCCTTTTTCTTCTTGCCCTCGGCGCTGTAGTAGTACTGGTAGTAATACCCGTACTTGCCGTAGCTCGTGCTGTAGCGCGAGTCGCGCCGGAAGTCGACGTCGTTGAGCACCACGCCGAGCACCGGCGCGCGCACGTTGCCGAGCTGCTCGACGGCGTACGTCAAGGCGCCCTTGTCGGTCGCGTTGGCGCGCGCGACCAGCACCACCCCGTCCGCCTTGGTGCCGAGCACCGCGGCGTCGGTCACGACCGTGAGCGGCGGCGTGTCGATGATGATCAGCTCGTACCGCTCCTCGAGCGCCGTGAGCAGCGTCCCCATCTTCTGCGACCCGAGGATCTCGGCGGGGTTCGGGGGATAGGGGCCCGAGGGGAGGAAGTGCAGCGTGCCGCTCTCCCCGAGGTTGATCTGTCGCACGGCGTCGCTGATGCCGATGCCGCCGGCCAGCACGTTCGTCAGCCCGGGATCGCGCTCCACGCCGAACACCGCGTTCAGGATGCCGCGCCTGAGGTCGCCGTCGATCAGGAGCGTCTTGATGCCCTGCTGGGCCAGGGTGATGGCCAGGTTGGCCGCGCTGGTGGACTTGCCGTCCTGGGGCATCGGGCTCGTGAACACGATCGTGCGCGGCGGCTGGTCCGGGTTGGAGAACGTGAGGTTCGTCCTCAGGCCCCGGTACGCCTCCGACACGGGATTGCGGGGGTCGCGCCCCGCGACGAGCCGCGCCCCGAGCGCGCCCGAGCCGGCTACCGGCGCGGGCTGGCCTCCGCGACCGTTGCCCACCTCCCGGATCTTCGGGATGAACCCGAGCACCGGCGCTCCCCGCGTGGCGAGCTGGATGTCCTCGCGGGTGTGGATCGTCTCGTCCATGTACTCCCGCGTGAACGCCAGGCCGACGCCGAGCATGCCGCCGAGCACGAGCGCGAGCACCAGGTTGAGGACCACGCGTGGCTTGACGGGCTTGGCGGGCAGGATGGCCGGGTCGACCACGCGGATGCTCGCGTCGTCCACGGCTTCGAGAACCCGGTTCTGCTGGAGGTCGTTCTCCAGAGTCTGGTAGATGTTCTTGAGAACGTCGACCTGGTCGTTGAGCCGGGCGTACTCGACCTGCTTGAGCGGGATCGTCTTGAGCTGATCGCCGAACGCCGAGAGCGTCCGAT
>CAZFIS010000256.1:0-3596 GCA_964519125.1 uncultured Gemmatimonadaceae bacterium | reverse complement strand
ACTCGAGCGTGAAATTCCCGTTGACGTCCGAGATCGGGAAGATCTCGCCGAAGACACGATCGAGCCCGAAGTCCCACTGTTCTTCGGGATTGGACGCCGTCTCGACCAACTTCTCAAACGACCGCACCTGCACGTCCAGCAGGTTCGGCATCGGCATGACCGACTTGAGCTTGGCGAAGTTGACGATCGGCCTGTTGTCTTTCCGCAGTTCCAACTTGAGTCCCCCTTACCGGTCACCCGTCAAACGGGCACCGGGCGTCTCGTGTTCGACTTGGGACAAGCGCGCAAATCCCCGGCCCGTAGGCACACCCCCGACTCGGGGGTGCCCACGGCGGGGACCCACGTATTCAGCCCGATGGCAGTGCGTCGTGTTCGCCGCGCCGAAGTCGGAAGCGTGTGCTGTCCAGGCTCGGACAGGCAGGGCATCCGTGTCCTTACTTCAGCGTGATCGACGCGCCGACTTCCTCGAGCTTGGCTTTCATCGCCTCGGCGTCCTGCTTCGACGCGGCCTCCTTCACGGTGTTGGGCGCTCCGTCGACCAGGTCCTTCGCGTCCTTCAGCCCGAGCCCCGTGAGTTCACGCACGACTTTGATGACCTGGATCTTCTTGTCGCCTATGCTCTCGAGCACGACGTCGAACTCGTCCTTCTCTTCCTCGACGGCAGCCTCCACGGCGGCAGCAGCCACCGGCGCAGCGGCCATCGCCTGGACGTTGAACTTCTCCTTGAACGCGTCGACGAACTCGGACAGCTCGAGAACCGTCATTCCCCCGATGGTGTCGAGCAGATCTTCGTGCTTGGTTGCCATTCTTGCCGTCTCCTCCTGATTGACCCCGGCCTCGGCCGGCGATTGGGATTGCCCCGTGTTTGTCCTCAGGGACGCGCCCTACGTCCCTCTCTCCACTTTCTCGGGCTCGCTAACCGCCTGCCTGCCCGCGCTTCTCCTTCAGCGCATCGAGGAGGCCGGCCATCTCCTGAAGCTTCGCCTCGAGCACGCCGGCCAGGGCGGCGATCGGCGCCTGCAGGGCGCCGGCCAGCTCGGCCAGGAGTTGCTCCCTCGGCGGGAGCTTCGCAATCCGGTCGATCTGCTCGGGCTGGAGCACCTTCTGCTCCAGGACCCCGAGCTTGAAGACCGGTTTGTCCCGATGCGCCTTCGCGAAGTCCGACAGCACCTTCGCGGGCGTCACCACGTCGTCGTATCCCAACACCAGGCCCGTCGGACCGGTGAAGCTGTCGCTGATGTCCGGAAGCCCCGTGTCGCTGAGCGCCCGCTTCGCGAGCCGGTTCTTGACCACGACGTACTCGGCGCCGGATTCCTTGAGAGTCCGGCGCAGCGTCGTCATGGACTTCACATCCAGCCCGGTGAAGTCCGTCAGGTAGGCCACCGAAGCCCGATTCAGGCGCTCCGAAAGATCCGAGACGGACGACTCTTTTCCCGTGCGGTTCATCTCAGGCCCTCCGGTAGAGGTTCGGGTCGATGCCGACGCCCGGCCCCATCGTGCTGGCAACCGTCACGCTGCGCACGTAGGCGCCCTTCGCGCCCGACGGCCTCCCACGCATGATCTGATCCATGAATGCGACCAGGTTGTCCCGGAGCTGTTCTTCGGTGAACGACACCCTTCCGATCGGCGCGTGCACGTTGCCCGTCTTGTCCACGCGGAACTCGATCTTGCCCGCTTTGATCTCCGTGACCGCTCGCTCCACGTCCATCGTGACCGTGCCGGCCTTGGGCGTGGGCATGAGCCCGCGAGGGCCGAGCACGCGACCGAGCGGACCGACCTTGCCCATCATGTCCGGCGTGGCGACGCAGACATCGAAGTCGAGCCAGCCTCCCTTGATCTTGTCGACGTACTCGACACCGACATAGTCGGCGCCGGCCGCTTCGGCCTCCTGGGCCTTGTCGCCCTGAGCGATCACGAGGACCCGCACCGACTTTCCGGTGCCGTGCGGCAGCACCACCGTGCCACGCACCACCTGGTCGGCCTTCCGGGGATCTACGCCGAGGCGGGTCGCCACTTCGACGGTCTCGTCGAACTTCGCGGTGGAAAGCTCCTTGACGAGCTTCACCGCTTCTTCGGGCGTGAACTTGACGCCGGCCGGCACCGCGGAGCGGGCGGCGGCGAATCGCTTACTTGGTTTTGGCATTCCACTCGAGCCGGCTCGTCGACCCTCCCACCGCTGGCGGCTCTCAGTCGGTGGTAGGCGGGTGAGGGTGGGGGAGGTCCCGAGACCTCGCTCAGCCCTCGACTTCCACGCCCATGGAACGGGCGGTTCCTGCGATCATTCTCATCGCCGCTTCCACGTCCGCGGCGTTGAGGTCGGGCATCTTCGACTCGGCGATCTCGCGCAACTGCGTACGCGTGATCGTCGCCACCTTTTCGCGGTTCGGAACGCCCGACCCCTTCGGAATCCCCAAGGCGCGCCGGATCAGTACTGCGGCCGGAGGCGTCTTGGTGACGAACGTGAAGGAACGGTCCGCGTAGACCGTGATCTCGACCGGGGTCGTGATCCCCTGCTTGTCCTGGGTCCGCGCGTTGAACTGCTTGCAGAACTCCATGATGTTGACGCCGTGCTGGCCCAGTGCGGGGCCCACGGGCGGAGCCGGGTTGGCCTGTCCTCCCGGCACATGGAGTTTGATGAAGCCGATGACCTTCTTCGCCATGGTCTCAGTAGCCCTTCAGCTGTGTATAGTCGAGCTCCACCGAGGTCGGCCGCCCGAACAGGGAGACCTCAACCTTCACCTTCCCTTTGTCGGCGTACACTTCCTGGATGGTGCCCGAGAAGTCCGTGAACGGACCCTGCATCACCTCGACGACCTGTCCAATGTGGAAGGGGATCTCCTCCCGGGTGTCATGTTCCTCGGTCACCTCGACACCCAGGATCTTGTTCATCTCGTCTTCGCGTAGCGGCTGCGGCGCCTTGCCGGAGCCCACGAACTTGATGACCCCCTGGATGTTGTTGACCGTGTGCACGGTCCGCTCGTTGAGAGCCATGTGCACCAAGACGTAGCCCGGGTAGAGACGCTTCGTCACGGTGACACGCTTTCCGTTGCGGATCTCCACGACCTCCTGCGTCGGAACGAGCACCTCGAGGATCTCCGGCACGGACGTCGTGGAGGCTTCCTCCTCGACCCGGCGCTGGATGAGCTTCTGGACCTTGTTCTCGTGCCCGGAATAGGTCTGGACGGCGTACCATCGCTTGTCGGACATCAGGCCCCGAATATCCCCATGACCTGAGCCAGGATGATCCGCACCACGCTGTCCATCATCCATATGACGAACGAGATGGCGATGGTGAACGCGATGACCACCAACGTGGCGTTCTTGAGCTGCTCCCAATCCGGCCACGTGACCTTCATGAGCTCGGCCCAGGACTCCTCGATGAAGGTCCGGGTGTTCCTGTAATGGTCGACGACCGCCATGGCCTACTTCGTTTCCTTGTGCGGCGTGTGCTTGCGACACCGCGGGCAGAACTTCCGGAACTCCACGCGCTCGGGGTGGAGCCGCTTGTTCTTCGTGTCGGTGTAGTTCCGCTCCTGACATTCGGAGCAGGCGAGGATCACTCTATCTCGCGGCATGGCTCTTTGTTCCTGTTCGTA
>CAZFIS010000255.1:0-3682 GCA_964519125.1 uncultured Gemmatimonadaceae bacterium | reverse complement strand
ATCGACAAGATCCTCTCGAACGACGAGATCCGCGCGATGATCACGGCGATCGGCGCGGGCATCAAGGACGACTTCGAGATCGGGAATGCGCGCTACCACAAGATCATCATCATGACGGACGCCGACGTGGACGGGGCGCACATTCGCACCCTCCTGCTCACGTTCTTCTTCCGTCAGATGCGCGAGCTCGTGGAGGAGGGCTACGTCTACATCGCGCAGCCACCGCTCTACCGGGTGCAGAAGGGGAAGCAGGAGCTGTACGCCTACACCGAGGACGAGCGCGACGAGTACGTGAAACGTTTCGGTGGCAAGGACGGCGAGGGCAGGGGCGTGGGCATCCAGCGCTACAAGGGTCTCGGCGAGATGAACCCGGAGCAGCTCTGGCGAACCACGATGGATCCGGAATCCCGCACGATTCTGCGTGTGACGATCGAGGACGCGGCCATCGCGTCGGGGTTGTTCGACCGGCTCATGGGCGACGAGGTCGAGCCGCGCCGCCAGTTCATCGAGAAGAACGCGAAGTATGTGAAGAACCTGGACGTGTAGAGGACGCAGAGCGGGTGAGGGGCGCTCACCTCCCCCTCTTCTCGCGTCCGACAATTCCAGCCACGGGCGCACCATGCTCGTCCCCACGTGTCACACGCTCCGTCCCGCCCTCCATCTTCTCGAAACCGAGATGGAAGACTTCGACGTCCGCGCCGCCGTGCTCATGGGACGCGAGCGGGCGGTCGTCTGGGATACGCTCGCGCACCCGGACCAGATGGTGCCAGTGGGCGAGCTCGTGGGCGATCTTCCGATCACGGTCGTATACAGCCATGCCGACTGGGATCACGCGTGGGGAACGTGTGGTCTGGAGAACGTCGAGAGCGTGATGGCGCACGAGGTGGCGGCGGCACGCTTCGTACGCGACGTCCCCGAGGAACTGGCTCGACGGCAAGGGGCCGATCTCCGCACCTGGGGCGCGGTGCACCTGGTGGCTCCGACGCGCACCTTCACCGAGTCGACGACGCTCGACCTCGGCGGCCTTACCGTCGAGCTGTACGCCCTCCCCGGACACACCCCCGACTCGATCGTCGGCTTCGTGCCCGAGTGGGGCGTGCTGCTGGCCGGCGACGCGGTCGAGACGCCAGTGCCGGTCCTGAACGATGCCGCGAGCGTGGATGGATGGGTGAGGCGTCTGGAGTCGTGGCGCGACGACGGACGCGTCGAGAGCGTCGTTCCCGCCCATGGATCGGTGGGTGGAAGGGATCTCTTCGAAGTTACGGCGTCTTACTTGCGCGATCTGGCCGCCGGCCGGGCGTCGATCCTCGGGGACGATCTCCCTCCGTTCTACCGGGAGACGCACCGGCGCAACCTGCGGCTCATGAGCGGATGAGCGCGCAGAGCGCAGTCGCTCACTCCTCCGCCAACGCGTCAGTCCCCAACAGGATCGCGTCGTGCCGCCGGGCGGCGGCGCGCTCGAGCGCCGGGGTGAACCCCCCGCCCGAGAAGATGATTCGCAGCCGCGACTCCCGCCCGAATCCGTAGCGCGTCTCCCCGATCTGGCGGTCGAGTGTGTCCAACACATCCACGTCCGCGGGCTCCGCGCTCCAGAGTGCCCGTCCGTAGAACGCGGGACCCGAGTGCAGGAGCCCCGCCACGTCGATGTCATAGCCGGGTCCCCACAGGCTTCCATGCTCGCGGGCGTTGGCGCCGAGGGTCTCCATCGCGTCGAGCGCCATGTACTGTCGGCACAGCATGGGGAAGACGCTGGCCACGTGCGCGTCGAGATCGCGGCGCACGAGATGGGCGAGCGTGTCGTTCCCCTCCGACTCCACGCGCGCGCGCTCGGACAGGACGAAGCGGAACCAGAACGCGAGGAACGGGTCGGCCACCCTGTAGCGACGGTTCCGGGAGCGGGGACCGGCGTCCAGAGAGCGGCGAATCTCGATCAGGCCGAGCTCTTCGAGCCTGTTCAGGTACGGCGCGACCTGTCCGCTGCGGGTGAGGTCCGCCACGCCTTCGTGAACCCGGCCCCAGTCGGCCTCTCCGCCGGCCAACGTGCTCAGGATGGCGACGTAGCGCGAAGGCGTCTGGATATCCCGCTCCAGGAGGTCGAGTCCTGCGTCGCGGAGAGGCCCGTCCGGGGCGAGGACCGTCCGGCGCAGGTTCGTGACCAGGGTCGCACCGGGATCGAGCGCGCCGAGGTGCCGCGGCAGGCCTCCGAAGACCGCATAGGCGCGGATCTTCTCCCGGGCGTCGGCGCCGGGGAGGAGCGTGGAGGCGCTCCGGAACGGGAGTGGCGCCAGGCTCACCGTCGGTTCGTCCGTTCCGGGGATTTCCCCCGGTCGGCCGACGAGGACGACATGGAGCCGCCGACCCTCGGTGCGGCCGCGCTCCAGGACCGTCTCGAGGGGACCGAGCACCCGGGCTCTGGACTCCGTGAGGCGGTGCGCGTCATCGAGGACGAGCACGAGCGCAGGGCCCTCGGTGTCGGCAGCGTCCACCAACGCGTCGAGGAGCGCATGCCAGGACGACGTGGGATCGGCGTCGGCCTCGATCGGTCGGCCGAGGCTCGCAAGCCCCTCTCGGACGTGGCGCGCGAGCATGCCCCGCTGCTCGGGTTCCGGGAGCGGAGGAATCCGGTGCAGGAGCGTGGGTGCCCCGTCGACGGCTCGTCGAACGAGCGCGCTCTTCCCCGAACCGCGCGCACCCGTGACGCTCAGGAGCGACGCGTCCGTGCGGTCCAGGGCCGACCGGAGCACGCCCAACTCGTGGTGCCTCCCGACGAAGGCCATCCAGGAATTCCTTGAATGTCAGTTAGTCTAGTTGGATTAGCGTAATGACATTTATGCAAAATAGCCATATCTGGACCTTGCCCCCCGACGGAGGCCCGGCGACCTTCGATCCGTCCCGTCCCACGGGACGCCGGTACGGACCCGCTCGAGGAGGAACCTGTCCATGACCCGCGTCATCCCCCGTTTCGACATCCTGGCCGCTGCCACGTACATGTCTCCTGTCACGCCGAACGGCGGGGAGGACAAGCGTCCCGGCCTGGAGCAGGTGTTCGGCGAGAACCTGTTCGGCCTGCACCAGATGAAGTCACGGCTGCCGAAGCCGCAGTACGAGGCACTTCTGTCCACCGTGCGCAACGGCAGCGAGCTCGATCCTTCCGTGGCCGACGCCGTGGCGGTCGCGATGAAGGAGTGGGCGCTCGAGAAGGGAGCGACGCACTACACGCACTGGTTCCAGCCGCTCACCGGCCTGACCGCCGAGAAGCACGACTCGTTCCTCGTCCCGCTCGGCGACGGGCGCGCCATCACCGAGTTCAGCGGCAAGGAGCTCGTGCAGGGTGAGCCGGACGCCTCGTCGTTTCCGTCGGGGGGCCTCAGGGCGACCTTCGAGGCCCGCGGCTACACCGCGTGGGATCCGACCTCGCCGGCCTTCCTCATGGAGAACCACGGCGCGGCGTTCCTGTGCATCCCGACCGCGTTCGCGTCCTGGACCGGCGACGCGCTCGACAAGAAGACCCCGCTGCTGCGCTCCATCCACGCGCTCGACGAGCAGGCGCGACGCGCGCTCCGGCTCTTCGGGAGCCCGCCCAAGGCGGTGCGCGCCACACTCGGGCCCGAGCAGGAGTTCTTCCTCATCGACCAGGAGTTCTTCTACCGCCGTCCCGACCTGGTTACGACGGGTCGCACGC
>CAZFIS010000254.1:0-3700 GCA_964519125.1 uncultured Gemmatimonadaceae bacterium | reverse complement strand
GGGATCCACGAACACGGTGTTGTAGTAGAAGGCGCGCTGCGTGATATCCATGCTGTTGTTGACGAGCTTCCAGCTCCGGCCGGCGTCGTCGGACCGGAACAAGCCACCCGCCTGCCCCTTGTAGCTCGCCTGAATCAGCGCGTACACCACGTAGGGACGGCTCGGCGCCACCGCGATGCCGACCTTTCCGAAGATGCCGCTCGGCAGCCCCGGGCTGTGTGAGATGTCGGTCCAGGTCGCGCCCCCGTCGGTCGTCTTGTAGATGCCGCTGCCCGATCCCCCGCTCGAGAACGTCCAGTGGCTCCGGGACATCTGCCACATCGCCGCGTACAGCACGTGCGGATTGGCCGGGTCCATCGCCATGCTGATGGCGCCCGTCTGGTCATCGACGTAGAGGATCTTCTTCCAGGTGCGGCCTCCGTCGGTGGTCTTGAAGACGCCGCGCTCGGGATTGAGCCCGAACAAGTGACCCAGCGCCGCTGCGTAGACGACATCGGGATCGTGGGGATCCACGACGATCCAGCTGATGATGTGCGTCGCGCCCAGCCCGACGTACGTCCACGTCTTTCCGCCGTCGACGGACTTGTACATCCCCTCCCCGGTCAGCACCGTATTCCGGGGACCGGAGTCGCCCGTGCCCACGTAGATGACGCTCGGGTCGGACGGCGCGATGGCCATCGCACCGATATTGCTGGTCTTGAAGTCCTTGTCGGAAAGGCTCTCCCAGCTATGGCCGTAGTCGTCGGTCTTCCAGACGCCCCCGCCTGCCGTGCCCATGTAGTAGACATTGGGCTCGGCGGCGATGCCGGCCACCGCCGTGACGCGCCCACCGGTATAGGGGCCCACGCTGCGCCAGTGCAAGGCACGGGTGAGGTGGCCGGGTGACACCGGGCCCTCGGGCCCCGCGGCGAGGACCAGGGGCAGGCAGGCGAGCAGTAGGACGCGACGTGCTTTGAACATGGCAGGTATCCCCTCTCAATAAGCCTCTTGCGGCTCGAGCAACCCGAGTGATCCGGAGAGCCTCGAAACCGAGGGGCCAAGCTGGGGGGAGGAGTATGACGAGGCAAGCTGCTGTCGTCCTCGGCGGCACGAGGGTAGACCGGCTTGCCGGATCGAGCGGCCCCCCCCTATCTCTGAACGCGGTCGAAGCCCCCCTTCGACTCGGCTCGGCACTCCCTCCCCGCCGGCCCCTGGTCGGATCTCGACTTCAGGTGTGTTGTGGGCGTCCGCGAGACGTCCGCGCTCGAGATCGTCCATGCATCGTCGGAGATTCTCTTCTGGCACGGCATATTCGCGGGCCCGGCGCCGGGGGCCCCAGCTTGCGGACGGGGCTCAAGATGGGAGCCTATGCGCAGAAAGGCGCGACGGACTTCGGCCAGGGCATGAAGGTCAATTTCAACATCGACACCATCGAGATCCCTGTTCTGCTCAGGGTGGGCATCCCCTCGCGATGGGCGGCTTTGGGGTCGACTTCGCTGTTGCGGTGAAGGTGAAGCTGTGCGTCGGCCTCCTTTACGCGCTCGGCCTGCTCGCGATCGGCAGGGCGAGCGACAGGAGGAACCGGGTTTTCACGATCAGGGCGGGGTGGGGGTGAGGGGGGCGGGGATCAGTCGTTAGCCGAAAACGCTCAACCGATTAGCAAGACCGACATGGTGTGAGATTAGGGATTTGAAGACATGCTTCTCAGAATTGTCGTGGCAATCGGCATGACCGCGTATTGCATCATCGAAGGTGCTGCCGCTGTGTCTGTTCCGTCTGCGGCAGGGCGGAACTATTTGCCCGTAGTCTATCTGGCCACGCCTATCCTCCTTTGGGCTGGGCTGAATCCCAGAGGACTCATCACCTGGCCAGTCGCCTCCATCCTGTTGCTGGCGAGTGGTCACTGGACTATCGGATGGGTTCCGATCGGTCTCGTTGCCGTCAATGTCGTAGGCAACGAAATGATCCGCCGGCACGCACCCGCAGCCGTCCCCGACGCGAGCGACAACATGACGAACGTGATGAACAATTTCGTCCGCTACTGCAAGAGCTTTCTCGTGCATCGGTGCGGACTTAGTGAGGAAGCCGCGGAATTTGTCGTTCTCGACCCAGAACTTGGACCTCCCATGGACCAGGCCAAGCGGGATTGGGCATGGCAGGAGTTGGATCCGGGCGAGGACCCTGACACCTACCTTTTGGAGCCCCGATTCGACGCGCCGCAGATGCGCAGGATCAATGAGTTGCTTGAGCGCTTTGCAGCCGAGTACGAAGACCGCCTGCCCCGAATCCTCGAGTACCTGCGGTCGATTGGACACCCCATGGGTAGCCTGGACTCCAGACGGTGAGAATCCAAGCGCTGGGAACGCCATAGATTAGTCGCCGAAGCAGGGCACGTGGACGCTCACCACATGGGCCGCGTCTTCGGCTAACAAACGGTGGCCGCTACGGGCGCTGCACGCCCTTGCCCTCCGCTTCGCTCCGGGACATCCGCCTGCGGCGGACGTCGGCAACCAAAGAACGTTATCGGCCAGCGCCCACCGTACGGAGCGTCTTCCGGCTCGAGATGAGGGCTCTGAGATCTGTCGTCCTGGCTGTATCTGGTTCAGTCTAGCTCCCATGCGGGGTTAGCCACACGCCCGGAGGAGTGAGCACGATGGCAGACGTCGGGGATTTCATGTTTGGGCTCATTCTCATGATCAGCCAGGCGGCATTGCTCGGAATGCTTGCGGTATGGGTTGAGTCAAGGCGGGCTCGCCCGGCGAGAGTAGTCGGCGGCCTTATCGTCGTTGCCCTGGTGTGGCTTTCAGTTGTGGCGATCATCAACCGCCTGACCGGCTACGTGTCAGGTTCCGACATCGAGACGAACGTCCTGATAATTTTCGCCTTAGCCCTAGGGTGGGTGGCGGGCCGGAATAGGAGAGTTTCAACGGCGTCGAGCGGCGCTGAGAAGTGTCATCCTTGGGTTGACAGGACCGTTCGCTCAGCCGGCTCTGGTATTCAGGTGTTGGCTGTCACGTTCGGGGGAGCGGTGGGACTATTCGCGCTGTTCATCTCGATGTCGATTGTCGAACAGGCCGCCGGATTCTGGGGGTTGGTAGTGGGTTTCATGTTCTTTCCGGTCACGTTCACCGTCGCCCCGTTCTACGCCGGCCTCCATGCTCACGACTGGATGCCAGTCGTGTTTACCTACGGTGGAGGCATTACCGCATACCTCGCGTTTGCATTTGGCCAGTTCGTGAACGAGCGACCGGACGCCGCTGAGAACGATGTGACGCCTAAGTTCGAAGAATCGGTGCCCTAGGAGCGGTTGAGTTACATCGAGTGCCTCTTTAGCGATCGCCAGCCGATTACAACCGCGTTGCGCTTAAGCCGCTCTCGCGGCTTCGGGCTAACCGGTACAGACAGTGGTGCGCCGGGGAGAAGAAGCGCAATCATCGATGAGATGTGAGGCCGTGGTCTGTGAGGGTACGCCGGTTCGCAACTCTCGAACGTTGTCGTAGGTGGAACGCCCTGGGGCCGAATCGGGTTGTTTCAACTGCGGAATGGGATCCTCCGGTCGCAGGTTCGCAGAAGTGCAGTCATTTGTGGGAGCTGCGTCATCATTCGCGATACTGCGGAGGTGCGCGAGTTTCCCGACGTGGATTTGCGCCGCCGAATTAGTCGCTAGTTAGGCATCCTCGGGAAGCCAAGTTGGGTTTCCGTGGCGTTGCTTTAGACAAGC
>CAZFIS010000253.1:0-3714 GCA_964519125.1 uncultured Gemmatimonadaceae bacterium | reverse complement strand
AAGTACCACCCACACGGCGATACGGCCGTCTACGAGGCCCTGGTGCGGATGGTGCAGGACTTCTCACTGCGCTACCCCCTCATCGACGGCCAGGGCAACTTCGGATCCATCGACGGGGATTCCGCCGCGGCCTACCGCTACACCGAGGCTCGCCTGCACTCGATGGCCCTCGAGCTGCTGGACGACATCCAGCTCGAGACCGTCGACTTCCAGCCCAACTTCGACGACCGGCTGGCGGAGCCCACCGTCCTGCCGAGCCGGTTCCCGAACCTGCTGGTGAACGGCTCCTCGGGCATCGCGGTGGGGATGAGCACGAACGTGCCGCCGCACAACCTGCGCGAGATCGCAGCGGGGGTGCGGCAGCTCGTCGTGGATCCGGAGTGCACGGTCGAGGATCTCATGCGCCACATCCCCGGACCCGACTTCCCGACCGGGGGATTCATCGTGGGCACCGACGGGATCCGCGACATGTACACGACGGGGCGGGGGCGTGTGGTCATGCGTGCCCGCATCGTCAAGGAAGCGTTGCGCGGCGGTAAGGAGCAGCTCGTGGTGACGGAGCTGCCGTACGCGGTCTCCAAGACGAAGGTCATCGAGCAGATCGCCGACCTGGCACGCAAGGGCAAGCTCGAGGACATCTCCGACATCCGCGACGAGACCGACCGCGACGGCATCCGGCTGGTGATCGAGCTGAAGCGCGGCGTGAAGCCCGCGCACACGCTGCGCTCGCTCTACAAGCGGACGAGCCTCCAGCAGACATTCGGCGCGATCATGCTGGCCCTCGACCACGGACAGCCGCGGGAGTTCGATCTCAAGAAGATCCTCGAGCGCTTCCGCGACCACCGCGTGGAGGTCATCCAGCGGCGCTCGCGCCACGAGCTCGAGAAGGCCCGCGCGGAGCGCCACATCGTCGAGGGGCTGTTGGCCGCGCTGGACCATATCGACGAGGTCATCAAGATCATCCGTGCGTCGGACGACCGCGCCGAGGCGTCGGAGCGGCTCCAGGACCGCTTCGGGCTGAGCGAGGTCCAGGCCGGCGCGATCCTGGACATGAGACTCGCGAGGCTGACGAAGCTGGAGCGCTCGCAGCTCCTGGCTCGCCTCAACGAGCTCGACGTGCGCATCGCGGAGCTCGACGAGATCCTCGCCTCGGAGGAGCGGCAGCTCGAGGTCATGCTCGACGAGCTGCGCGCGGTCGTGGAGGAGCACGGGGACGAGCGACGCACCGTCATTCTCGAAGACGGCGAGGAGGACGAGGCTCCGGTGGAGCAGACGCTCGCCGACGAGGATGTCGTCGTGGCCGTGAGCCACGAGGGCTTCGTCAAGCGCATGCCGATGCACCTGTATCGCCGTCGGATCTCCTCGGGCAAGGCTCTGTCGGGCATGGAGCGCTACGAAGAGGATTACCTCGAGTGGATCTTCACGGCGCGCACACGGGGGTGGATTCTGGCGTTCAGCGAGCAGGGCCAGGGCTATTTCCTGCCGGTGCTGGACGTGCCGGAGAGCGGGCGCTCGTCCAGAGGGCAGTCCATCTACTCGCTGGTGAGTGGAGCGGACCGGGGCGATCCGATCGTGTCGATGCTGCCCGTGGACGACCTGGGAGCCGCCGACCGATTTCTCGTCTTTCTGTCCCGGAAAGGCGTCGTGAAGCGCACGCCCCTCTCCGATTTCTCCAACCCGCGCGTGGGCGGCGTGAAGGCCGCCGGCCTCAAGAAGGGCGACCGGATCCTGGAGGTGGCTCTCTCGGACGGGACGTCCGAGGTCATGCTGCTCTCGCGGGGCGGACGGGCCATCCGTTTTCCGGAGAGCGAGATCGCCGTGGTCGGCCGCACCGCGCAGGGCGTGAAGGGCATGGGCCTGCGCGGAGACGACGAGGTGGTGGGGATGCTTCTCATCCGGAGGGCGTCCACGGTGCTCACGGTGACCGAGCAGGGCATGGGGAAGAGAACCCCGGTCGACGACTTCCCGCTCCAGAAGCGAGGAGGGCTCGGTACCCTCGCGGTGCCGTCGGGTGGGGAGGGCGCGAACGTGGTGTGTGCCCTGGAGGTTCTGGAGAGCGACCAGATCGTGGTCGTGACGGCGGGCGGCCAGGTCAGCCACGTCGATGCCGAAGCGGTTTCCGTGCAGGGACGCCGGACACAGGGTCGCCGCATCGTGAAACTCGCGACCGGAGACCGCGTGGTGGAGGTGACCCGCGGCGAGGGACGCGACGGCGCGCCCGCCCCGGGCCCGCTGGGAGACGACGACGGGCAGCTCGACCTGCTCGGGTCGTGACGGATGTCACAGACCGCGCTTCCCTCGACCTGTGCAAAGGTGTATCTTCCGTTGAGATTCATTCTCAACTCCTGCCATCAGGGCGCGCATGGCGACGGATCCCGATCGGCTTGACGAAGCGGTGATGCCGCCGGACTCCTCCCGCGAGGAAGAGCCCGAGCTCTGGCTGGCCGACATCCCGCTGCGACAGGTCGTGGAGCTGGTCCGCATCGACCTCCCCAACGAGCAGCTCGAGCCGCTGCTGGAGCGGGGCGTACTCCCCGGCTGCCGCCTCTGTCCGGTGCGCCGCTCTCCGTTCGGTGATCCCGTGGTCGACGTGGACGGTTCCCTCCTGGCGTTGCGACGCGAGGTGGCGGGCTGTATGTGCGTACGGCTCTCCAACGCGCCGAAGGACTGACGCCCCACCCGCTTCGCGACCGTGGTTCCCCCGAACGACACCGCCCTCGACACCCTCCAGCAGCCCAGCCTCGGCGCGCGCGCGGCCGGGTCGTCTTCGGTCATCCCCCTGGTGGCGCTCGTCGGCCCGCCCAACTCCGGGAAGTCGACGCTCTTCAACCAGCTCACCGGGCTGCGCCAGAAGGTCGCGAACTACCCGGGCGTGACCGTCGAGAAGAAGATGGGGCGTGCCCGGCTCGCGGCCGGGGGTGACCTCGACATCGTCGATTTACCGGGCGTGAACGGGTTCAGCGCGCGCACGCTGGACGAGAAGGTGACCCGCGACGTGCTGGAGGGCAGGGCGCCGGGGCTCAGGGTGCCCGACGCCATCGTCCTCATCACGGACGTAACCCGCTTCGAGCAGCAGCTCATGCTGTGCGAGCCTGTGCTCGAGCTGGGGATTCCGACGCTGCTGATCCTCAACATGTGTGACGAGCTGGAGGCACGCGGCGGGGACATCGACGAGGACCTCCTGGTCCGCGAACTCGGGGTGGATGTCGTGCGCGCCGCCGTCCGGACGGGGCGGGGGCTGGACGCCGTCCATGACTTCCTCGAGGGCGTCGTGCGCCGTGGCCCGCTTCCGGAGCGGCCGTGTCCCGCGGTGTCGAACGTCCCTCGCGGCGTGGTGCTGCCGACCGTGGACGTCTTCCGGCGCAGGCGCGAGCACGTCCGCGAGATCGGGCGGCGAGCCGGCTTCGTAGCGGCGGGCCCCTCGCGCCTCACCGAGCGGCTCGACTCGGTGCTTCTGCACAAGGTCTGGGGTCCGGTCGTCTTCTTCGCGGTCGTGGTGCTGGTCTTCCAGGCGATCTTCTCGTGGGCGACGCCGCTCATGGACGGCGTCCAGTACCTGATCGCCACGAGCGGGCACTGGGTGGGGAACTTCCTGCCGGACTCCTGGATCCGCTCGCTCATCATCAACGGCGTCTTCGCGGGTGTCGGCTCCGTCGTCATCTTCCTGCCCCAGATCCTCATCCTCTTCCTCTTCCTGGGGATCCTGGAGGACTC
>CAZFIS010000252.1:0-3746 GCA_964519125.1 uncultured Gemmatimonadaceae bacterium | reverse complement strand
CCATCCAACCGAAGCTGCTGTCGCAGACGCCGTTGGCGGACTCGATCGCGGCGGTTGGCGACGATCTGCGGAGAGCGCCAAGTGGATCACGTCTCTTCCTGGTGACCGACGGTGAGGAGTCGTGTGGGGGTGATCCCCTCGTTGCCCTGCAGACCCTCGCTAGCGCTGGTATCAGTGTTTCTATGGTGTCCCTCGGCATCGAAGACGGTGCCGTCCAGGACAGGTTCCGATCCTTGGCGCAGGCGGCCGGTGCTAGCTACTCTAATCTGGCTTCCGCAAGCGAGCTGCGAGCGGAGATCAAATCGGGCTCGCGGATCATCTTCGAGATCATATCGACCCAGGGCTCGCTGGTCGACGAAGGGTACGTCGGCGGGCCCCCTGTCCAGGTGCCAGCCGGGCACTACCAGCTGCAAATTCGAGGCGAGTCCGAATCTCGGTCAGTTGCAGTGTCGGCCGAAGAGGAGGTCGAGGTGACGGCCAATGGACGCTGATGGCCCCCTGATGCACGCATGGGTACGTGCAACGGGCTCAGCACCTCCGTGCGACGTTGAGCGGTGCGCGATCGCCCGGTTGGTAGGCGCGTCAGTTCGGTGGACCAGGTTCCCGCGCTGGCGCCCACACGGCTCCCGGGGTCTTGGCGCTTCGTTGGCTCGAGCGGGCATCGTGTCCGCCACAACACGAAAGGGGTGGTGACAAATGCGTTTCCCGCCATTGCCGACCCGCTCCGTCTTGGTTCTGCTGCTGATCTTTGGCTTGATTCTGCTGTCCCCAGGAGCTTCGCAGTTCGCGATCGCCCAAGCGGCTGGCAACCCCCAGGGATCGGCACCGGTCGACTTCGACACGGCGATGACCCGGATACGAGCTGTCCGAGACGCCGTCGACCGAAGGCAGTTCGACGTTGATCTCCTTTCATCCGATTTCGCGTTCTCGGGGCCGGATGAGATCGTGAATTGGGTTCGGTCCAACATTGCGTACGAAGAATACTCTGGTGCGCTTCGCGGCGCGGCGGGTACCTTAAGGAGCCGGGCCGGCAACTCCCTCGATCAATCCCTCCTGCTTGCGCACCTCTTGCGTGACGCGGGCCTTGACGTCGTTATCGCGCGGGGGAATCTCGGGCCGGACGATGCCGTACGTCTGGTCAACGCGATGTGGAGGAAGGTCGAGCCCCGCCCGGATTCGGTAGACTCGTCCAAACTCGATGCAATCGCGGGCACCTCGAACGGTTCAGACGAAACCGCCGTGGATAGAGTTGTGGACCTTTCTGGTGCGTGGGGACCGGTATCGCCCGATGCAGTCGACACGTACGTCGCAGACATCACAGCGCGAATCACAGATGGTCTCTCGACCGCCGGTGTCCAACTCGGGCGAAGTCAGTCAACGGACGAATTGGTGGCGGAAGCCCGCGATTACTGCTGGGTCCGCTATCGCCTCGCGCCGACGGCTCCGTGGACGGACGTGCATCTTGGTTTTCCTGCGGGCGAGCCGCCACAGGTCGGGCCGGACGAAACGTTCACGGACACGATCCCTCAAGGGCTGTTGTTCCGGCTGCGCGTTGAGGCTTTCGTGGACGTCACCTCTGGTGACAAGACGGAGTCCCATGCCCTCATAGCTCCGTGGGAACGCCCGGTAGCGAACCTGAATGGCTCCACCGTTTCAGTCACCCTGGTCCCAGATTCCATTTTGGGCCGCGACCCACAAGCGGGCCCCGGCACGCCCAACATGTTCTTCCCTCTGGTGTCTGGTGCGATCCCAGCCGGTGCGCAAGCATTCGACCTCGATGGCAACGTGGCTCCGCTTGAGGCCGCAGCGAGCCCGTTTGCCGGGGTGTTCCAGGCTGAGGCCAAAGCCACGAACCGAGCGGCCGGTGCCCTCGGCGGAATCGGTGGCGGCAACGTTGCTGACCAGGACGCGCGAGCGAGACGCGTGACATCCGTCTGGCTCAAAGTCTCGGTCGTAGGTCCGGACGGCGAAGCGACGAGCCATCGCCACGACATCGCATCGCGCGGACTGAATGAGCCCGATGACGGTTTCGGAGATCGCTTGTGGACGCGCGTGGCCATAGCGGCTGACGGAGCTCGCTTCCCCGACGCATACGTGCTCGATCACTTGTTGAGTGATCTCGTCGACGCCGAACCTTTGCTCAAGCGCATCATGGTTGAAGGGAACGGTGCGCCAACGATCGGACCTATCCCGCAGGGCTACGTGCGAGGCGAACTCGGCCGTATCAACGCGCGAACCGCCCAGCTCTCGTACTTGATGGCGAGCTTCGACCGTGGTCCCATTGATGACGGTGTGGTCCGGTTCCGAAACGCTCCGGCCGTGGTGCTCTTTCAGCAGGGGATGGCTGGTCCCGCGACGAATCGGTCGATCGACCTCGCTCAGAGCCCTTGGCGGGTCCTCGACGCGAGTGGCTCGGTCGTTGAGGCCCGTCCCGATCTGGCTCTCCGTGCAGGTGTGCGCGAAGGACTCCAGGAGGGCGTCTACCTTTCGGCCCTGTCTGGCTCGCCGGCTGTGACGGCAGCAAGCCTCTTCGTCGAGAGTCCCAATGGGCTGCCCGTGGTACTGCGCCCTGACGTCGTAGATTCGAGCGCAGTGTCGCAACTGCCGTCACACGTTCAGGAGTTGATCGAGCACGAGCTGGCCGCTGGTTACGTGATCGTACTTCCACCTGTTTCACGACCGGCAACACCGGCATGGTGGCGAATCGATCCGCAAACCGGTGAGACCGTTGGCATGCTGTGGAATGGCATGGGAGGTGCAGTCCAACAACGCAGCGTGCTTTCCGAACCGCGGGTGCCGCCACGACCGCTCCTCGCGCAGGATGACAGCGAAGAGTTGGAACTCCAGACGATCCCCGAAGGTGATCTCATCAAGGTCGAGGAGGCGTTCGGCGTGCGACTGCTGTGCGCGGGCGTGCTCGTGGTCCTCGTGCTGTTCGAGATCGCGGTGTACCTAGGGCTCGCCGCGCTCATCGCAACGGTGCCGGGGGTCGGGGTGAAGTTCGGACTCGGGATTGTCATCGCTGCCTTGAAGAAACTGAGGAATCTGCCTGCCCTATCAGGTGAGACATACGATGCGTACATGGACGCCTGCATCGCGGCCGTCGTAGGAGGTTGAGGAAAGGACGCTGTAATGGTCGCTCAATCCCGCTCTTGGGAGCGGACTGTCTGTCAGGGTGGTTCCAGGAAACCGCCGGCTGCAACTTGTATACGCATTGGCGGTCGGGAGCGACTGCTCTTGCTCAGGATAGATTTCGTCTTCCGGGGCGCCGGCGCGAACACCGGGACTGGCTTGATCGGAAGCCTGTCCGCACTCGAATCGGCGTGACCCGCTACAGTCCTGCCTGCGGCGCCCACACCGGACGCACCACTATGCCTACGGGAATTGCGGCATGCGTGCTGGTGGGCTCGTGGACAGGATGGGTTTCGTCATCGGGGTCGACACGCACAGGGCTTCGCACACCCTCTCGGTGGTGGACTCCGCCGACGGGGAGCGCGGGCACTTCCGCCTTCGTGTACCGCTGCATGCCCCGCAGCGTTTGCGAGCACGCTCCTAGAAGGCGCCTGTGGGCCATCGAGGGCGCACGGCGAGACCGAATTGGTTCGGACTCGGCCACGACCCAGGTGTTCCCCGTGGTCGTCCTCCGGGCTGGACGCAGCGGGTGACCGAACCGAGGACAGGTAGGGTGGGCGTCAGAACTCCGACCGCATCGCCGCCACCACCTGATCCACCGCCTGCGTCGACGC
>CAZFIS010000251.1:0-3755 GCA_964519125.1 uncultured Gemmatimonadaceae bacterium | reverse complement strand
ACTCGATGAGCCCCGAGCGGGTCAGGAACGTCGCGAAGATCGTGAGCAGGAAGGTGAGGACCACGAGCGACATGTTCCACACCTTCAGCATCCCCCGATTCTCCTGGATCTGGATGGAGTGGAGGAAGGCGGTCGCCGCGAGCCAGGGAAGCAGCGACGCGTTTTCGACCGGGTCCCAGAACCAGTACCCGCCCCAACCCAACTCCTCGTACGCCCACCGCATCCCGAGGATGATGCCGATGGTGAGGAACATCCAGCTCACCAGGATCCAGCGCCGCGTCAGATGAATCCACCGCGCGTCCAGACGGCCACTCATGAGCGCCGCCATGCCGAATGCGAACGGGATGGCGAAGGACGTGAAGCCCAAGTAGAGCATGGGCGGGTGGATCGTCATCCAGTAGTTCTGGAGCTGCGGATTCAGCCCCTGTCCATTCGCCGGGGTGAATCCGAGGAGCTCGAACGGGTTCACCTTCGCGAACAGCAGGACGACGAGGAAGAACGTCAGGATGCCCTGGAGCACGCCCGCCACGTAGGGCATGAACTCCCGGTTCTTGTGACGGTTGGTGAAGA
The DNA here is from genome assembly GCA_964519125.1 of uncultured Gemmatimonadaceae bacterium. Lineage (GTDB taxonomy): Bacteria > Gemmatimonadota > Gemmatimonadetes > Longimicrobiales > Gaopeijiaceae > SZUA-318. The sequence continues at coordinate 3,185 of CAZFIS010000251.1, read as the reverse complement.
CCGCTACCGACGAGAAGCCCGAGAGCAGGAGAGCCCAGAAGAGCAGAGAGCCCCGCTGCCCCGCCCACAGCCCGGCCACCTTGTAGAAGGTCTGGAGCTCGCGGTTGGAGTAGTTGGCGACATACCAGTACTGGAACTTGTCGCCCACGAAGGCGGCGATGACGCCGGCGGAGGCGACGGCCAGGAGGAACGCCACCGCGTAAATGCTCCGCTCCGCGCTCAGGACCAGATCGCCGCGCTGCTTGTACCCGCCCGTGAAGCCGAGGACCATGCCCCAGATCGCGACGGGCAGGGCGATCCACAGGGCGAATTCCCCGATGACGGTCACTTCCTCAATTCCTCCGGAGTCGCCTCGTAGCGACTACCGCACTTGGTGAGCAGCGTGGTGGCCTGGAAGACCCCGTCCTTGCCGAGCCGGCCCTCCAGGACCACATCCGAGTGATCGGTGAAGGTCTCCGGAAGGTCGTCCCGGTATTCGACCGGGAACGTCACGGACGGGTGCTGGAGATCCTCGACCCGGAAGCGCTGGATGAGGACCGGTCCCGGAACGCGTTCGTAGGAGCCTTGCACCACCTTCCCGCTGACCTTGACACCCACGTCGCGGAAGGAGGGATCGGCCTCGACACGGGCCAGGAGCTCGGACGGGGTGAGGTAGTAGACCATCGTCTGACTCACCCCGGTCCATATCAGGTACGAAACCACGGCGGCCACACCCACCAGCCCCACCATGAACCGGCCGTGCTTCATGTTCATCACGACTCCTTCGGATGCGATTCCGGGTGCGGAGCAGGCGACCCCTGAGCCCCGAAGTTCTACTTCCCGCAGCCTTCCTGTCGGCCGGCCCGGGTTCGCCTCTTCTTCCCCCCTGCGGGGGGGATGTTCCGAGCGGTGCGCAGCATCGCGCGCCCTTTTCCGACCGCTGGAATCTAGCCCTGCCGGCGAGGGAGGGACCAGTCAGGAAACCCCCCAAACTTCTCTCCGTAACAACACCTACTTGGAACGGGGGGTCTCCCCACGCCGGCGTCGGGCATTTGCCACCGCCCACGCGGCCGCGTGGTCGGGATCCGCCAGGGCCGGAAGGCCTAGGCCCTGGGCCGGAGGGGTTCCGAGCGTTCCCACGTCGAGGCCCATCCTGCGCGCGAGCGAAATCTCGGACAGCGTGCCCCAGGAGCCCCCGACGGCCACGACAGCTTCCGACGAGCCCACCACGAGCGCGTTGCGAGCCTCACCGAGGCCCGTGGCCAGAGGGAGCGTGATCCAGGGGTTCGCGTCCCCGGGATCGGCACCAGGAAGGAACCCCAGGGTGAGACCTCCCGCTTCGGCGGCGCCCCGCGCTGCAGCCTCCATCACCCCGCCCCGCCCTCCGCACAGGACGACGGCACCGAGCTTGGCGAGCGCGGCACCGAGCCGGTGGGCGTTCGCGAGATCCTCCTCGGCCGCCTGAGAAGCACCGACGACGGCAATCCGGTAGGGCGCCGGGGCCGGGACCTCACTCACGTGGCCGCCCCGTCCCGTGCCCAAGAGATCGCGGCTCGTACCGCCCGCGCCCACCCGCTCAGGAGCTCGCCGCGCCTGGAGGACGCCATGGAGGGCTCGAAGCGGGACGATTCGCCCTGTGCCTCGAGAAACGCGACGGCGTCCTCCCAGACCCCCTCGGCCATACCGGCCAGCGCCGCGGCCCCGAGCGCCGTCGTCTCGACGATCGCCGGCCGCCGCACGGGAAGGCCCACGACGTCGGCCTGGAACTGCATCAGCCAATCGTTGAGCGCCGCGCCTCCGTCCACGCGCACCTCCTCGGCCTCGACGCCGGAGTCGGCCTCCATGGCCCGCAGGACCTCCTCGGTGGCGTAGGCCATCGACTCGAGCGCCGCCCGTACCACGTGCGCACGGGTGCTCCCACGCGTGAGGCCGACCAGGGTGCCGCGAGCGTCGGGCTCCCAGTGGGGCGCGCCCAGGCCGACGAACGAGGGCACGAAGTAGACGTCTCCGTTGTCCTCCACGGAGCGCGCGAGCGCCTCGGACTCGGGCGCCCGCTCCAGGAGGCCCAGGCCGTCGCGGAGCCACTGGATGGCGGCGCCGGCGATGAAGATCGATCCCTCGAGCGCATAGGCCAGTCCGCCCTGGCGGTCGCACGCGGCCGTGGTGAGGAGGCCGTGCTCCGAGGCGACCGGCTCCGAGCCCGTATAGAGGAGCAGAAAGGCCCCGGTGCCGTACGTGTTCTTGGCGAGTCCCCGCTCCCAGCACCCCTGCCCGAAGAGCGCGGCGTGCTGGTCTCCGGCGATGCCCGAGATCGGAACGTCGAGGCCGAGGTGGCGGCCCGTCGTCGTGCCGACCCGGCCCGAGCTGGCCCGGATCTCGGGCAGGAGCGCCGCGGGAACGCCGAGCAGGTCCAGGAGCCACGGATCCCAACCCGCCTGGTGCAGGTTGAAGAGGAGCGTGCGCGACGCGTTGGTCGGATCGGTCGCGTGCACCGCTCCGTCCGTGAGCCGCGCGATGAGCCAACTGTCGATCGTGCCCAACGCCAGATCGCCCCCCTCGGCGCGGGCACGCAGCTCGGGGTGCTCCCGCAGGATCCATGCGACCTTCGTCGCCGAGAAGTAGGGATCCAGGACGAGCCCCGTGCGCCGCCTGACCTCGGCCTCATGGCCGGCTTCCTTCAGCTCGCGGCAGATCGGCGTCGTGCGCCGGTCCTGCCAGACGATGGCGGGATGCACCGGCTCGAGCGTCTCCCGGTCCCACAGGACCACCGTCTCGCGCTGGTTCGTGATCCCGAGCGAGCGGACGTCGGCCTCGCGGGCGCCCTCCAGGGCCTCCAGCGCGACACGGCGCGTCACGTTCCAGATCTCCCCGGCGTCGTGCTCCACCCACCCGGGCCGGGGGAAGTGCTGCGTGAACTCCGAATAGGCTCGTCCGAGGATGCGGCCGTCCCGCGCGACGACGAGCGCGGTCGAGCCGGTGGTGCCCTGGTCGATGGCGAGGACGGCGGGAACGCTCATGGCCCTTCGCGGTTGGAGGATCCGGGCCCGCCGCGCGCCTCGAGGCGGCCGAACGCGTACTGCCAGCCGGTCGCCTCGAAGAGCTCCAGCAGGCGGCCGAGAGGCAGACCGACGACCGAATAGTAGTCGCCCTCCATCCCCTCGACCAAGGAGGCCCCAAGCCCCTGGATCCCGTACGCTCCCGCCTTG
>CAZFIS010000250.1:2466-3769 GCA_964519125.1 uncultured Gemmatimonadaceae bacterium | reverse complement strand
TGAACGTGGCCGTCGGCGCGTTCTGCCCCCCCTGGTGGTTCTCGAGCGTGAGGCCGAGCTCCAGGTTGGGGTGTGGGTGGATGCTCCCGTCGAAGACGATGAGCTTGCTGTGCGGCGTGGCGGAGCCTCTGCCGAGGTCGGCCACGAGGGCGCTGCCCTCGACGGGGCCGAGCCCCCGGAGGAACCCCGGCAGACGCGCAGGCCGGTCGAGAGAGAGGCGCACGAGGTCCAGGCCGCGTGGGTTGTAGGAGAGAACCGGCCCTCCCTCCCTTCCCTGCCCCTGCTCGACCTGGTTGCGTCCGAGGTCGACGGCGAGGTTGCCGAAGACGCCGCGGAGGTAGCCGTCCTCGAGCGTGACGCCGCCGGTGGTGCCGGTGTCGGGACCCGCCGCGACATGGGACGCCCACACGCGAGGGTAGATCTCGCCGGAGAAGTGCCGTCCGAACACGACGTCCATCGAGGCCTCGGCGCCGAGCGTCTCGCCGTCGGCCAGCCGGCGGCCCTGGTTGTCCTGGAGGAGTGGGTTCAGCGCCGCGTCGATGTAGCTCGTGCCGTCCCCGTAGGGCGTGGGAACCGCCCGGGGCGGGCTGTTCGACCAGGTGGCGTCCGTGCTGGCCGTGCGGAGCACCGCCCGGGTCGGCACGGCCGAGCAGGCCGAGCGACCGTCCGGGCAGAGCGTGCGGATCTCCGGGGCGAAGCGCGTCTCGAGGCGATCGAGCGCCTCCCGGAACCGCGCGGGGAGCGGCGCGGAGGCGGCCTTGGCCCGCGTGCGAGCCTCCACGATCCAACGCGCGAGCGTCAGTCGCGAAACCGGCCGCTCCGCGTGGATCGCGCCGGGCACCAACCCGTCCGCCACGAGCGCGTCGAGATCCTGGTACGCGGGGTCCAGGTTCGGAACGTAGGGAGTGGACTGGGCGGCCAGCGTGAGCGGCAGAGCCAGGAGGAGGGTCCAGAACAGGGCGACGGTGCCACGAGGGAGAATTCGCCGGGGGGTCAATGTAATCGATCGGGCACACCGCGGCAGCCCGACTCCAGCACGAGGGCGCCGCCGTGCACAGGTTGGGTCGGCGCGAACGTCCCATGCAGCTATGGACACCTTTCGAGGACCGCCGTAGCGGTCCACCCCGGATGCCTGTCGGACGCGGACGTAGAAGCGCCCTGTTCCCCGCCTGACGGCCGTTCTCGCATCCACGCTCCTCGCGCGTTGCGCTCGGTCCTCCCCGGCCCTCACAGGCGCTTCCAGAGGCTCCCGAAACCACCCCTTAGATTGAGTGCATGACATGGTCAAGTTGTTATGGCTCAA
>CAZFIS010000250.1:0-2366 GCA_964519125.1 uncultured Gemmatimonadaceae bacterium | reverse complement strand
GATGTATGTGGTGCACGGACGGCTGGACCCCGAGGCCGGCGCCCTGCTCATGCGCGCGATCGAAGCCGCAGCAGAAGCGAGCGGCTCCCCGTCCCTGCCCGACGTCACGCCCGCGCAGCGCCGCGCCGACGCCCTGGCGCTCCTCGCGGAGCGAGCCCTGGCCGCGGGCTTCGAGGGGGATGGGCCCCTGAGCGGCTCACGCGCTGAGCGCTACCAGGTGGTACTGCACGTCGAGCCGGCCACGCTCGAGCGGCACGCCGAGCCGGGAATGTCGGAGTTGGAGGACGGCACGCGCGTTGCCGCGGAAACGTCGAGGAGGCTTGCCTGCGACGCGAGCACGGTGGAGATCGCGCATGCGCCCAGCGGCTCGATCCTCGACGTGGGCCGCCGCACGCGCACGATTCCCCCGGCGATCCGCCGCGCGCTCGAAGCCCGCGACCGCGGCTGCCGCTTTCCAGGATGCGGGTCGCGGTTCACCGACGCGCATCACGTGGTGCACTGGGCGGACGGTGGCGCGACGAAATTGGACAACCTCATCCTGCTGTTCCACGACCACCACCGTCTGCTCCACGAGGAGGGCTTCCACCTGGAGCTGAACCCGTGGCCCGGCGGCAGGCCGGTGTTCTACGACCGTCGAGGGGTGCCCGTGCCCGAGACGCCGACGGTGACGGGGGTGGGCCCGCGTAGCACCGACGGAGCAGGACGCTTCCGCGGAAACGTCGAACACGGTGAGGGCCTGCCGGACGCCGACCGGGTCGAGGTTCTCATCGCCGAGAACCGCCGCCTCGGTGCGGATCCGGATTGGCGGACCGCGTCGGGCGTCTGGAAACGCGAGGCGGACATCCCGCGGAGGGTGCTCGACGGGGTGTGGAAGTCCCTGGGAAGACTCTGAACGGGCCATCGAGCGAGGGAGACTGGAGCCGGTGATGTGATCGCGGGAACCTTCCCCCCGCGTTGTTGGTCCCACGGGGATGGTGGTAGATTTTTGGCTTGTGCCGTATGTTTCCAGACGTTCACGCCCGACGTGACGACCCCTTCCTCTTTCCATCCTAGGTAGAGCGTGAAGATTCCTACGCTCATCGCGGCCCTGGCCTTGGCGTGCCTGGCCGTTCCGGCCAGCGCTCAGGTGCCCAACGCCTCCGGCCACGATCCGACGATCAAGCCCGGTGACGTGGTGCGCATCGCGATCTGGCGTGAGCCCGACATGTCCGGAGATTTCAACGTCGATGAGGCGGGCACGGTGGTCTTTCCGCTCGTGGGAGAGTACCACGTCCTGAGCGACACCCCGGAGAGTCTGCGCGAGAAGCTCCTCGTGGACTACCGCAAGTACCTGAAGAACCCGTCGATCCAGGTCACGGTGCTCCGCCGCGTGCGCATCACCGGGGCGGTCATGAAGCCGGGGCTCTATCCAGTGGATCCGACCGTCACGCTGGCCGACGCGATCGCGATGGCCGGGGGCCCGACGCCCATCGGCAAGCCCGACAAGGTTCGCATCATCCGGGATGGCAAGACCGTGGCCTTGAACATCACCCGGAGCACGCGCATCGCCGACCTTCCCCTCCAGTCCGGCGACGACCTGTACGTGCCGGAGCGCAGCTGGATCAGCATCCACTCCAACGTCGTGGCGACGACGATCGGCGCGACCGTGACCCTCATCATCTTCTTCCTTCGCCGCTAGGCCCTCGGAACCCCATGGACCAACCCGCCGGCCCGACCCCCGGAACGCGCCTCGACGAGGACGAGATCCACCTTCGCGACGTCTGGAACCTCCTCGTCCGCAATTGGCTTCTCATCGCGGTCTCCCTCGTGGTCGTGGTGGGGGCCGTCGGCGCCTACACGTACTGGACCGTGCCGGTCTACCAGTCCGAGACGTCGATCCGCATCGAAACGCAGCAGGGCAACCAGCAGAGCCTGTCCGTGCTCGACATGCTGAACGGTCAACAGGGAAAGGGCGGCCTGATTGCCCCACACTATTGGCTGGTGCGGGACGCCGACGAGACCGAACGGGTCAGCGTGGCGCATCCTCGGAGCGGAAAGAGTCTGACCCTCGATGCAGTCATGGGCATCCCCGCCAGCGAGCTGCAGAAGTGGCCCGAGCTCGCCGAGGCCCTGGGTTCCGCCTCCGTCCCTTCCTCCATGGAGGCCCTGCGAAGCGGGGGAGTCTTTTTGCCGGCCATCGTCCAAAAGACCCTGGGGCTCGAACCGGGAGATTGGGTCCTGCTGAACGGTCAGCGCCTTCGATTCCAGGGAGCCTTCGACTCGGTGCGCCTCGAGCGCCTCCGGCAGCTGGACGGGCAATCCATGATTCCGGTCAACTTCCAGGACCCGCTGACGGCCAGCTCCGGTGCCAACAAAAGTACCAGCCA
>CAZFIS010000249.1:0-3776 GCA_964519125.1 uncultured Gemmatimonadaceae bacterium | reverse complement strand
CATCAACCTGTGGTGGGGGCTCGTCCTCGTCGTCTTCGGGATCGTCATGCTCTGGCTGGCGTGGCGAGCGAGCCGCTCCTCGCGTAGCGGGCCGCAGGCGCCGGCCGAGGAGCCGGCCGAATGAAGCGGCCGGCGCGGAGCCTCGTTCTCGCGCTGCCGATGGCGGTCGTCCTGGCGGCTCTCGTCGTGCCGCCGCTCGTGCCGCCGCTCGCGGCGCAGGTCGTCCGCATGCGTATCGACCGCCGTGAGCCGTTCGCGGGCGGCAAGGCGTTCGGCTCGGTGGGCCCCTACGAGAAGCTCGTCGGGAGCCTGTGGGTCGAGGTCGACCCGAACGACCCCGCCAACGGGAGGATCCACGACCTGACGCTCGCGCCGCGCGACGCGCACGGGATGGTGGAGTTCCGGACCGACTTCTACCTGCTGAAGCCCGTCGACCCCTCGAAGGGGAACGGCCGTCTCCTCTACGACGTGCACAACCGCGGCAACAAGGTCGCCATGGGAACGTTCGATGGAGTGGGCGGCAACGATCCGGACCAGGCCGGGAACGGGTTCCTGATGGAGCGCGGCTACTCGGTGCTGTGGACCGGCTGGAGCGGGGACGTGCTCCCGGGCGGCGGACGCCTCACGGCGGACATGCCCGTGGCGACCGATCACGGCCGCACGATCACGGGCCGGATCTACGCCGAGATCGAGAGCGGCGGCTATCAGCTCTACCGCAACGACTTCGTGACCCGCACGCACGCCCCGGCCGACTCGATCCTGCACAGCATTCCGTTCGACTGGGGAGGATCGCGCGCCTACCCGTCCGTCTCGCTCGACAACAGCGACGCGACGCTCACGATGCGACCCTACCGCGACGCCGCGCCCACCGTCATCCCGCGCGATCAGTGGGCCTTCGCGCGCTGGGAGCACGGACGGGTCGTGCCTGATTCCACCCGCGTCTACGTGAAGGCGGGCTTCCGGCTCGGCTGGCTCTACGACCTCGTGTATGTGGGCCGCAATCCCCGTGTGACGGGGCTCGGCCTCGCAGCGGTGCGCGATCCTGTGTCGTTCTTCCGCTACGCCACGGCCGACGCGGCGGGCGATCCGAATCCGCTGGCCGGCGCGATCCGGCACGCGTACGGATTCGGCGTCTCGCAGTCGGCCCGCTTTCTCAACCACTTCGTCTGGGAAGGTTTCGACGTCGACACGAAGGGACGCCCCGTGTTCGATGGCGTCCTGATGGAGGTGGCCGGTGGGGGCAAAGGGTTGTTCAACTACCGGTTCTGGCAGACCACCGACCACGGGAGCCAGCACGAGGAGAACCTCTATCCCTCGGACTTCTTCCCCTTCACGTCGACGCCCGAAGTCGATCCGCTCACGGGCCAGCACGGCAGTGAGCTCGACCGCGCCCGGGGGGAGGGCTTCGTCCCGAAGATGTTCTACGAGCAGACGTCCACCGAGTACTGGAGCCGGGCGGCGTCCCTCCTCCACACGGATGTGGAAGGCACGCGCGACCTGCCCGTCGACTCGAGCGTGCGCATCTACATGGTCGCGGGCGCGGCGCATGCCGCCATCGCCGGGGGGCACTACGACAATCCCCTCAACCACCTGAGCCGAAGCCCTGTGAGCCGGGCGCTGCTCGTGGCGTTGGACACCTGGGTCGGCAACGGCATCGAGCCCCCGCCGAGCCGCTATCCGACGATCGCCGGCGGGACGCTCGTCAGCGCCGACTCGGCACGGCGTGCATTCCCCAAGATCCCCGGAGTGCGGGTGCCGAGGGTCCACTATGCCCCCTATCGGCTCGACCTGGGACCGCGCTGGCAGAGCGAGGGCATCGCGGACAACGTTCCGCCGAAGACCGGCCCGCGGTACCGAACGCTGGTTCCGGTCCCCGATGCCGACGGCATCGACCGTGGCGGCATCCGACTTCCCGATGTGGCGGTACCGGTCGCCACGTACACCGGGTGGAATCTGCGCACCAAGGCCTGGGGCGCGGACGGCATGCTCACGCGCTGGATGGGCAGCTACCTGGCATTCCCTCGCACGCCGGCCGACCGGAAGGCCTCCGGCGATCCCCGGCGCTCGATCCTGGAGCGCTATCCGACGCGCGCCGTCTATCTCCGCAAGTACCAGGCAGCCATCGACTCGCTGGAGAAGGAGAGGTACCTCCTGCCGGCGGACGGGGCGGCGCTCCTGAAGACGGCCGAGGGGCGCTCGTACTGGCGGTGAGCCCGTACGGGCAGATCAGAATCATGCGGTGGGAGATCTTCCATGGCAGACGTGAACCGGCGTGAGTTCCTCGCTTCCCTCCCCGCCGCCGCCGGAGCGCTGGCGCACGTGGCGAACGCCCGCACGGGCCCGGGGGCGGCCGGCGCCTCCCGAAGCGGGGCGACCATCCCCCTGAGGACCTTCGACTACGCCGGCGTGCGTCTCGGGCCGAGCCACTGGCGCGAGCAGTACCGCACCAACCGCGACACGTACCACGACATCCCGAACGAGGACATCCTGCACGGATATCGCGCGGCAGCGGGGCTCCCGGCGCCGGGGCACGCGCTCGGAGGGTGGTCCCGTCCCACGAGCGACATGGTGTTCGGCCAATGGCTCTCGGGAATGAGCCAGATGTACCGCGCGACCGGTGACACGGCCCTCCGCGACAAGGCCGTGTACCTCTTCACCGAGTGGACGAAGACGCTCCCGGCCGACGGGGCTCTGGCGCCGCGTCACTACACCTGGGACAAGGTCGTGTGCGGTCTCGTGGATCTCGCGCGCTACGCGGACCACGAGGAGGCGCTCGACGTGCTGGAGCGCGGCGTGGACACGGCGACCCGCACGCTGAGCCGCGAGAACCTCCCCTTCGACCCGGTCCGGCGCAGCCAGGGCTCTCCCACCGAGTGGTACACGCTCTCGGAGAACCTCTACCGCGCCTACCTGCTGACGGGAAACGCCAGGTATCGCGACTTCGCCGCGGTGTGGCACTATCCGTATTACTGGGGGATGTTCGAGAAGACGTCCGCGCCACCGAACGCCCACGGCTGTCACGCCTACAGCCACGTGAATACGCTCTCGAGCCTGTCGGCGGCGTACGAGGTCACCGGGGACGAAACGTTCCTCACCGAGGCGAAGAACGCCTACGAGTACCTCCAGAACACACAGGTCTACAGCACCGGGGGGTACGGCCCGAACGAGCGGTTCATGACGCCGAACGGGAGCCTCGGCCATGCGCTCGACACGCGCTCCGACACCACCGAGATCGGATGCGGATCGTGGGCGGGCTTCAAGCTCTCGCGCTACTTGATGCGCTTCACCGGCGACGCGCGTTACGGAGACTGGGCCGAGCGCCTCGTCTACAACGGCGTCGGCATGATGCTCCCGCTCCAGCCCGACGGCCACAACTTCTACTATGCGGACTACCGGGTGGGCGGAGGCATGCGGGTCTACCTGTACGATACCTTTGCCTGCTGCTCCGGGACGCTGATCCAGAACCTGGCCGCCTATCACGACCTCGTGTACTTCCAGGATGACCGGGGCCTGTACGTGAACCTCTTCCTCCCGTCCGAGGTGACGTGGAAGGGTCCGGCCGGTGAGGTGAGGCTCGTGCAGGAGACCCGCTATCCGGACCAGGAGACGACGAAGCTGACGCTCTCGACGGCCGAGAGCGCGGACTTTCCGCTGCGCTTCCGCGTGCCGCTGTGGGCGCGCGACGTCTCCGTCAAGGTCAATGGCACGGCCGCGAGCGTGCGTGCCGAGCCCGGCACATGGGCGACCGTCCAGCGCACGTGGAGCGACGGAGACGT
>CAZFIS010000248.1:0-3813 GCA_964519125.1 uncultured Gemmatimonadaceae bacterium | reverse complement strand
TACGTGGCGCTCGTTCTCCTGGTCGTGCTCTTCTCGGTCACGGCCCGGAGCTTCTTGACCACACGGAACCTGATCATCGTGGCCGAACAGGTGGCGGTCTTCGCCATCCTGGGTGTGGGTGAAACGTTCGTCATCCTGGCTGCCGGCATTGACCTCTCCGTGGGATCTGTGACCGGGCTTGCTGCGATGCTCGCCGGTGCGCTGATCTCGCAGGGGCTTCGGGTACCTGGCCTGCATGTAGCGCTGTTCTTCAACGTGTGGATCGTCGGCTTGATCACCCTGGTCGTAGGAGGACTCGTCGGCGTGCTCAACGGGGTCTTCATCACGCGTCTACGCGTGACGCCGTTCATCCAGACGCTCGGCATGCTCTACGTGGCGCGCGGCGCTGCTGAGCTCATCTCGAACGGCGCCACCTACGGGAACCTGACCGGGCGCGCGGCGCTGGGCAACACGGGCTTCCTGGCGCTCGGAACGGCGCGGATTCTCGAGCTTCCCGTGTCCATCTGGATCATGGTGTTGGTGGCGATCCTCGCTGCTCTGCTCGCGGGTCGTACGGTCTTCGGTCGCCAGGTGTATGCCGTGGGTGGGAACGAGCCGGCGGCGCAGCTCTCGGGCGTTCGTGTGGACCGCATCAAAGTTCTCACGTACGCCATCTCCGGCGTGTGCGCGGCCTTGGCGGGGCTCATCATCGCTTCCAGGCTCGCTGCGTCGAATCCGGCCACGGGCACATCCTATGAGCTGAACGCGATCGCCGTGGTGGTGCTCGGCGGCACTTCCTTGTTCGGAGGCGTTGGCACCGTGGGAGGCACCATCATCGGGGCCTTCGTTCTCGGCGTTCTCTGGAACGGGATGGTCCTGCTGGGCGTCTCCGATTTCTGGCAGACCGTGATCACGGGTGCCGTGATCATCGTGGCGGTCGCCATCGATCAACTGCAACGGCGCGCCGAACGCGCTGCGGCCGAGAGGGGGTGATGCGAAGGGAGGCATCTCGGTGCGCGTTCCCAATGCATTTCGAAGGAACAGCTTAGTCGGTCGTTCGAGACCAGGGAGGAAAGAGCATGAATCAACGAGCCAAGCCGATGTCCCGCGTCGCACTCTTCGCTGTCGTGTTGGTCGGGTTGTTCGCCCTTGCCGCTGGACAGGCCTTCGCGCAGGGCAACTCGAGCAAACTCATCGTCGTCATCACCCCGTCGCACAGCAACCAGTTCTTCAAGGCGGAAGCCGATGCCGCGGTCGCCAAGGCCAAGGAACTCGGTTACCAGACGAACTCGTTGGTGCACAACGACGACCCGAGCGTCCAGCTCCAGGAGGTCCAGACGGCGATCTCGAGCAAGGCCGCGGCCATCGTTATGGACAACGCGGGAGCCGATGCGTCGATCGCCGCCGTGAAGCTGGCGGAAGCGGCGCACATCCCGGTGTTCCTCATCGACCGTGAGATCAACGCCAACGGGATCGCCCAGGCCCAGATCGTTTCGAACAACTACCAGTGTGCGACGTCCGCTGGGACCGAGTTCGCGAAGCTCGTCAACTACAAGGGCAACTACGTGGAGCTGGTGGGCAAGTCGACCGACACCAACGCCCAGACGCGCTCCAAGGGCTTCCACAGCGTCCTGGACCAGATCCCGGACCTCAAGATGGTGGCCCAGCAGTCCGCCAATTGGGACCAGACGCAGGCCTACAACACGATGCAGTCGATCATCCAGGCTCACCCCGATATCGTGGGCGTCGTTTCGGGTAACGACACCATGGCTCTCGGCGCCGCGGCGGCTCTCAAGAACGCCAAGATGGACAATGTCGTGGTCGTGGGCATCGACGGCAACCCGGACGTCGTGAGCCAGATCGCGAGTGGCGGCATCATCAAGGCCACTGGGCTTCAGCAGGCCACGAGGATGGCCCAGTTGGCCGTCGAGGAGGCCGACACCTACATCCAGAAGGGGAGCACGGGTCAACCCGAGAAGCAACAGGTCGAGTGCGTGCTCGTCACCAAGGCCAATGCCGATCAGGTGCTTCCTGGCGGCTTCGGGATGAAGTAGGGACTCCTACAACTCAACGCATGGCTGGGGGCTCGCTCGCGGGCCCCCAGCCCTTTGGTCGCTAGCGTGGACTTGGCTGGAGGCCGGAACGAACGCCGCGCTCAGCGCGCCGCGATCCGGACTCGACCCATCACAGGGGGCGTTCGGCTGGGTCGTGTTCCCGACGGTATGCGATCAGGTCCTCGATGGTGCCGACCTTCAGCCCGTGCCTTCCGGCGAACTCGAGGATGGCCGGTAGGCGCATCATCGTTCCGTCGTCGTGCATGACCTCCGAGATCGCGGCCGCCGGTTGGAGCCCGGCCAGCCTGCAGAGGTCGACCGCGGCCTCGGTATGGCCGTCGCGGCCCAACACGCCGTCATCGTGCGCTCGCAAGGGGAAGACGTGACCGGGCCGCACCATGGTCTCTCGGCCGGCGCCGGGCTTCACCGAGCTACGGATGGTGTAGGCCCTGTCGCTTGCAGAGATTCCGGTGCTCTCGAGATCGGCGGCTTCGATGGAGACCGTGAACGGCGTGCCTCTGCTCGACGTGTTGTGCTCGACCATCGGTGGCAGATCGAGCTGGTCGGCGCTCGCGTTACTCATGGGAAGGCATACGATGCCGCCGGAGTGCCGGATGATGAAGGCCAGCTTCTCGGTGGTGGTGTCTTTGGCGGCTAGGACGAAATCGCCTTCGTTCTCCCGGGACTCGTCATCGACCATGATGACGATGCGACCTTGACGGATCTCCTCGATGATCTCCGACGTGGAAGCGAGGGCGGAACGTTGGCGCGCGGTTGTAGCTTGCATCGACACCTCATCTACCTGCCTGGCCACGGGATCTCGGGATTCGACGGCACGATTCCCGCACCGCCGATTCTACGCTGCGGATGACCCCAGGGCCGACGCTTCACCCTGGGACGTTCCGTGTCACGGGTTGTCACGGTCGCATCCGGTAGGGCGTGTGGACCCGTACTCGTCGGGTGTGGTGTCGGTGGCGATGATCAGGGGCCGGGGTCGTCGATCGGCGCGGCTCGATGTCCCTGGAGGAACGCATCCGCCACCGCCTCGGGGTCGAAGGCCGGCGCCCCCGTCTCGGCGCCGCCCCGTCGCCACAGACCCTCGGCGAGCATCGGGGCGATCAGGAACACGACCTTCTGGAAGGGGTCGCCGGAGCCGATGTCTCCTCGCTCCTGGTGGATCGCGACGATGCGCGCCGCCCGCTGCAGGTTGGGCATGAGGGTGGAGACGGCCGCGCGCAATTCGGGGTGCCGGGAGATCCGGGTCAGCAGGGTCACGACCGCGTCGCCGTAGCCCCGGTTGGTTCGAGCGTGCCTCCCTTCGGGGTACCGAAGGGCACAGGCGTACGAGTGGAGCACTCGCTGCCGGGTCGACCCGCGCCCAGGCGCGACCGGCAGCCGCCCCCCCGACATGGACGCGCGCGACAACTGGGTTAGGATGCTCGCCACAGCAACTAGATCGGCCGTCGGCCACTTGCTTCGTAGCTTAGGAACGGGGTTCACATTGTGAAGCGTCTCCTTGTCGGGTTCGTGTCATGGGTCGCGCTTGCGATCATCCTTGCGGGCTGTGCGTCGCCGAGCACGGATACCGTGTCGACCGGTACCGCGTTCGTGTCGTTCCCCGGAACGACGTCGAGCACGGTCTCGGTCGCCGCGAACGGGCCCTGGAGCGCGACGACGGATCAGTCGTGGTTGAAGCTGAGCCCGAGCTCCGGCTCGCGCTCGGGGACGGTGACGCTCACCGTGGACCGCGCGGGCCTGCAGCCCGGCTCGTACGCCGGCA
>CAZFIS010000247.1:0-3817 GCA_964519125.1 uncultured Gemmatimonadaceae bacterium | reverse complement strand
TGTGCCGTGAGCGACTACATCATGGAACCGGACACGCTCATAGGGAACGCGGCAGTCCTGTACGCGGCCGGCGACTGGGACCGATGGACCATCGGTCTCTGCAACTACGACGGGATCAACTACGGGCTCTTCTATAGCGACTGGCACCTCGAAAACATCATCAAGCAGCTGGTGGCGGAGGTGGAGCGGCTCCGAGGCCGTAACGTCCTGATCGGGGAGTGCGGGCACGCGTCGCGGGCCGCCCACGACTTCATCCCGACGTTCATGGGACAGCGGGCCCCTCCGGTCCGGAACTTCATGGAGTACACGTTCGACTGCCTCAAGGCCGGGAAGATCAAGCTCGATCCGAACATCATCACCGAGCGGGTCACCTACCACGATCCCTGCAACCTCGCCCGTTCGGGCTGGATCGTCGATCAACCCCGGGAGATCCTGCGCAGTTTCGTGCCCGACTACGTGGAGATGACCCCCAGGGGGGCAGACAATCTATGCTGCGGAGGGGGCGGCGGGCTGGTCTCCATCGACGAACTCCACGACTTCCGGATGAACGTCGCGGGCAAGATGAAGGCCGAGCAGTTGGCTCGCACCGGAGCCGAGATCGTGGTGGCCCCATGTGCCAACTGCAAGAAGCAGCTCAAGGAGCTCGTGGAGCACTACGATCTCCCTTGCAGGATCATGGGGCTGCACGAGTTGATCCTGCAGGCCATCGAGATCCCCGGCGGGAAGTCGCCCGCCGAGCGCAAGGAAGAGGCAGTCCTTCTCGCCATCTGAACCCGAGCGAACGGCATGACCATCGACGGCTGGATCGAGTTCGCGAAGGGGCCGCTCTTCGCCATCACCTTCCTGATCATGATCCTGGGCCTGGGCCGGCAGGTCCTCCTCCAGGTCTACCTGATCGGAGTGAGGAAGGGCATGCGTCTGATGCAGGTGCCCTGGAAGAAGGTGGCGCGGGAGACGTCCACCTGGGTCCTTCCGGTGCGGCACATGGAGCCCGGCACCGGCCTCTTCTCGACGGCGTCGTACCTGATGCATGTCGGGATCGTCATCGTGCCGCTCTTCGTCGCCGACCACGTGGCGCTCTGGGCGGGCTTCCTGGGCATCCACCTGCCGGCGATGGGAAGGACGGCAGCGGATGTCCTGACCCTCCTCACCCTCGCGTGCATTCTCCTCCTCCTGGCACTGCGGCTCTTCAGGGCCCGGCACCGGATGGTGAGCCGCTCGTCGGACTACGTGCTCCTCCTGCTGATCCTACTGCCGTTCCTCTCCGGGTACCTGGCCTCTCATCCCGCCGTGAATCCGGCGCCCTGGAACGTCATGATGCTGACGCATCTCCTGAGCGCGGAGCTCCTCTTCGTGCTGACGCCGTTCACGAAGCTGGCGCATGTGGTGCTGTTCTTCTTTGACCGGGTCTCGGCGCTGCACTGGCAGCTGCGGCCCGGCGCCGGGGACAAGGTGGCGGAGGCGCTGTACGGGAAAGGAGCGAAAGTCTGATGCACGCGATCCTGGTGGACGTGACCCGTTGCACCGGCTGTGAACAGTGCGTAGCCGCCTGCGTCGAGAAGAACGGCTCGAACCCCTTGAAGGCGCAGGTGGATCGGGCCACGACCAAGGACGGCCTGTCGGCGGACCGTCTCCTGAGCGTGCGGGAGGTCGCCACCGGGCGGTTCGCCCGGACGAGCTGCATGCACTGCCTGGACCCGAGTTGCGTATCGGCGTGCCTGGTGGGCGCCATCACGAAGACGCCGGAGGGGCCGGTCATCTACGACCCCGAGAAGTGCATCGGCTGCAGGTACTGCATGCTTGCCTGTCCCTTCCAGGTCCCCCGTTACGAGTGGAGCGAAACAACTCCGTTCATGAAGAAGTGCGACATGTGCGCGGAGCGTCAGGCCGAGGGGCTTCAGCCGGCGTGCGTGGATGCCTGCCCCAACGATGCCCTCCGGTTCGGAGACAGGGAGCATCTGCTGGCGGAGGCACACCGCCTCGTCGCTGAGGGACGTGGCGCGTATCTGCCCCGAGTCTGGGGAGAGCACGAATTCGGAGGCACGTCGGTTCTGTACGTATCGGATGTGGATCTTGGAGGCATGGGGTGGCCGGGGCCCGAGACGTCGGCCATCCCGTCGCTGACGGAGCCCCTCATCGCCAAGACCCCGTTCATCGGGCTGAGCGTGGCTAGTGGCCTCCTGGGCATCAACTGGATCATACGCAGGCGTATGCGACTCGCGTCGGAAGCCGCGGCGCGCGCGCAGGAGCAGGAGGGAGACCGGTGAACGCCCGTACCCGTACGCTGAAGGATCTGCTCTGGGCCCTCACCCTGGCGGGGTTCGTCGCCGCGGTATTCCGGCTCTGGTTCGGCCTCGGTGCCACCACGAACCTCAGTGACGCCGTGCCGTGGGGGCTCTGGAAGATCTTCAACATGGTGGCCGGGGTGGCCATCTCCACCAGCGGCTTCACGGTGGGCTTCCTGGTCTACGTGCTCCGCATGGAGCGCTTCCGGCCTCTCATGAAGCCGGCCATCCTGATCGCCTTCCTGGGCTATGGATGCTCGTGTACAGCGCTGCTCTTCGACATCGGCCTTCCGTGGAGGTTCTGGCATCCTTTCCTCATGTGGAACGTCCACTCGTTCCTGTTCGAGGTGTTCTGGTGCGTGAGCCTCTACTTCACGGTCACCGCCATCGAGCTGGCGCCCATGCTGCTCGAGAAGCTGAAGGCCGAGAGGGTCACGAAGCTGCTGCACCGGATCGCGTTCGGGGTGGTGATCGTGGGCATCTCGCTCTCCTCGCTACACCACTCTTCACTGGGTTCGCTGTTCCTGGTGACACCCCAGCGCCTTCACCCGCTCTGGTACACACCCCTGCTGCCGCTGCTCTTCATCCTGTCGGCCATGGGCGGGGGCCTCATGTTCGTGGTTCTGGTGCGCATCCTCCACGCTCACTGGTACGACCGGGAAGCGGTGTTCGGGCTCACGAAGGTAGAGCGGGAATTGAAGCTGCTGAGGTCCGAGAGAGGGGACGGCGACCCCCGGATCCCCCAGGCAGGCCGGGACATGCCCATGCTCACCAGCGTGGCGAGCATCGCCACGGCAGTCCTTGCCGTCTATCTCCTTCTCGAGGTCTGGCATCTGGGCCACGATGGGGCATGGAGGGCCCTCCTCGCAGGCACGTGGGAGAGTTGGCTCTTCGGGGTCGAGGTCGTGGTCACCGCGGTGGTGCCCATCCTGCTGGTCTGGCTTCCCCGCTCCAGGCGTTCGCCCGCGGCGCTGGCCGTGGCGGCCTTCTCCGCCTCGGCGGGGCTGCTCCTGAACCGGGTGGACGTGGGGATCTTCGGGTACTTCGGCAGCGCGCATGCGGTGTACTTCCCCTCCCTCGTCGAGTGGGCTCTCTCACTGGGCGTGGTCGCGGCAGCCGCCCTGGTGTTCCTGGCCTTTGTCGAGCACACTCCGATCTTCCAGGAGCGGCCGACCGTGGGTCTCCCGAAGCGGCCGTTCCGCGCCTCGTTCGACTCCCTGTCCGGCGTGTGGCAGACCGCGCTGAGCAGCGGCCTCGAGCGGACGACCATCATCGCGGTCCTGGTCGTCCCCCTGGCGTGGGCGCTCATGTACCCGCCGTACGCGACACGGCGGACGGCCGAGGTCCATCCGGCCTCCAGGCTGGACGTCACCGGGGCACAGCTGCGACTCGACGGCGACCGGGCGGGCCTCGTCACCGTGTTTCCACACGCCGACTGTCAGAGACGGCTGGGCGGCGACTCCTCCTGCGTGGCTTGCCACCACATGTCGCTTCCGGGAGACACGACCACGCCCTGCTCGCAGTGCCATCGG
>CAZFIS010000246.1:0-3871 GCA_964519125.1 uncultured Gemmatimonadaceae bacterium | reverse complement strand
GTCTTCGGCGAGATCTTCCCGATCTCGGACGTCAACGGGAATTTCACGCTCGAGTTCGTCACGGCGTCCCTGGGCGAGCCGAAGTACTCCGTGGAGGAGTGCATCGAGCGTGACATGACGTACGCGGCGCCTCTCAAGGCGACGCTCCGGCTCATCGTGTGGGAAGCGCTCGAAGAGGGCGACGACAAGGACAAAGAGCGACGGCCGAAGGACATCATCGAGAAGGAAGTCTACCTCGGCGATCTCCCGCTGCTGACAGAGCTGGGAACGTTCATCATCAACGGTGCCGAGCGCGTCGTGGTGAGCCAGCTGCACCGCTCTCCCGGCGTCGTGTTCGAGGAGAACATCCACCCCAACGGGACCAAGCTGTACAGTGCCCGGATCATCCCCTTCCGGGGATCGTGGGTGGAGTTTACGATCGACATCAACGACATCTGCTACGTCCACATCGACAAGAAGAAGAAGTTTCCCGCGACGGCGCTCCTGCGCGCGCTCGGCTACTCGAGCGACGCGGACGTCTTCCGGCTCTTCTACGACGTCGAGACGGTCAAGCTGCCCAAGAGCGACCCCGACGTGCTCACCGGCCTCGTCGGCAAGAGCATCGCCGAGGAGATCGTGGACCCCGAGACGGGCGAGATCCTGGTCGATAACGCCCAGGAGATCGACGACGACGTCCGCGGCATCATCGAGCGGCTCGGCCTGAAGAAGGTCGCGATCTACAAGAGCAATCGTCCGACCAGCCGCGGCGAGAGCCCCCTGGTCAAGAACACGCTCAAGAAGGACCCGACGGAGAGCGAAGAGGAGGCACTTCACGCCATCTACTCGCTGCTGCGTCCCGGCGAGGCGCCCAACGTCGAGACCGCCCGGGTCGCCCTGGAGCGTGTCTTCTTCAGCCCGAAGCGCTACGACCTCGGCCGCGTGGGCCGCTACAAGATCAATCAGCGCCTGGGCGTGGATGTGCCCAAGAGCCACACGGTCCTCACCCCCGAAGACTTCGTGGCCATCGTCCGCTACCTGATCGGCCTCAACGAGGGCCGTGGCTTCACGGACGACATCGATCATCTCGGAAACCGGCGGGTGCGTACGGTCGGCGAGCTCATCGCCAACCAGTTCTCCGTGGGCCTGAGCCGCATGGCGCGCCTGGTCAAGGAGCGCATGTCCATCAATACGGACCCCGAGAAGATCAACATCGACGATCTGGTCAACGCGCGTACGGTGTCCGCGGTGATCCAGGCGTTCTTCGGGTCCAGCCAGCTCAGCCAGTTCATGGATCAGACGAATCCGCTGGCGGAGATGACGCACAAGCGGCGCCTGAGCGCGCTGGGGCCCGGCGGCCTCACCCGCGAGCGCGCGGGCTTCGAGGTGCGCGACGTGCACTATTCGCACTACGGCCGGATGTGCCCGATCGAGACCCCGGAGGGTCCGAACATCGGACTGATCACGTCGTTGACGTGCTACTCGAGGATCAACGACCTGGGTTTCGTGGAGACGCCCTACCGCAAGGTCGTGGACGGCAAGGTCACGAACCGGATGGAGTGGCTCTCCGCCAACGAGGAGGAGGAGGTCCGCATCGCGCAGGCCAACGCCCCCCTCGAGGCGGACGGGACCTTCAGGAACGAGTTCATCCTCTGCCGCGAGCGGGGCGACTTCCCGCTCCTCAGGGGCGGGGACATCGACTACATGGACGTGGCGCCCGACCAGCTCGTCTCGGTGGCGGCCGCGCTGATCCCGTTCCTCGAGCACGACGACGCGAACCGAGCCCTCATGGGCTCGAACATGCAGCGCCAGGCTGTGCCGCTCCTCTACACCGATGCGCCCCTGGTGGGCACCGGCCTCGAGGGAAAGATGGCGGTGGACTCCGGCGCCGTGATCACGGCGCGCCGGGGCGGGACCGTCGTGAACGTGACGGCCGACGAGATCATCGTCGACACGGGCTTGGTCAAGCCGGGTAGCTCGGACCAGCCGCTGGCCAAGCTGGCGCAGTTCGACCGCTACCGGCTCAAGAAGTTCTGGCGCACCAACCAGGACACGGCCATCAACCAGCGTCCGTTGGTGCGCTCGGCTGAAGAGGTCCAGCCCGGCGACATCATCGCCGACGGACCGAGCACCGACTACGGGGAGCTCGCGCTGGGTCGCAACGTGCTCGTCGCGTTCATGCCGTGGTACGGCTACAACTTCGAGGACGCGATCATCATCAGCGAGAAGCTGGTGAAGCACGACGTCTTCACGTCGATCCACATCCAGGAGCTCGAGCTCCATGTCCGCGACACCAAGCGCGGCATGGAAGAGATCACCCGCGAGATTCCGAACGTCGCCGAGGAGAGCCTGGTCGACCTCGACGAGCGCGGCATCGTGCGCATCGGAGCGCGCGTGAAGAGCGGCGACATCCTGGTGGGCAAGATCACGCCGAAGGGCGAGACGGAGCTCAGCCCGGAGGAGAAGCTCCTCACGGCGATCTTCGGCGAGAAGGCCAAGGACGTGAAGGACTCGTCGCTGCGCGTGCCTCCCGGCATGAGCGGCACGGTTATCGACGTGAAGATCTTCAGCCGCCGCATCGACGATCCGCTCCTGGAGAAGGAGCACGGCGCGAAGATCGGTGGGTTCCGGAGCCTCGAGAAGGAGGAGATCCGGCGGATCGCCGAGGCGCGCGACGAGGAGCTGCGGGACATCCTCCAGCGCCAGACCATATCTCTTCTGCTCAAAAAGGGCACGGTCGATCCGATCCTCGACGAGGGCACCAAGCTCACCAAGGCCGAGATCGACGAGATCGACTTCAACAAGGTCGACCTCCAGACGCTCAAGGTCCTGAACAAGGACGCGAACGAGCGTATCCGCCGAGTGGTGGAGGAGGCCCAGCGGCGCATTGAGCGCGTGAGGGGGAAGACCGAGGAGCAGATCGACAAGGTCTTCCAGCCCGACGAGTTGCCGCCGGGCGTGGTCCAGCTCGTGAAGGTGTACGTCGCCGAGAAGCGCAAGATCAGCGTCGGCGACAAGATGGCCGGACGCCACGGGAACAAGGGCATCATCGCCCGGATCGCCCCCGAGGAGGACATGCCGTTCCTCCCGGACGGGACGCCTGTGGAGATCGTCCTGAACCCGCTGGGCGTGCCGTCCCGGATGAACGTGGGCCAGATCCTGGAGACCCACCTGGGCTGGGCCGCCCGCATCCTGGGCTTCGAGGCCAAGACCCCGGTCTTCCAGGGAGCCACGGAGAACGAGATCGGTGGCCTCCTGAAGCTGGCCGGGCTGCGGTGGGTGAAAGAAGCGCTGTCTCTGCGTGCCGAAGTGCCGTCGGATCTGGACGACGTCGCCTCCCTGCTCGGGGGGGCGGTGCAGCTGCCCGTGGTCATGGCCGGCACGGACGGATTCAACGGGAACGGCAACGGAAACGGCGATGGGAACGGAAGCGGCCCGCACGTGGGTGGCATCGGGCAGTCGCTGGACGCATACCTCTCGCTCGACCTGACCAAGAAGCAGGAGAAGATGTTCGGCAAGCTCATCGACTTCCTCCTCGAGGCGGCCGACGAGCTGGCGGAGCGCAAGGGCGGGAAGACGACCGAGCTGTTCCCGGCCATCCAGAAGCTGAGGGGTCGCAAGACCGTGAAGAGCGGCTTGGACGACGCGGTGATCGAGCTCATGCAGCACGCCGAGATCCTGCCCAACGGCAAGGTGTGGCTGCGGGATGGACGAAGCGGACGCCGCTTCGACTTCCCGGTCACGGTCGGCGCCATCTACATGCTCAAGCTCAGCCACCTGGTCGACGACAAGATCCACGCGCGCTCCATCGGCCCCTACTCCCTGGTCACGCAGCAGCCGCTGGCCGGTAAGGCGCAGTTCGGCGGGCAGCGGTTCGGGGAGATGGAGGTGTGGG
>CAZFIS010000245.1:0-3904 GCA_964519125.1 uncultured Gemmatimonadaceae bacterium | reverse complement strand
TCTTCCAGAGAGGCGAAATACGCCTCCGTGATGAACTGGTATCGCGGGCTCCCCAACTGCGTTTGGCGGGCCCGATAGAAGTCCGTCCGGAGAACTCCGGACATGGATGCGTTGCTCTGCTGATGTTCGGTCGTGCGCCAGGCAAGGAACCGGTCAACGTCGGCTCCTGGCGGAAGGTTGTACAGCACTGTCAGTTTCACCACATCGGCACATCCTTTCACGACGGTTCAATCACGGCTGGACCTTGCCGCGGCGCCAAGAGGTGACGTCGGGCTCCCAGATCCCGTCGATGTTCTCCTCGACGAAGCGTCTGCAACGGACAGCGTGGCCCGGCTTCACCTCCTGTAGCTCCACGTCCCGGTCGACGCATGAGGGCTGAGCGAAGGGGCAGCGACCCGCGAGTCTGCATCCCGTTGGTGGGTCGAGCGGCGAGGTCGGTTCGCCCTGGAGGGCCAAGCGAGTCTTCACCTCACCCGGGTGTTCCACAGGTGCAGCGCTGATCAAGCCGCGCGTGTACGGGTGGGCCGGCCGATCGAAGATTGTCTCCGTATCACCGAGCTCCACGATCTGACCGAGGTACATGACGGCCACGCGGTCCGCCAGGTTGCTGACGACCGACAGATCGTGGGAGATGAACAGATAGGCAGCGTGAACCGTCGCCTTGATCTCCCCGAGAAGATTGATGATCTGCGCCTGCACCGACACGTCGAGCGCCGAGGTGGGCTCGTCGAGCACGATCAGATCGGGTCCCGTGCCGAGCGCACGAGCGATGCCAACGCGCTGTTGTTGTCCCCCTGAGAGCTGGTGCGCGTACCGATCTGCCATCTCTGGAGGGAGGTGGACCATCTCGAATGCTTCCACAGCGCGGCGCTCGGCGTCTCTTCTGCTGGAAACCCCGCTCAGCCACATGGGTTCGGCTACTTGCTTACCAAGCCGCATTCGCGGGTTGAGGGAATCGTACGGATCCTGAAACACCATCTGCATGCGAGCTCGCATGCGCCGCAGCTCAGCTGTCGAGGCGTTGCTCACCGAGCGACCATTCAGCCGTATGTCGCCCGCCGTGGGCGGCTCGAGCCGCAGGATGCATCGGCCGACGGTAGACTTCCCGCTGCCGCTCTCACCGACCAGCCCGAGCGTTTCGCCCCGGCCGATCGTCAAGTTCACGTCATCGGCAGCGTGTAACATGTGTCGCCCGACCGGGAAGTGCTTGGTCAGTCCCCTCACCTCGAGCACCGGAGATGTCGGTTCCTCGGCCGCGGCGGAACTCCTGACGGCGGGAGTCATCGTTGCGCTTCCCGCCAGAAGTGGCAGCGCACCCAATGGCCGTCTCCAACGTCTTCACGCTGAGGACTCTCGTGTCGGCAGTGGTCGCGCGCCATAGAACAGCGCGGATGGAAGCGGCAACCCGAAGGAGGCTGTACGAGGTCGGGCACGCGGCCTGGGATGGCCTCGAGGGTTGCCGATGCCCTCGTACGCGGCCGGCTTCGCAGCAAACCCTGCGTGTACGGGTGGCTCGCGTGCTCGAATAGTGCGTCAACCGGAGCGTGCTCGACGATCTCGCCGGCATACATCACATTGACCTCGTCGCACAATTCCGCCACGACACCGAGGTCATGCGTGATGAGAAGTTGGGTCAGGCCCTCGCGTTCGCGCAAGCCCTTGAGGAGCTGGATGATCTGATACTGGACGGTGACGTCAAGTGCAGTCGTGGGCTCGTCGGCGAGGAGCAGGCGAGGTTTGCACGAGAGCGCCAGCGCAATCATCACGCGTTGGCACATCCCTCCGGACAGGGAATGGGGGTAGCTCCGCAGCACCGCGGTGGCGTCCGGCAGGCCGACGCGTTCGAGGACCTCCCGAGCCTCGCGGACGGCCGCGGGCCCGCGGAGGCCTCGGTGCACCCGGAGCACGTGCAGCAGCGAGTCTTGGATTCGGAACACGGGATTGAGGGAGGCGCGGGCCTGCTGGAAGATCATGCTGATCTCGCCACCCCTGACACGGGCAAGGGCGCGCTTGTCCAGCGCTAGGAGGTCCTGCCCATCGAACAGGGCCTCGCCAGCAACGACCTTACCTGGCTTCCGCACGAGGCGGAGTATGGAGTAAGCGGTCACCGACTTGCCACTCCCGCTCTCTCCCACGAGGCCGGTCACGAGCCCGCGGGGGACCTCGAGATCGAGGCCGTTGAGCACCTTCGCGACGCCGCGATTGGTCATGAAGTGCGTCTGAACCCCGCGGAGACGAAGCAGGGGAACCGCCTCGGACGTGTCACCCTGAGATCCGCTTTTCGACGGGCGCGTCATAGTTGCCTGTGGGGATCGAAGATGTCTTGGAGACCGTCGCCGATGAGGTTGAATCCCATCACGGCAATCACGATGAACAGGCCGGGGAAGAACGAGACCCACCATTGCCCCGTGATGATGCGCGGGCTGCCTGTGGCAACCATCAGTCCCCACTCGGGTTGGGGAAGCTTCACTCCGAGGCCGATGAAGCTCAACCCGGCAGCAGTCAGGATGGCATAACCCGGCTGGAGCGTCGACTGGATGAAGATCGGGCCGAGGCTGTTTGGGAGCAGATGTCGGAACAGCAGCCGCCAGTGGCTGTTTCCTGATGAGAGCGCGGCCATGGCGTACTGGCTGCGCTTGTTAGAGAGGATACTCACACGCATGAGCCGTGCATAGATTGGCAGGTTCGTGACGGATATGGCGATGACGAGGTTGCGGAAGCTCGGTCCTAGGGCACCCGCTATTGCCAGCGCTAGGATGAACGCCGGGAAAGCTTGGACGATGTCCATGCCACGCATGATGATCTCGCCGACGAGCCCCTCCCAGTATCCGGCCACGGCACCGAGGAAACACCCGAGCACCAGGGCGAACGCCACAGCGCCAAAGGCGATTGCGAGGTCCAAGCGAGCGCCGTATAGGACGCGCGACAAGATGTCTTCGCCGTAGTCGTCGGTTCCAAACAGGTGCGTGGCAGACGGGGGCTCTAGCGTGACTGCGGGGTTGGTTTCGAAGGGGTCGTACGGGGCGATCACTGGGGCCAGCGCTGCAACCACGACGAGCAAGATCACGACTCCCAGGCCCCAGCTCGTGACGGGGTTCCGTCGGAGCGCGTCAAGTACGGCTCGGAGGGTACTTCGCTGCCCACCGGGTGCGGTCGCGGGTTGCGTGGCAAGCTCAGACATGCAGTCCTCCGAGCATCAACGGATGCGCGGGTCGAGCGTCCCGTAGATGAGATCCGTGATCAGGAACAGGATCACGTACGTGGTCGTGGCGTAGAGCACGAACCCTTGGATGGCAGTGTAGTCGGCGCTGGCAATCGCGTTGTAGGCATACCGCCCCATCCCTGGCCAGGCAAAGATGTTCTCGACGAGAACAGACCCGCCGAGCAAGAAGCCGTAGACGACGGCTGTCATGGTTACCACGGGCAGCATCGCATTCTTCAGCGCATACTTCACCACGATCGCCCGCCACGGAAGCCCAAGTGCCCGCGCAGCGGTAATGTACTGCGAGTCCAACGCCTCCACCATGCCCGAGCGTGCCATGCGCGCGAGCGGCGCCATGGCTCCGTAGGCGAGCGCCAGCGTCGGGAGCACGAGTAGCGAGACGCTGCTCCGAAACGCTTGTAGGTTGCCCTCTAGAAGGCTGTCTACCGTTAGCAATCCGGTTATGACGTGCGGTGCCGTGATGCGCGGGTTGATGCGTCCGAGCGGGGCTGGCGAGACGTGCCAACGGAGGAAAAAGAAGTAGATGAGGAGAAGCGAGAGCCAGAACACAGGCATTGACACGCCCGAAACCGACAGGAACCGCGACACGTGGTCCACCCACGTGTCGCGCCAGACCGCGGCTGCTATGCCGAGGGGTACACCGACCAGGAGGGCGATGAGCATGGCATATGTAGTCAGCTC
>CAZFIS010000244.1:674-3943 GCA_964519125.1 uncultured Gemmatimonadaceae bacterium | reverse complement strand
ACTCGTTCAAGGCGGATTCCAGGAACCGGACCTGCCGGCCGATTCGGATGCACGGTAGGAGGCCCAGCCGCGCCAACTCGTAGGCGCGTTGGGTCGAGATGCGGAGGCGGGCGGCGACTTCGTCGGCGGTGAGGATGTTGGAGTGGTTGCTCATGGCATTCAGCGTAGGGCGCGGCCGTGCCAAGAAAAAAAGCAGACCCCCCTCAGGGGTCGGTTATGGGGCGTTGGCCCTCCGGGGACGACCTCGCCGAAGCGGGCTTGGGACGTCGATGAGCTTGCAGACCTGGCGAATGCCTCGATGGATGGTCGAAAGGGGAGGCTCGTCGTCCAAGGTGTCGCGCCACTCGCCAAGTTCATGGGTGCGGTCCACATACGCCTCGAGCATCTCTTCCGTGGTTAGGTGTCGCGTGATGGTGAGGGCTGCCCAATCGAAGTGGCGCCGTTCCAGACGTGATAGCGGCGCCTGATACCAGCCTGCGTCCTGGTAGGCGCGGGCTACCCCTGTAATTTCGGCCACCAGCTCGTGCTTTTGGGCCAAAGGAAGCTTCGACTTGGACAGTCTGGACCGGGCCTCTCTTCGGCGTTCTTTTCGTGGGTCCCAGACGAACGAGTGTTGGGTGACCAAGCTGGGCGAGGGTGGGGTTGGGGGGCTGGCCGAGAAGTAGTGGTCGTCGGTGTATTCCCAGCGGTCAACATGGGGGAACCAGTCGGGCCGCGCCGCGTAGACCCCGTAGAACATTGTCTCCAGCGCATTGCTGTAGATCCACGGGACGTCCAGCCCGAATCGCCTGCCCCAGGACTGGAGCGCTTCCCGTAGTTCACGCATCGCTTCCGCCAACTTCTCGGCGAATCGGACCCTTGAGGAGGTGTGCACCCGTTCGTCGAACTCAGGGATGAAGCTTGCGGGCTCGAATGGCAATTCGCCCTTGCGTTCCCAGTCTTGGAGCTTATTTGCGTCATCCCAATCGTGGTCCGAAAACGCGGGCGCACCTTCCAAGGCCGGGTAGGTGTCGAAATAGCGGCGTGCGACCTCGAACCGCCAGCCGTTCACGTGGGGCGACACGCCGAGAGCCATGCGATAGGCGAAGGTGGGGATCTCCTCGTTGACGGACGCTGGACTGCAAGACGCGAGTCGGGTGTAGTGCCGAAAGAAGTAGATGGCGGCGCGCAAGTCTGTCGTCGGGTACTTGGGGAGGACGGTGTCGCGCAACCCCTGCAGGACACCGGGGTTCATTCGTGCGACGCTGTCCAGGAACTCCTGCTTGGCGTCCCACTGGAGGTAGCTCTGCTCGGCTGGATTGAGGTATTCGCCGTTGGCCAAGTGCATGTCGTGGTTCGTCCTCGTCGTTCACGCTGAAGGCAGCCCTTGCCGCGCATCTGCACCCTGGACGTCTCGGAGGGGCTTCAACGTTCTACGCGACCTCTTGTTCCACTCTATGTAGCGCCTGGTGCCCTGTCCAGGTAGCGCCGCGCGGTGGCGCGCGTGGGCTTGGTGTTCACGAAGTGGCTGCTGTTCATGAATCATGAACACGTGCTATACTCTGAACATGCGGCGGGACGCTGACAAGGCTTGGGAGACACTACGCAGCCTGCCGGGCATCGACGTGAATACCGAGCCCGTGGTTCACGTCAGCGGATTGAAGCCGGATGCACTCGTTTCCCTCAAGAGCGGAGTCGGTGAATCGCGGTACGTGGTCGAGGTCCGGTCTGCAGTCACGACAACCATGCTGCCGCAGGTATTGGCGCAGCTGGAGCGCCTCCGCGAGACCTTCGGGCGGGCAACGCTGCTCATCGCCCCCTACCTGACGCCAGCCGTGACGCGGCGCTTGGTAGCCGACGAATTCGAGTTTGCGGATGGAGCGGGGAACATCTACCTCGATGGCGACGCCGCGTATGTGCTCGTGCTTGACCAGAAGCGCAAGAAGGAGCCGGGCCGCACGGGCTTCTCGGCCGTCGCCTTGCAGTTGATCTACACCTTGTTGGCCCATCAAGAGTTGCGCAGGGCCACGTATCGCGAGTTGAGCAAGAAGACCGGCGTGTCACTTGGGAAGATCAGCACGACGATGCGGCAACTCGAAGACGCAGGGCTCATCGCGCGCGGGCGGACGGGGGCGCTGCTCTTGCGGGACTCGCGCGAGTTGCTTGAGCGCTGGGAGGTTGGTTACCTGGAGCGCTTGCGGCCTCGGCTCTTCCCGACCACGTGGCAGTTGGGGAAGGATGGCGAAATTGCGGACGTGGTGCAGCATGCGCAGGAGCTCAACGATGTGTTGGTCGGTGGGGAGTACGCGGCTGACGCGCTCTTGGGGCGACTGCAGCCAGGTACGTTGACCTTGCATGTGCCTGAAGGGAGGGCTCGAAAGGTCGCCGTGGACCTCCGGCTACGCCCCACAACCGGGGCCCCCGACGTCGTGCTGATTGACCGCTTCGCCATGGGGCTCGACCGCGCTGACGTCTCGACCGTCCCTACGCCGAAGCGGGTGGCTGGAGCTTCCTACGCTCACCCGCTCTTGGTGCGGGCCGAGTTATTGGCGCTAGACGATGGCCGGTTGCGACAGATTGCTGACCGGCTTTTGGACGAGCTAGTTGTTCCGAGCCTCGATCATGCCAAGACCTGAGTTCGTGGCCTTAGCTGAGCTTGCGAGGGTCGTCCAGGATCTTGGCGTGAACATCGTTCTCGTCGGCGCGCTAGCGAGGGAGATCGTGTTCGACCTGCCAAGCGCGGGTCACGCTCTTCGCCTGACGAGAGATGTGGACGCCGGGGTACAGGTCCAGGATTGGAACGCCTATGAGCAGGTGGTGGCGGCGCTCGTCGAACAAGGCAATTTCGTACGCATTGCCGAGCACAGGCTTCGGTACCTCGATGGCACCGAGGTCGATCTCCTGCCGTTCGGCGGGGTGGCTGACGAAAGTGGCAACATCACCTGGCTCGAGTCGGGACGGGTGATGTCGGTTGGCGGGTTCTTGGCCGCCGCCGAGAATAGTCGCATAGAGGATCTAGACGGCGTGCGTTTTCGCGTCGTGACCTTGCCCGGGCTCGTAGCGCTCAAGCTCTTCGCACTTGGGGATCGCCGGGCTGCCAAGGACCTGCAGGATCTGCTACTCGTCCTGGAAGGCGCGTCGGACGAGCTTGGCGGCCGCATCTACGAGGAACTTGCCCCCGACGTGTTGGTCGACCTTCCGTACGAGCAGTTGGGGCCGTTGCTGCTAGGGCGGGACATTGCTGCGGAGACCGTCGGGGTAGAGCGTGTCGAAGCGCGCTGGATCGCAGA
>CAZFIS010000244.1:0-664 GCA_964519125.1 uncultured Gemmatimonadaceae bacterium | reverse complement strand
CGAGTATCCTCACGCCACCTGACTACGAGCGGCTTGCCATCGCAGACCGCTCTGGGCATCTTGGGCAATGGATTGGCCTATTTGAAGCGCTTCGTGTTGGGCTGGCCTAGCGCGAAGCGCTGGCCCGGCTCGGAGTCAATACCGTGCGGGGACGATTCCGAAGGCGTCGGTGGACTTCCGTTGCTCGGTACGTCGCACAAGGCGGATCTTGATGTCCATGCGGAGTGCGTCGGCCGCCCGGCGAAGGTCGGCAGCTGAGTGCTGGAAGTAAGACGGGTCCGTAAGGCGCTCGGCGACGGCGTTCCGTACGCGCATGCGCCTGGCCAGCTCGTCCTTGTTCACTTCTTGGTCTTCCATCGCGCGCAGGATGGCGACGGAAACTGCGCTTAGCCAGGCCGGGTGTGCGTAGGTCACCTCGTAGGGTTGCTCGTCGGCGTACACCTCGTAGTCTGTCAGGTCGAGCTTGTCCTGGGGGAGGGGTTCGGGGAGCGGTTGTTTGTCGAGTGCGCCATACAGGAATTGGAGTGCGACGTCCTCGCTCATGCGTTCTTGGAGTTCGTCGCGGCTTGCGGCGGTGATTGCGGCGGTCCATTGCAGCGCGCCTGCGGTCCAGTTGCGGGGGAGTCGTACGACCGCGTAGGGGTACGAGGGGTAGTCCAGGGCG
>CAZFIS010000243.1:0-3969 GCA_964519125.1 uncultured Gemmatimonadaceae bacterium | reverse complement strand
AGCGGATCCGGCTGCAGCATCAAGGCAAGGTCGTGCAGCTCGCGTTCAGCGCGGACGGCCGGCGTCTCGTGTCGGCGGGCAACCAAAATGCCGTCATTCTCTGGAATACCGAAACGGGTGGCGCGCTCAGCCGAGTGTCGCATGGCGGATACGCGGAAGAATTGGCCTTCGGTCCCGTCGGCCCACGGTTCGTCAGTTGGAACAACGAGGCAGAGAGGGGCGCGCTCATCGATGTCGAGACCGGAAAGCGGCTCACTTGGCTGACCGGCTACAAAACCGCCCTTTCCCCGAATGGTGCACGCTTGGTAAGCGGTGCCCAGGAGACCGTCTTCTTCTATGACGCTGGTTCGGGTGAAGAAATAGGGCGTTTGACCCTGGACGCAGGGGTCGGGGGCGCCGCAGTCAGCAATGACGGCACCCTTGCGGCCCTGGTCCTCTCCAACGACCAGGTGGTCGTGGTG
This sequence comes from uncultured Gemmatimonadaceae bacterium, assembly GCA_964519125.1. Taxonomy (GTDB): domain Bacteria; phylum Gemmatimonadota; class Gemmatimonadetes; order Longimicrobiales; family Gaopeijiaceae; genus SZUA-318. Next base: position 3,508 of record CAZFIS010000243.1, on the reverse strand, counting down.
GATCTGCTTCACGCCCGCGAGCGCTGCCGCTTATCTCACGACAGCGACGTCAATGGCGTCGCCTTCAGTCCGGACGGCACACGACTGGCGACGACGAGCGACGATAAGCGCGCGCGGGTCTGGGATGTCGCTTCCTGTGATACCGTACTCAGCCTTCCCCATGAAGGCACCCCCGGCCTCGTCCTTTTCAGCCCCGATGGGCGCGCGCTCGCGACCGCGAGTGCCGATCACCTGGTGCATGTCTGGAACGCCGACTCGGGAGAAGAGCGGGCCCACCTTTCCCATAAAGGCGAGGTCAATCGCATCCGCTTCAGCCCCGACAGCAAGACCTTGTTCACAACGACAAGGTTTGGCAACATCGGCTATGCCTGGGGCGAGGTTGCCTTGTGGGACACCCAGGACTGGCATCGGATCGCAAGCCAAGGCTCGGCTCCTATCGGCATTCGGGACATCGGTTTCAGCGACGATGGACAGATTCTGACCACCGTTCGCGGGGACGGGAGTGTCTGGCTCATGGATTTCAAGTCGGGGGAGCGTCAAGCCCGCATCGCCGTCGGCAAGGAAAATGTTCGCTCGGCGACGCTGACCGATGACAACGAGCGCCTCGTCTTGTACCGAGGCTCTTCCAAGCCCGTGGACCTCGTCGACGTCGCTACTGGCCAGCGCATCGCCACCTTGGCCGAAGCCGGCGGTGTGACGGGTATCGATCTCGATCGCGATCGCCTGCGGATTGCGACCGGCGGTTGGAGCGACGACAGTTGGCGGGTTTGGGACGTTGCTTCCGGGAAGGAGCTGTACCGGCTGGATGAAGGTTGTTGCCTCTCGCCCAGCGGGCGACGCTACATGCACAGCCAGGATGGCCGAATCGAGCTTCGCGATCTGGCCAGTGGCGCGGTGATTTCGCAGATCAATCGCGAAGGTCGTGATTCCGGATTCGTGCTGAGCCCGGATGAAAAGCGTCTCGCCGTCCGCTCCGTCGACTTGAAGGAAATCGAGCTTTGGGATCTGGAGAAGGAGTCCCTGGTCGCACGGATTACGCAACCCATGCACCGCGATCCAGGCGATCGCGTCTACCCGGACCAACGGACCCGGCCCATCATTTGGTTTTTTGTTTTCAGTCCGGATAGCGGCCTCTTGGCAACCTCCGCACCGAACGGCCCGGTTTCCATTTGGCGGGCTTCAACAGGGGAGCTTGTTCGACAGATCGAGCTTGCCAAGGCAGGGGGAATCGCCGATTTCGTCTTCAGCCCGGACAGTCGCCTGATCGCCATAATCAATCAAGATGCGGAGCTTGCATCGGTCCTGAGCATTGAAAGCGGAGAGAAGCTCTGGGTGCTATCTCTCAAGGATGACATTCGAGCCGGCTCGCCGGTGTTTAGTCCGGACGCTTCTCGGCTCGCATTCGGGCGACTACTGCCAGGGAAGGGAGGCGTCGCGCAGGTTTGGGACATCACGAAAGACGAGATGTTGTTCGAATTCTCCGCGAGTCCGGATCGCAGGCCCGGGCCCCTCGTGTTCAGCCCCGACGGTAACCTGCTGGCGGTGGCGGTTTACGATTCTGGAGCAGGTATCGGCATTTGGGACCTGAGAACGGGAGAGGAGAATGCGAGATTGCATCCGAATGCTGCCGTCGAGCGGATAGCCTTCACCGCCGACGGGCGGCGACTGATCAGCTATGATGCCTCTTCCGTTGCACGGCTGTGGAACCTGGAAACAGGGACCGAGCTGTTTCGCTACGCGCATACGGGCGTGTCGGACTTTTTGGCCGTGAATGCCAAAGCCGGTCGAGCGGCGACCGCCTCCGAAGCGGTAGTGAACCTGTGGGATACGCGAGAAGGAAAGGAGATCACCCGATTCGGGTTCGCGGATCGTATCAAACAACTCGCCCTCAACCCGGAAGGCGCAATGCTCGCAACCGTTGCGGACGGAGCTTCGCAGGTCGATGTCGTAAGGATCGATCCGGCCATCCCGAGGAGCGAGGCCGCAGCCGAAAGGCTGTTCAGACTCCAACATGAAGACTTTGTCCGTTCCGTCGGATTTTCCGCCGACGGCACCCTCATCGTGACGGGCTCCGGCGACGGAAGACCTGAGCCACCGCGTGGAACCGCACAGCTCTGGGACGCGCTTAATGGGACTGAAATGGTACGATTCGACCATGATGGCGTTGTTAGAGAGGCGCAGCTCAACGACAACAAGAACCGGCTCGCTGCTCTAGTAGAAAAGCAGTTCCCCCTCGGTGAAGAGGTGCATCTCTGGGACGTCCCGGCCCGGAAACAACGCCTTGTGTTGCCTATCCAGCGTGTTAGCGACATGGCATTTCGCCCCGGCACCGGCGTACTGGCGGTGGCCGACGGCAGCCCGACGGTGCGGGTGTTTGACGGCGGGCCGTCGAGGCCGGAGCTGTCTTCCTTCCAGCTCGGCGAAGGATGGTGGAAGACGGTGATCAGTCCCAACGGCCGGCTGATTGCCGGGCGCCTGGACGAAGCCGATGAGGCTTGGATCTGGGACATCGCCACGGGAGAAAAGATTGCGCGCATCGAGCACGAAGACCAGGTATACAACATGGCCTTCAGTCCGGATGAGGCATGGTTGGCCACGGACGGCAAGGACGATACGGTCCGAATTTGGGATATCCGAGGAGATCGCTTGTTGGCGCAGTGGCCCACGCCGGAGCGGAACGGCTCCTTGTGGGGCTTCTTCCCGGAGTCCAAACGACTCGTCGTGCACTTCCCAAAATACTGGGAATCGCGCTATGAGCTGCGGGATGCACTTTCCGGCGCGGTCGTCGGCCAACCGATCCAAGGCTTCATCAACGATTTCGCGTTCAGTCCGGACGGTCGCTTCATCGCCACCGGGGAAGGCCATACCGAGGAGGAGGAGGATCGAGGAGTATTCAGGTCGCATCCCATGGGCTTTTTCGGGGCCAAGCTCTACCGTGCCGCCGATGGCGCAGAGCTCCTGCGGTTGCCGCATGACGTTGAGGTCCAAGGCGTCACTTTCAGCCCCGACGGCACGCTGCTTGCGACCCGAGCGAGTCGAGATGAAGAACCGCTACGGCTTTGGGACGTCGGCACAGGTGGACAAGTCGCCGAGATCGCCGGCCCGCCGAAGTCAGGCTATATCCGAAAAGTTGCATTCAGTCCGGATGGCCGCAATCTGGCTGTTCAAACCTACAAAGAGATTGCCGTCTGGAGGCTGTCCGACCTGCAGAGGATCGCGCTCCTGCACGATGCCGACTCAATATCGTCCTTCAGTTTCAGCCCAGACGGTCTCCTGCTGGCAGTGGAGGCTGACAAGGATGGTTTGATCTGGGACTGGCAACGGGAGCGCGTCCTCGTCCGTGTCCAAGGCGTGAAGCAGATGCACTTTACCGACGACGGCGCACGCCTGGTCGCCGTACATGACGACAACAGTGTGCGCGTCTGGCAGCTGAATACGCACGACCTCGTCGCAGATGCCTGCTCGCGTCTGGAGCGGAATCTGAGCCCCGACGAGTGGAGAAGTTACC
>CAZFIS010000242.1:0-3997 GCA_964519125.1 uncultured Gemmatimonadaceae bacterium | reverse complement strand
GATCGTCCGGGGTGCCCGCGAGCACAACCTGAAGAACATCGACGTGGAGCTCCCGCGGGAGGCTCTCGTCGTCATCACCGGGCTCTCGGGGTCGGGCAAGTCGTCGCTCGCCTTCGACACGATCTACGCGGAGGGTCAGCGCCGGTACGTCGAGTCGCTCTCCGCCTACGCGCGACAGTTCCTGGGCCTCATGGAGAAGCCCGACGTCGACGCGATCGAAGGTCTGTCGCCCGCCATCTCCATCGAACAGAAGACCGTCAGCCGCAATCCCCGCTCGACGGTCGGCACGGTCACGGAGATCTACGACTATCTCCGTCTCCTGTGGGCGCGAGCGGGCACGCCACACTGCCCCACGTGCGGAGAGCCCGTGATCCGCCAGTCCGCGTCGCAGATCGTCGATCGCCTGCTCGAGCTCGACGAGGGGACGCGCATCGAGATCCTCTCGCCCCTGGTTCGCGGCCGGAAAGGGGAGTTTGCCAAGCTCTTCGAGCGTGCGCGTAAGGAAGGCTTCGTGCGCGTGCGCGTCGACGGCGAGACCTACGACTTGTCCCAGCCCCCCGCCCTCAACCGCTACGAGAACCACGACATCGCCGTCGTGGTGGACCGGCTCGTCGTGAGAGCGCGCGACCGTGATCGCCTGGCGGACTCGGTCGAGACGGCGCTCCGCTCCGCCGGAGGGGTGCTGGAGGTGGCGGAGCATCGCGACGAGGGAGATCCGCTGACCCACCTCTTCAGCGAGCACTACGCGTGCGCGGCGTGCGGCACGAGCCTCCCGGAGATGGAGCCCAGGCAGTTCTCGTTCAACTCGCCCTATGGCGCGTGCGACGAGTGCGGAGGACTCGGTACCCGCAAGGAGGTGAACCCCGCGCTGGTCATCTCGGACGCCAGCCTCTCGATCCTGGAGGGTGCGGTCCTTCCCTGGGGAGAGCCCGGGGGACACCTGCGCCGCTCCGTGATTCCCGGGCTTGCCGAAGCGTACGAGTTCGATCCGGCCACGCCGTGGGGGGAGCTCCGTGAGGAGGTTCGCGAGGGGATCCTGCACGGCTCCGGCTCCATGAAGATCCGCTTTCCGTACAAGTCGGGCTCCGGTGGGTTCAAGGGCCACTACGAGGATTACTGGGAAGGCATCCTGGCCAACGTGAACCGACGCTATCAGGAGACGCGCTCCGAAGCCGTCCGCGCCCAGCTCGAGGAGTACATGTCGACGCTGCCGTGCGCGACGTGCAACGGGAGCCGACTCAAGCCGGAGTCGCTCGCGGTGACCGTGGCCGGGAAGTCCCTCGGCACCGTGGTCGACATGTCGATCGGAGAGGCCGCGGATTTCTTCGCGTCCATCCCGGTTGTCGCGCGGGGAAGCGGGCCGAGACGTGGCACGAAGTCGGAGCATCCTCCGCTGCCGGCCGAGGTCGCCGGCCCGATCCTGAAGGAAGTCGGAGAGCGCCTCCGCTTCCTGCGCGACGTGGGCCTCGATTACCTGACGCTCGGCCGCGCCGCGGGCTCGCTGTCGGGAGGCGAAGCCCAGCGGATCCGGCTGGCCACCCAGATCGGGAGTCGACTGGTGGGTGTCCTCTACATCCTGGACGAGCCTTCGATCGGGTTGCACCAGCGGGACAACGCGCGCCTGCTCGACACGCTCCGGCAACTGCGCGACCTGGGCAACACCGTGGTGGTGGTCGAGCACGACGAGGACACGATCCGGGCCGCGGACCACCTCGTGGATCTGGGGCCCGGAGCGGGGCGCGCCGGGGGCGAGGTCGTCGTGTCGGGCACGCTGGAAGACGTCATGAAGGAGGAGCGATCGCTCACGGGCGCGTATCTGCGGGGCGATCGGGAGATCCCGGTCCCTCCCCGTCGTCGTCCCGTCGACGCCGCGCGCGCGCTGGTCGTGCGGGGCGCCCGGGAGCACAACCTCACCGGGCTCGACGTGGCATTTCCGCTCGGCGTGCTCATAGCCGTGACCGGCGTGAGCGGGTCGGGCAAGTCCACGCTCGTCAACGAGACGCTGTACCACGCTCTGGCGCGGCACTACTTCCGGAGCAAGCTGGTCCCGGGCTCCCACGACGGCATCGACGGGCTCGACCGCATCGACAAGGTCATCGACGTCGACCAGTCCCCGATCGGCCGGACGCCCCGCTCCAACCCCGCGACCTATACCGGGCTCTTCACACCCATCCGCGACCTCTTCGCGAACCTCCCCGAGTCCCAGATGCGCGGCTACGGCCCGGGCCGGTTCTCCTTCAACGTGAAGGGCGGACGGTGCGAGGCATGCTCCGGCGACGGGCTCGTGAAGATCGAGATGCACTTCCTGCCCGATGTGTACGTCCCGTGCGACGTATGCCGCGGCCGGCGCTACAACCGCGAGACACTGGACGTCTACTACAAGAGTCGCAACATCGCCGACGTGCTGGACATGACCGTGAGCGAAGCCCTGGACTTCTTCGACGCGGTGCCCCGCATCAAGTCGAAGCTCCAGACCCTGGAGGATGTCGGATTGGGTTACCTCCACCTCGGGCAGTCGGCCACGACGCTCTCGGGTGGAGAGGCTCAGCGCGTCAAGCTCGCCACGGAGCTCTCCAAGCGCTCGACGGGCAACACCCTCTACATTCTGGACGAACCCACGACCGGGCTCCACTTCGAGGACGTGCGGCTCCTGCTGGAGGTTCTGCGTCGCCTGGTCGACCTGGGCAACACGGTCGTGGTCATCGAGCACAACCTGCACGTCGTGAAGACGGCAGACTGGGTCATCGACCTCGGACCTGAAGGCGGAAAGGCCGGAGGACGTATCGTCGTGGAAGGTACGCCGGAGACGGTGGCCGCGACGCCGGAGTCGCACACGGGCCGCCACCTAGCGCAGTTCTTGAAGACGGGGTGAAGCGTCCGTGCCGCGGGGTGTGGAACGGCAGTGTCGGCCCTTGTCTCGAGACACTACCTTTCGGAGTCCGGATCGGGACGGGGTGCCGGGACCGGGAAACCGGCCTCACGAGGGCGCCGTAGGGTCCGATGTGGAGAGTTGGAGCGAGCCGCTCACCGGTAGGACCGGTGCCTTGCTCGTGGGCTCAGGAACGGAGACGGCCATGGTTACCCGAGAGGATCTCGAGAGCTTCCTGATTCGGATGGATCTCGAGTACGAAGAAGTGGACGAAGGGATGTTTCTCGTCCGGGGTCGGAACAGTGGGCTCCCGATGGTGGTCCACTACTCTCCGCCCCTGCTCCTGGTCCGGATGAAGGTGATGGATCTGCCGGCGGACGGGGACGGGCTGAGAGATCTGTACCGGACCCTGCTGGAGCTGAACGCGACGGACATGGTGCATGGCGCCTACGGCATCGAGAACGGTGAGATCATCCTGAGCGACACGCTCGAGCTGGAGACGCTGGACTTCCTGGAGATCCAGGCCTCGACAGAGTCGATGGAGATGGCCGCGTCGGGTCACATGGAGCGTATTCGGGCCCTGGCGGGCGCAGAGGTGGAGGGCTGACATGGGCATCTTTACGAAGCTGTCCACGGTGATCAAGTCGAACATCAACGACCTCATCTCCCGGGCTGAAAACCCCGAGAAGATGCTGAACCAGATCATCCTGGACATGCGGGACCAGCTCGCCAAGGCCAAGCGCGAGGTGGCGGCGGCGATCGCCGACGAGCGCAAGCTCAAGTCCCAGCTCGAGGACGAAGTCAAGCAGAAGCGGGACTGGGAGCACAGGGCGATGCTCGCCGTGAAGGAAGGGCGGGACGACCTGGCCAAGCAGGCGCTCGTCCGCCAGCAGGAGCACGCGGACCGGGCGACGGCGCTGCAGCAGACCTGGCAGCAGCAGGCCACGGAGACCGAGAAGCTCAAGGGCTCGCTCCGCCAACTGAACGACAAGATCGAGGAGGCCAAGCGCAAGCGGAACCTGCTCATCGCGAAGCAGAAGCGCGCGCAGGCCCAGCGCCACATCCACGAGACGATGTCGGGCCTCTCCGACACGTCGGCCTTCGAGGCGTTCAACCGCATGGCCGACA
>CAZFIS010000241.1:0-4035 GCA_964519125.1 uncultured Gemmatimonadaceae bacterium | reverse complement strand
TCACGCCGTACTTGCGGGCCATGCGCTCGAACTGCACGTCCAGGTGCAGCTCGCCCACGCCACGGGCGATCGTCTGGTGCAGCTCCCCATTGAACTCCGCGGAAAACGTCGGGTCCTCCTCGTGGATCTTGGGGATGACCTCGCCCAGCTTGTCGTCGTCGTTGCGGCTCTCACCCCTGATGGCCACGGCGATATCCGCGCTGGGGAATGGGATGCCCTCGAGCGCGATCGGGCGGTCCTTGGAGCACAAGGTGTCGTTCGTGTGCGTGTGCTTGAGCTTGGCTACCACGCCGATGTCTCCGGCGTGGAGGGTGTCGACCTCGACGCGCTCCTTGCCGAAGGGGATGCTCAGATGGTTGAGCTTCTCGATCTGGCCGTCCGAGGCGTTGGATACGTCCGATCCGTTCGTCACCGTGCCGGAGAAGAGCCGGAAGAACGAGAGTTCGCCGACATGCGGCTCCGCCGCGGTCTTGAAGACCAGCGCGGCGAGCGGCCCGTCGTCGGTCGCCTGGATCACGACCTCCTGGTCGAGCCCCGGCCGAGTGCCCTTCTCTGCACCGGCCTCCGCGGGGCTCGGGCAGAGCTCCACCGTCTCCCGCAGGAGCGTCCGGATCCCGTAGGTGAGCGGAGACGCGCCGCAGAAGACCGGGAAGACCTCTCGGCGCGCCATCCCCCGCGCCATCGCCTCGATGGCCTCCTCACGCGAGATGTGCCCACCCTCCAGGTACGCCTCGAGGAGCTTCTCGTCGGTGGTGGCCAGCGTCTCCTGGAGCTCCGTCTCCCACTGGGCTTCCTTGTCCTTCAGCTCGGGGGGCACGCCGGTCTCTTCGTACTCCCCGTGCAACGTGCCCTTCTTGTAGAGGTGGGTCTTCTCGGTGAAGAGGTTGATGATGCCGTGGAAGTCCGCGGCTTCCCCCACCGGGATCTCCACCGGAAGCGCCTTCGCGGTGAGCCGTTCCTTGATCTGCCGGTACGTGCCCTCGAAGTCGGCGTTCTCCTTGTCCATCATCGAAACAAAAAAGATCCGGGGGATGCCCCGGGTCTCGCAGTACTCCCACACCCGCTCCGTGCCCACCTCGACGCCCGAGGTGGCGCTGACGACAATGATGGCGGCATCCGCGACGCGCACCGCCGAGAGCGCTTCACCGGTAAAGTCCAGGTACCCGGGGGTATCGAGCAGGTTGATCTTGCAGTCCATGTGCTCGGCGTAGGCCGGCGTGAGCTGGATGCTGATCCCGTGGGCCAGCTCTTCCGGGGTGTGCATGGTGAGGGCGTGGCCCTCGTCCACGCTGCCGTGGCGCTTCGAGGTGCCCGACACGAAGCACATGGCGTCCACGAGGCTCGTCTTGCCCGATCCTCCGTGGCCCAGGACCGCAACGTTCCGGATGCGGTCCGTGGAATACTCCTTGGCCGATGCCATGACGACGCTCCTTCGAGGGATGCAGCGGGGCCCCCGCCGCCGTCTCGTGCCCGGCGGCGGGGGCCCCACGGACTCTTCATGGGGACCCGGATTCTAGAAAGGCCTCAGAGGGCGGGCAAGCCGGAAAAATCCCCACACACCTCTACTTGCGTTTGAACGACGCGCTCAGCATCTCGGCGTCGAAGAAATGAGCCTCACCGTGCGTGGCGTAGCGGTAGAGCGCCGCCGTGTAGATCCCCTTGAGTGTCGAGGCGAAGAGACCCAGGAGGACGTACCCGAGCACGGCCACCGCGAGCGTCGGGAGGATCGCACCCGGCACCACGGACGAGCCGAGCCAGAGGAGGCCGAAGACCACGATCGTCCACGAAAAGGCCATGAGACCGACCGCGGCACCGATGCCGAAGTTGCCGATCACCTGCTCCCCCCACGTGCCCTTGAACAGCTCGGCGCTCTTCTTGACGGCGTCGAGCGGTCCAACGTCCTGCGTGACGAGCACGGGCACGGCCAGGTACGTCGCCAGAGTCCAGGCGATGCCCACCAGCCCGGTGACGATCCTGCCCAGGACGCCGACCCGCTCCGAGATGAACTGCAGCACCATGCCGACCGTGGCGGCGAGCGCCGCGTAGCCCACGATGCTGCCGAGGCGGCTCATCGCGATGCCGAGCCCGTCGCTCACGGTCGGGTCCCCCCCCTCCAGGCGCACCAGGGCCGCGCCCACCAGGGCCGAGTTGAAGAAGAAGATGACCGTGTACTGCACCAGGTAGAACAGGAAGCCCAACACGTAGCCGACATAGGGCGTGTGCCCCTGCAAGGCGGTCCATCCCCCCGTGAGGAAGAGCGGGAGCGCGAAGCTCGCGATGACGAGCACCGTGGCCACGCCCGACAGGACCGGGAACACCATGAGCTCCTTGTCCAACGCCAACACGCGCGTGCTGGCCTTCACGAGCGTCCAACTGTTGGAGAGCTTGCCTGCCATCGGTCCCCTCCTGGCTCGGGTAGTCCTCTACTGTGCGCTCCTCACATCCAGTGCGTACGGGAACGGTCGGTCCATCCTTCTACGCCCTCGTCAGTTCATCTTCCCGGCCGCAGCCTCCGTCGGCACGAGGCGGCCCGTCTTCAACTCCACGACCAGACGGTGCTCGCCGTAGATGTCGTCGAGCGCCTCCATGATCGCGTGGACGTCCACCGCCACCGCGCGGTTCAGCTTGGGCAGGTAGATGTAATCCCCCGTCAGGCTCTCGATGTCGCCGTCGAACACGAGGCCGACCAGGCCGAGCTTCTCGTTGAGGACGGGCGAGCCCGAGTTGCCCCCGATGATGTCGGCGGTGCTCACGAAGTCGAGCGGCGTCGCCAGATCGAATGAAGCCGGCGGGTTGAGCCAACGCTTCGGCAGAGCCCACTCCGTTCTGTCCGAGAAGGAGTAGTGACGGTTGTAGAGGCCGTAGAACGTGGTGTGCCACGGCGCGATCGTGCCGTTGTACGGATAGCCCTTCACCACGCCGTCCTGGATCCGCAGCGAGAACGTGGCATCCGGCGGTACGCTCGTCCCGTACACGTCGAAGCGAGCCCGGCCCAGTTCGGCGGCGATCACCTCCTCCTGGGGGAAGACGGTCGACACCATCTGCTGGAACTTCCCGAACGTCGGCAGATAGGCGCGCACGATGCCGAGCGCCGGGTCGCTCATGCTCAGCGATCCGGTATCGGCCATGGCGACCGCCTGGGCCGAGTCGGCCAGGACGCTCGCTCCCACGACCGCGGCCGCCACCGCCTTGGGCGAGCTCCCGCCCAGCACGGCCTGCGCCAACTGGCTGTTCGCGCCGTAGTAGTCCACGAAGTCCTGGAAGCGCGCGGCCATGAGCGCCTCGTCCAGCTCGGCCGGCTGCTGCGGCACGCTGTCCATCTCCCCCTTCAGCCGGTCCAGAGTGGCCTGGTCGCCACCGCCGGCGCGCACGTTGATGATCTGGAACGCGATCAGGGCCCGGTGCAGCGTGGCCGACGCGATGCTGGAGCTCGTCAGACCGATGAAGGCGCCGAAGCCGCCCGAGTCGGTCCGCCGCTGTTTCTGAAGGCCGGCCATCTTCTGGATGAGGCCGCCGTACTTCGCCTTGAGCGTCGAGTCCGCGTCGATCGCGGCCTGGAACTTCCGCTCGCTGTCTTGGCGGCGCGCGATGATGACCGGATCCTCGAGCCCCTTCAACTGGCCCGTGTACGCCTTCTCGGAGTTGCTGAGCTCGAAGTAGCTGGTCTGGAGATCGAGCTTCTTGGCGACCTCCGGATGGTGCGTCATGAAGGTGTCGAGCACGGCCATCCGGGAACGCAGGAGATCGAGGATGTCGCGGTCGCCGATGTCACGCCGGAACTCGAGCTGGGCCACGGTCTGGAGCCGGCTCGTCGAGCCCGGATTGCCCACGACGAAGATGGGCTCACCGTCCTTGAGCGCGGCCGTGTCGACCCTGAAGTAGTGGGGCGTGTCGAGCGGCTTACCGTCGGCGCCGTACACCCTGAACATCGAGAAGTCGAGGTTGTAGCGGGGGTACGTGAAGTTGTCGGGGTCTCCGCCGAAGTAGCCGATCTGGAGTTCGGGCACGGCCACGAGCTTCACGTTCTTGTAACGG
>CAZFIS010000240.1:0-4078 GCA_964519125.1 uncultured Gemmatimonadaceae bacterium | reverse complement strand
ACGAACAGCTCGGGCACGTTGCAGCCGTCGGTGATGAGCGGAACGAGGCCCTGGGCGGCGGCCTCGAGCACCGACATCGGAAGCCCTTCGCTCAGCGACGGCAGCACGTAGAACGTGCTCCCGGCGAGGAGTGCCTTCTTGGCTTCTTCGTAGACGGGCCCGACATAGCGGATGTTCGTGCTGCGGGCGATGCGGCTCTCGAGGGCGTGCAACTCGCCCTCGTCCGGGCCCGCCACGACCAACTCACACTCGGGGTCGTTGTTGCACGAGGAGGCGAGCCACGCGTCCGCCAGGCGGATCGGTCCCTTCTTCTCGTGCAGTCGAGCGAGGAAGAGGAACCGGTGGGGGTGGCGACCTTCGGCACCGGTCCGCCCGGCAGCCAGGGCTCCCGTCCCGTCCATCGTCCGGGGTGGACGGGGGAGCGCGATGCCCGAGCGGATCAGCTCGATCCGGTGGCCGGGGAAGAGCGCCATCAGGCTCTGCTGCTCGGGTGCGCTGGACGCGCGCATCGCGTCACTCCGCGAGGCCCTGACCCGCTCGATGAGGTGGAAGTAGATCCACTTCTTGAGCCTCTTGTGCCCCAGGGCCCACGGCTCCAACGCACCGTGCGGCACGTAGACCCACGCGTAGCCCAGGCGCCTCATCGTGTGGCCCCACGTGGTCTGATAGCCCCACGGCCCATGCGTGACGACCACCGTGTCGGAGGGGTCCAGGCGCTGGGTGCGGATCATCTCGCGAAGAACGGGCCAGGTCGTGCCGGACAGCGAGCGGCAGCGAACGGCCTCGGGATCGGTAGGCAGCCCCGTGCCCGGGTACCAGAGCTCCGTCTCGACGCCCCTGTTTCGCAAGGCGGGAGCTATGTCCGTCGCCAAGCGCCAGACGCCCAGGCGCTTGGGGTCGACGTCCCTGACCAGGTTGACCACGCGCACGGTCACCTCAGGCTGCCCCTGGACGCGCGACGTTCGATCTCGCGCTCCGTGGCGTGTAGGATGCGCTCGCCGCGCTCGCTCCACGATGGCCATTGGCCCGCGAAGATCCGCCCTCGCGTACGAATGGCCTCGTAGCGGTCGTCGTCCGACAGAAGCGACACGACCTGATCCGCGAACTGCCCGGCGGTGTCGCCGCAGAGGGCGTGTGTACCCGCGGTCGCTCCCGCCACCGTCGAAAGGGCCGGCGGTGTCGTAACCACGGGAACGGCGGCGGCCATGGCGTCCAGGATGCGGTTCAGGACTCCGGTGGACTGCAGCGTGGGGACGACCACCACCCGGACCGAGGCGAACAGCCCGGGTAGATCCTCGACCCATCCGAGGTGCTCGGCTCCGGGCGGGGGACCTCGCCATGATTTCGTGTCCGGAGGGAGGCCTACGAGCAGCAGCTCGGCCTCCGGTGCCCGGCTCCTGATCCGCGGCCACACGCGCTCGAGGAACCACGACGACTCGCGAAGCCGGCCGCCCCCGATGTGAGTCATGAAGAGCACCTTGCGGGAGCGGGTCGCCTCACCCGGCAGCGCGAGCAGTTCCTCCTTCACACCGGCCGGGGCGATCACGACGTCCGGCCGTCGCCGCATGCCGGTCGTCACCACACGCATCCTCCGGGCTTCCCTGGGCGTCTGCAGGTGGACGAGATCGACGTCCGCCAGGTAGCGGCGCTCTCCTCGCCAGATGAGTAGCCATCGCAGGAGCTTCGCAACGCGGCCCGGGTCGAAGCCGTATCGGCCGCTGAGCAGCTCCTTGACCGCGTCCAGATACATGAACGTCTGGACGTCGTTGAGGCCGAGGGCGAGTGACCTCGCCAGCGGCCGGCCGTGCCGGCGGAACCAGTCCGCCGCGCCGAGAACGCCGACCGGCCCGCACCACGCGAGGTCGTAGGGTTTCCATGGAGCCCGCTCGGCAGCCGCGGGATCGACCGGCCGGGTGAGCATGAACGTGGGAGATCCCCACAGCATCTCGCGGAAGGCGCCCGCGAGCCGCGAGGCCGTCCTGAATGGGACGTGGTGGACGGCCGACAAGAACGGCGGTAACGCCTCGGGGGCGGAGGGCCCGAGCACGATGAGATCGACCGTGTGAACGCGCGCAAGCGATTCGGCGAGCCGATAGAAATCGTGCTCCCTGCCGTTTCGAGGCGGGACCGGAAACGAATCGGTGACGATCGCGATGCGATGAGCCATGACCTGCCAGGGATGATCCGCGGCCGGGGGGTCACCGGGCCGTGCCGGTCGGGCTCCCGCCCAGGTTGGAATTCGAATCCAAACATCATAACATCCTTCGCTTGCCCGATCCCACCGCAAGGGGAAGGCACTTTGGCGGACTATGTAGACAAGGTCGTGCTCATCACCGGGGGCACGGGGTCGTTCGGACGCACGATGACCGACTTCCTGCTCACGCGGGACGTCGCCGAGCTGCGCATCCTCAGCCGGGACGAGGAGAAGCAGCACGCGATGCGCAACGAGCTCGACGATCGCCGGCTTCGCTACATCATCGGAGATGTTCGCGATCCCGACACGATCGACAGCGTGATGAGGGGCGTGGATTACGTCTTCCACGCCGCCGCGCTCAAGCAGGTCCCGTCGTGCGACTTCTTTCCGATCGAGGCGGTGCGCACGAACGTGCTCGGGAGCGCGAACGTCATCCACTCCGCCGTGGAGCACGGCGCACAGCGCATCGTGTGCTTGAGCACGGACAAGGCCGTGCTCCCCATCAATGCCATGGGCCTCACCAAGGCGCTCATGGAGAAGGTGGCGCAGTCCGTGGCCCGCGAGAACGGGAACGGCTACACGGTGGTCTCGACGGTGCGCTACGGAAACGTCATGTGCTCGCGCGGCTCCGTGATCCCGCTGTTCATGCGCCAGATCCGGGAGCGCCGCCCGCTCACCATCACCGACCCGGGCATGACGCGGTTCCTGATGCCTTTGAGGGACGCGGTGGGGCTGGTGGACTACGCCCTGTCGAAGGCGCAGCAGGGCGATCTGTTCGTCCAGAAGGCGCCCGCCTCCACGATGGGCGACCTCCTGCAGGCGCTGGTGGAGCTGTTCGGCGCAGGGGACCTGGCCGTGAAGACGATCGGGGTGCGGCACGGCGAGAAGCTCTACGAGACGCTGGCGACCGGCGCGGAGCTGCGCCACGCCGAGGACCTCGGTGACTACTTCCGTGTGCCCCTCGACAGCCGTGACCTGAACTACGGTGTCTACTTCGTCGAGGGGGAGACGGACCCGCCGGAGATCGGGGACTTCCACTCGCACAACGCCACCCGGCTCTCCGTCGAGGAGATCAAGACCCTCCTCTTGAGCCTTCCCGAGGTCACGGCCGAGCTGGACGCGGCCGGGATCGCGCGTTGACGCTGCGGATCGGCATCACGGGGGCGAACGGTCTCCTGGGGTGGCACCTGCGCTGCTGCCTGCGTGCCCTGACGGACGACGAGCCCCTCCTCGCGAGCCGTGAGACGTTCCATGACGACGAGGACCTGCGCCGCTTCGTCGCGGGCTGCGACGTCGTCGTGCACTACGCCGGGGTGAACCGGGGCGAGGCCGGCGAGGTCGAGGAGGGCAATCCGGCGATCGCCCGGCGGCTCGTGGAGGCCTGCGACGCGGAGCGTGCAGCGCCCCACGTCGTCTCCGCCTCCAGCATCCACGCGGACCGCGACACCCCGTACGGGCGCGGGAAACGGCGTGCCGCCGCGATCCTGGCCTCGTGGGCCGAGAGCAGCGGCGCCGCCTTGACCAACCTCGTGCTGCCGCACGTGTACGGGGAGTGCGGCCGGCCCCACCACAACTCGGTCGTGTCGACGTTCTGCCATCAGCTCGCCCACGGTGAGGAGCCCGCGATCGAGGTGGACGCGCCGCTCGAGCTCCTGCACGCGCAGGACCTGTCGGCGCTCGTGCTGGACGTGATCCGCGAGCGCCGCACCGGCGAGCTGCGGCCGCGCGGAGCGCCGATCCCGTCGGTGTCCGAGTTGCTGGGCCGGCTCCGCGCCATGACCGAGGCTTACGAGCGCCACGTATTCCCCTCCCTCGGCGACGCTCTGGACGTCCGGCTCTTCAACACGCTCCGGTCGTACATGTATCCGGATCGCTTTCCTGTTA
>CAZFIS010000239.1:1327-4230 GCA_964519125.1 uncultured Gemmatimonadaceae bacterium | reverse complement strand
TTCGATCTTCGAGAGGTCGAGGATGTCGTTGAGCAGCGCGAGCAGCACGTCGCCGGAGTCGCGGACCATCTCGAGGTGGTGGCGCTGTTCCACGTTCAGCTCGGTGTCGAGGAGCAGCTCGCTGAGCCCGAGGATGGCGTTCATGGGCGTGCGGATCTCGTGGCTCATGTTCGCCAGGAACTCGGTCTTGGCGCGGGTCGCGGTCTCCGCCACCTCGCGCGCGGCGCTCAGCTCTTCCATCAGCGCCTGCTGACGGGCCTCGGCGGCGACGCGGTCGGTCGCGTCGCGCGAGTTGACGATGACCTTGTACGTGCCCGGTCGCACCTCTCCCGCCTGGCCGATGGACTCGAGGACCCGCCACGAACCGTCGTGATGTCGCCAGCGAAGGGTGACAGGGTGCTGCTGGCCTGGATTGGCGAGTGCTCCCTGCTGCGCACCCACCACGGCCGAGAGATCATCCGGATGGATGAATTCGAACGCCGGGCGGCCGATCAGCTCATCCGGCTCGTAGCCGACGATATTCTTCGCCGAGGGACTCATGTATTCCATGGTCCCTGCGTCGTCGAGAACGGTCACCATGTCCGACGAGTTCTCCACCATCTGCCGGTGCCGCGATTCGCTGTCGGCCAGCGCTTGCTCGGCCCGGTACCTGTCGGTGACGTCGAGCGTGGTGCCCGCCATGCGCACCGGGGAGCCATCGGGCGCGAAGTCCACCGTGTACCGGCTGACCACATGGCGCTCCTCGCCGTCGGGTCGCACGAGGCGGAATCCGAACTCGAACGCCGGCGCGTGGGTAGCGAGATTCTCGTCCAGCGACCGGCTCACCCTCTCGCGGTCGTCGGGATGGACACGCTCCAGGAACGAGTCGAACGTGACCGGGGACCGCACCGGCACGCCGCAGATCCGATAGTGCTCGTCGGACCACGTGATGTGATTCGCGGAGAGCAGCCACTCCCAACTGCCGGCGTGGGCCATGGCCTGCGCCTCGGCGAGTTGGCGCTCACGATCGGAGCCCGCGGCGAGCGCGATGTCGCGGTCCGGCTCGCGCGCCTGCACGAGAAGGGCCGCCTTCCCGCCAACCATGATCGTCTCCACGCTCAGCTGAACCTGGAACACCGTGCCGTCCTTCCGGCGGTGATGCCAGTTCCCGGCGCCGATGGGCGGCTCGGAGCCCCGCCCGCGCACCGAGGGTGCGAAGGCGCCGGACGCATCGGGGAGGCGCAGCTCGTCGATGGACATGGCGAGGAACTCGTCGGGCGAGTACCCGTACTGCCGCGTCGCCGCACCGTTGGTGCGCAGGAAGCGTCCGGTTTCCGGATCGCAGACCCACGCGGGGACGTGACTCGCCTGGAAGAGCGCCTCGTACCGCGCCTCACGCCGTTCGCGCTCCGACTCGTCGCGCACCGTGGTGAGCACCACGGCCGTGGCGTCCACCACCGTCACGGTGCACCGGATCTCGGCCGGGAACTCCGTGCCGTCCTTGCGGCGCGCGCGTGTCTGCAGCGCGTCGACGGGCGGGGTGCAGAGTGGGGCCGGGACCGAACCGGGATCGGCCGGCGCTCCCTCCGGACGCATGCCGGCAGGGATCACGAGCGGGACCGGTTGCCCGATCAACTCCTCACCGGAATACCCGAACATGGAGAGCGCCGCGTCGTTGACGGCGAGGATGGTGCCACTTCCGCGGTCCACGACGAGCACCGCGTCCGGGGCGGCCTCGGGAATCGCGTCCGGCGCGGTGTTGGCCGGCAGGCCGGGGTGCGCCGCATCCAATTCATCGACCGGCGGCGGCGTGCCCACCGCGCCCGTCATGAGACGCGACCCGGGCCTGCCCTTCCACGCCTGGCCCCGAGGGGACGACAATCCGACACGACGGCGGGCGACACCAACATGAGCCCCTGCCCTGCGGTTCCGAGAAGCGGGCGCGTCGCACGATGCGACGCGGGGCCGAAC
Organism: uncultured Gemmatimonadaceae bacterium; assembly: GCA_964519125.1. GTDB lineage: Bacteria > Gemmatimonadota > Gemmatimonadetes > Longimicrobiales > Gaopeijiaceae > SZUA-318. The sequence goes on along the minus strand of CAZFIS010000239.1, from coordinate 2,280 downwards.
GATCTCTTGAAAGATAGCGGATTCGGGGGCGGGCGATATCCGCAACTGGCCAGAGTCACCCGTGGCGTGTAGACTGAAAGGGATCGTTGGTGATCGCTGATCCCCTTCGGGTTCCGGACGTCGCTCTTGCGGTCCGTCGTCCTGGACCGAGCTGTTCTTGCTGCCATGTCTGAGATTCGCGGCCCCGGATCGGCACCCACGCAGCCCGAGGTACCCTCCCCCGTCGATCTCGCCCATTTCCGGCAGGAGATGGAGGAGGCCGGATGCCTGGAGGCGAGTGACGACATCGTCCGCACGTTTCTGCGGACGTCGCCCCAGAGGGTGCACACGCTCCAGGAGGCCGCTGCCGAAGGCGACCTGACGGGCGTGGGTGCGGCGGCGCACGCTTTGAAGGGCTCGCTGAGGGTCATGGAAGCGCACGCCATCGCGGACCAGTGCGAGAGGTTGGAGGCCGCCGTTCGGGACGGAGACATCGAGGCGGTGCGCGCGGGAATGGGCACGTTCCTGGAAGAGTTCGGCAGAGTCACGGCGTTCCTGGAGGACGCCCTCGCGACCGACCCGATCGTCTGACGGCTCGCCGCCGGCGAGACGAGCGACGTCACGCCTCCCGGTAGACCACCTGCACGCGCATGACGTAGTCCGCGATGGCCTCCACCGTCGCGGCCACGCCGGCGACGTCCCCGGCTCGAATGCGCTCCTCCATCTGCCTGCCCAGATCCGTCAGCGCGTCGAAGCCGTAGCCCCCACCGAGCCCCTTGAGGCTGTGCCCCGCGGCGCGGAGCGCGGCCATGTCGCCCACCGCCAGCGCCGCGCGCAAGTCCTCGACCTCGGCGCGACGCTTCGCGAGGAAGCCCGGTATCAGGGGCCGGAGCTCGGGATCGACGCTGACGACGATGGGTCCGTTCTCCGGAGGGGCTTCGTCGGTCACCGCACGGCAGCCTTGTCGCCGGGCG
>CAZFIS010000239.1:0-1227 GCA_964519125.1 uncultured Gemmatimonadaceae bacterium | reverse complement strand
GCCTTGTCGCCGGGCGTGCCCACGCGTCCCTTCAACGCCCTCTGGATCCGAAGGACGAGCACGTCCTTGCGGACCGGCTTCGTGATGTAGTCCACGGCGCCGAAGGCCAGCACGCGGGCCTCCATCTCCTCGTCCTCCTCGCCCGTGATGAAGATCGTCGGCACATCGATGCCCTTCTGGGTGATCATCTCCATGAGCTTCAAGCCATCGAGGTTCGGCATGTTGATGTCCGAGAGCACCAGGTCGTAGCGCTTCTGACCCAGGCTCAGGAGGGCCTCGACGCCGTCGCACGCCAGGTCCACCCGGTATCCCGCACCCTCGAGATGCAGCTCGATGAGGGCTCTCAGATCCTCGTCGTCGTCGACCACCAGCACCACGGGAGGCTCACCGGCGCCCACCGCGGATCCTCTCGCCGAAGGCTCGCCCGCCACGGTCACACCGGTGTTCACTCTCTCAGGCGGCGCGGCGGATGTCTGCCGGCTCGCTCCGTCCCCGGTCCGCCGTTTTCGCCCCATGAACATGAGCTCTTCGAGGAGGACCTGCTCGTGCACTTCGCTGACCGAGAGAGCGAGGTCCCGCACCTTGTCGAGTGCGTGGCGACCGATCAGGTAGTCCCCCCGCTCGGCGCAGAACGAGCGGATCTCCGAGATGGGCTGGCCATCGCGCACCATGTGCGCGACGTCCGCATCGAAATGCAGGACTTCGTATACGCCCTCGCGACCCCGGAAGCCCGTGTCGCGGCACGCGGGACATCCCTTCGGCCTCGCGACCTCCGCGGGCATGGCATCCGTGAAGGGGCGCAACATCTCCACCTCGGCGGGCGTCGGAGGTCCCACCTCCTTGCAGTGCGGACAGAGTCGTTTGACGAGTTTTTGCGCCACGATGCCGGCGATGGCGTCGGACATGGCGGAGCGTTCCACGCCGAGACGTTCCAGTCGGAAGATGGCGGTGGTGGCGTTGGAGGAGTGCAGCGTCGAAATGGTCAGGTGCCCCGTGCTGGCGAACTCCAGGGCGGCCCTCGCGGAGAACGGATCACGGATCTCGCCGAGAAAGAGGATGTCGGGATCCTGTCGCATGGAGGAGCGCAGAAGCGCCTCGAAGGTCACGCCCGCGCGTTGGTGTACTTGCTGCTGATTCGCGTACGGGATCCGGTACTCCACCGGATCTTCGACGGACATGATGCTACGGGTCTCGCCGTCCACCGTGCACAGCAGCGTGAAGATCGTC
>CAZFIS010000238.1:0-4277 GCA_964519125.1 uncultured Gemmatimonadaceae bacterium | reverse complement strand
GTGAACATCGCGTTCTCCATCTCGTCGAACAACAGCCTGGCAGGCATGAAAGCCGCAAGCTACATGGCTGATCAGCTGGGCGGAGCGCAGGCCTCGGGGAATGTCCTGGTCATCGAAGGACTCGCCGGGAACGTGACGGGTCAGAAGCGCGTCGACGGGTTCTCGCAGCGACTCAAGGAGGTCGCTCCGAACCTCAAGATCGTGGCCTCGTTGCCTGGCGATTGGGATCGCTTGAAGGCGGCCAACATCACGAACGATACGTTGCAGGCGCATCCGGATCTCAAGGGGATTTACGCCGCAAACGACACGATGGCGCTGGGCGCGGTGGAGACTGTATACGCGGCTGGCAAGGGGGATCAGGTCGTTGTGGTTGGAACCGACGGGAATTCTGATGCGGTCGCATCGATCAAGGCCGGGCGACTCAACGCGTCGGTGGCTCAGTTGCCGTACTTGCTTGGGCTGCGTGCCGTCAAGTTCGCTACCTTCGTGCTCCAAGGGGCGGAGTTGGCGTCGCCGCAGTTCGTGCCTACGCTGGTGCTCAACAAGAAGGTCGTCGACGCAGGGGTTTCACAGTACCCGCTGCTGGAGTACGTCAAGTAGGCAGCTAGCCTCGGAGGGGGCGCACAATGCGCCCCCTCAGGCTTCCCACTCATGACTACGGACATTCAAGACAAGGGTGCCGCCCAGCGCACGTGGGTTCAGCGGCTTCCTTTCCGGATCGAGAGCCTGCTGGTGCTCTTGCTGCTATCTGCATTCATGGCAGTTGCCGCCCCGAACTTCACGCACGTCTCGAACATCCTAAACATCTTCCTCGCGACGTCCGTCATCGGTGTGCTCGCGGTGGGCTCGACGTTCGTGCTTGTCTCGGGCGGTCTCGATCTCTCCATTGGCTCGCAGCTTGCCCTTACAGGGGTGACAGCGGGCGTCGTCATGCGTGCAGGCGTTCCGTGGCCCCTCGGATTGGCCGCCGGATTGGCCGCCGGTGCGGTCATTGGCAGCGTCAATGGGTTCCTGGTCACGAAGGCGCGCATACCAGCCTTCATCGTGACCCTGGGCATGCTGAGTGCAGCGAGAGGGTTGGCCTTAATCGTCTCCGACGGCAGGCCGATCTATGGCTTCTCAACGCCAATCACATGGATTGGTCAGGCGCGGCCCCTCGGAGTGCCCGTTCCGGTAATCATCTTCTTGGTGATTGTCCTGATAGGCAACTTCGCGCTGAATCACACGCGCTTCGGCAAACATACTTTGGCCATAGGCGACAACGAGATGGCCGCGCGCGTGACGGGGATCCCACTCAACCGACACAAGGTCTATCTGTATATCTTGTCAGGAGTCCTGGCTGGCGTAGGCGGATTGCTCTTCCTCGGTAGGCTGAATGCCGCCGACCCTACGGCTGGGGTCATGTACGAGCTGAACGCAATTACGGCCGCCATCATCGGCGGCACGAATCTCTTCGGCGGGCGCGGCACTGTGGTCGGCACTCTCCTTGGTGCGCTGGTCATCGGTGTGCTGCAAAACGGACTGAACTTGCTGGCGGTACCGTCGTTCTACCAACAGGTCTCCATTGGTACCGTCCTCATCCTTGCCGTCTGGCTCGACCGCGTCCGCGATCGAGGGCGGGACGCATGATGCTTCTCGAACTCGACCATGTGCGCAAGGTATTCGGGCACGTCGAGGCACTCAAGGACGTGAGTTTTGGGGTCGACGCGGGCGAAGTTGTGGGCCTCGTGGGCGACAACGGAGCCGGCAAGTCAACCTTGATGAAGACCATCACCGGCCTATACACGGCTACCTCGGGTGCGGTTCGCTTCGATGGGCAGCTGCTGGGAGGGATGGATCCCGGTAGAACGCGCGAACTGGGGATCGAGATGATTTACCAGGACCTGGCGCTGGCCCGGCAACAGGACGTTGCATCCAACATCTTCCTTGGACGGGAACCGCTCAGGAGATTCCTGGGCATCCCGCTGATGGTGGACCACGGCACGATGCGCAAACGTGCCGAGGAGATGGTCGAGGGCCTAGGCGCTAGCCTCCCCTCAGTGCGCACGGCGGTAGGGAACCTCTCAGGGGGGCAACAGCAGAGCGTGGCGATTGCGCGGGCCCTTACCTTCTCGCCAAAGCTCGTCATCATGGACGAACCGACGGCAGCGCTGGCGGTGAAGGAAGTGGATCATGTCTTGGAGTTGATTCGGAGCCTTCGTTCCCGCGGCATCGCCGTCGTATTGATTAGCCACAGACTTACGGATGTCTTTGCCGTTACGGATCGAATCGTGGTGCTTCGGCAGGGCACGGTAGAAGCGCAGATCGCGACCTCGAGCACGACGACCAACGAGGTCGTCGCCTACATCGTTGGCGCGAAGTGAAAGGAGACTAGAAATGGCTCGATTTGGGGCCCACGCGTTTATTTGGGAGGCCGCATGGGACCAGGAGTCGTCCCGGCGAGCTATCGAGTCCGCCGCGGCGGCGAACTTGGACTTCATCGAGATCCCGCTTCTGGATCCTGAGCACTTCGATGCGGAAGGAGCGAAGGGGCTCCTCGATGCGAACACGATCGGAGCATCGTGCTCGCTTGGACTTCCCGTGGATCAGTCGTTGCCGGACGAACCCGCACGCGCGGAGCGCTTCTTGGCGACCGTGCTCGAGAAGGTCCACCGAGTGGGCAGCCCTACCCTGAGCGGAGTAATCTACGGCACGCTCGGTTCTCTGCCGGGTCGAGCTCCGACCGCCGCAGAACTTGAGACCGTAGCGGGCTCTCTAAAGAAGGTGGCCGGCGTCGCGCGCTCGCTGGGCATCCGGCTGGGCCTCGAGCCTGTAAACCGCTACGAGACGCACCTCCTCAATACCACCGAGCAGGCTCTCAACCTCATGGACATGATCGACGAACCCAACGTCTTCTTGCACCTGGACACCTACCACATGAACATCGAGGAGAAGGGCTTCAGAGCGCCCATCGAAACCGCCGGGCCTCGGCTGCAATACATCCACCTTTCGGAGAGCGATCGAGGGACGCCAGGGACGGGGAACGTTCACTGGGACGATGTGTTTGCAGGATTGTCGACTATCGGATATCAGGGGGATCTGGTCATGGAATCCTTCGTGGCGGTCAATCCAGCGATTGCGCGCGCCACGTGCATGTGGCGGAAGGTGGCGCCGAGTTCCGAAGTTCTCGTCCGAGAAGGACTGACCTTCCTCAAGTCAAAGGCGGCCGAACATGGACTGGTTGGACCATCATGACAGCCCGTCGCTACGGTGTAGGGGTTTGGGCCTTCGGCAATCTGGGTGATCGCTTCCTACTCGGAGGATACCGGCCGGAGGCGCCCACTTCTCTGGAGACGATTGTCCGTCAAGCCAGTGCCATCGAGGGACTGGATGGCCTCGAGTTCAACGTCCCGATACACACTGGTCGGGGCAACGTCGATGGCCTCCGAACGCTCCTCGAGTCGGCTGGGCTCTCGTGTCTGGCTCTGGGGGTCGAAGTGACCGCGGACGCCAGGTGGCGCTACGGGTCGCTGTCAAGCGCAGATGCGGAAGTTCGAAGGCAAGCTATCGCGATCCACAAGGAAGCCCTTGACGCTGCAGCGGAACTTGGGGCTCCAATTGTGAACTCGTGGTTGGGTCAGGATGGTCACGATGTGGCATTCCAACAGGACTACGTAGAGGATTGGTCACGCCTCGTAGAGGCGTACCATGAGATTGGAGCGTACCGTCAAGACGTTCGCCTTGCCATCGAATACAAGCCCCGAGAACCGCGCGTGCGATCCCTCGTTCCCAACGTCGGGATAGCGTTGCTAGCGGCACTCGAAACGGGCCTCGAGAACGTCGGTGTAACCATCGACGTCGGTCATGCCTTGCATGCGGGCGAGAACGTCGCTCAGGCCGCGGTCCACGCCGCACAACGTGACCGCTTGTTTCACCTGCATCTGAACGACAACGGACGGGGATGGGATGACGACCTTCCCGTTGGAACGGTGCACACGATTGAGTTTCTGGAGCTCTTGGCTTGGTTGAGGCGCGTCGATTATCGCGGGCCGTATTCCTTGGACATCTTTCCCTACCGGGAGGATCCAGCCGAGGCGATTGCACACTCCATCGGGGTCTTGAAGGGCCTCGAGCACATCCTCGATGAGCTCGGTGGTGACGACCTACTACGAGGCCTGAGCCAAGATGGTGCTTTGGCTGTACACCGACGCATCGCATCGGTGCTGACCCCGTTCACCTAGCTGTAGTCTGGCCCATGATTCTAGGGATCGACCTTGGAACCGGATCGGTGAAGACCA
>CAZFIS010000237.1:0-4285 GCA_964519125.1 uncultured Gemmatimonadaceae bacterium | reverse complement strand
ACGATGCCCTTCTCGACGCCGTCAAGGCCCGGAACGAAGGGCTCGCGGAGCGGCTGGCGCGGCAGCATGCGGAACAGGTTGCCGCACAGGTCCGCTCTTTGATCGGTGCGGACCTTGGTGCAGTGCTGGCGGTTGTGAGCGCCTCCGATGCCGATGTGAAGGAGCCAGGTGATGGCCATGGGTGACCCCCGTCTACGGTTGAACATGTGGGCGGCGGGCGTGCGCCCAGCGGAGTCAGATCGAAGGTTGCCGTGATGGTTACGGGTGCGCCATGCTGGGGCGGCAACGGCCGGGCGGCAGCGACGATCGCAGTGGTGGATCGTGGAAGTCGAGGCAACGATGATCCCACGTGATGCGCGTCACGTTCGCAGGGGCGTCCGATGAGCCGTCATGTCGTGGTCGTCGGGGCGGGCGTTGTCGGCCTCTTCTCCGCCTTGTACGCGCGGCGCGCGGGCTTCGAGGTCACGGTGGTCGAGAGAGGGTCTTCAGAGCGGGACGGCACCTCCTACGGCAACATCGGACTGGTCGTACCGAGCCATTTCGTGCCGCTCGCGGCCCCAGGTGCGGTTGCGCAGGGCGTGAGATGGATGTTCCAGCCGGAGAGTCCGTTCTATGTGCGGCCGACGTTGGATCCAGAGCTGCTGGCGTGGGGGTGGCGGTTCTGGCGGGCGTCGAACGCGGCCCGCGCGAAGCGTGCGGGGCCCCTGCTACGTGACCTCCATCGCGCAAGCAAGCTTGAATACCAGGCGCTTGCGGCACGTCTGGGTAACCCGTTCGATCTTCAGGAGAGCGGCCTGTTGATGCTGTGCTCAACCGAAGAAGGGTTGGAGGCCGAGGCGAAGACTGCGGCCAGGGCGTTGACGCTGGGCATGCCCGCGCAGATTCTGGGCAGGTCCGAGGTTCGGGCGATGCAGCCGGGCGTGATGGTCGATGCCGTCGGGGGCGTGTACTACCCAGAAGATGCGAGGCTCGACCCCGCATTGCTCATGCGCACCCTACAGGATGAAGCTCGCAACTCAGGAGTGGCGTTCCGCTGGGGTGCGTGCGTGGAGCGGCTCGAACGCACCAGCGATGAGAGTCGTCGCCTCCATCTGATCGAGGACGACGACGGCAGTGGCACGCCTGCTTCGAGTCCGCGGCGCGTGACGCTCGAGGCGGACGATGTGGTGTTGGCCGCAGGGGTGTGGTCCGAACGTCTTGCGCGTTCGGCTGGTCTGCGCCTTCCCATGCGCGCAGGGAAGGGCTACAGCCTGACGCTGAGCGCGCCGTCGATGCGACCCTCGACGCCGGCCATCCTTTCCGAGGGACATGTCGCACTTGCGCCCATGGGGACCGGTGTTCGGTTCGGCGGCACGATGGAGGTCACCGGCTTGCGCGAAGGCGTCAGTGAGAGCCGTGTACGCGGCATCAAACGCTCCGTACAGCGCGTATTCCCCGACCTCGGAGAGGAAGCCTTCGCAGGGGTAGTGCCTTGGTACGGATTCCGCCCGACCAGTCCGGACGGTCTTCCCTACGTGGGACGCTACGGTGGCGTCAGAAATCTGGTGGTGGCGACGGGCCACGCCATGATCGGGGTGTCGCTGGCGCCGGCGACCGGCAGGCTGGTGGGCGAGCTTCTTCTAGGAGGTTCCCCCAGCCACCCGCTGGAGGCCCTCTCGCCAGACCGGTACGCCTGAGCGATGGCTGTCGCACGCCGTGGATCGCTGGCGCGAAACATGCAAGCTAGTCCCGTTGACACCGGTATACATTAAGTATACTCTGAGGTCCAAGTAGACCGAGGGCAGGTACTGCAGGAAGGGCCGAATCAGGAGCGAGGCTTGCGTGTTCTTCGTGATGGAGGCGGGTCGGGCCCCACTCGTGGACGAAGCGTTGGCGCTACGCGCCGGTTGTCGGACCTTTCCACCTCGGCCAAGCTCGAAGGGAGACACACATGGCAGAAGGTTGTAGGTCAACCGGAGCGATGCGCCGGGCGCAGCTCCTGGTGCTCGCCGTTGCCGGCATCATGGTCGCTGGGCTGCTCACGCTGGCATCGGCGCAAACGACCACGCTGACCGTGCTCAACTTCTTCTCGACGAGCACGCAGAAGGACGCCTTCGCCAAGATGGTGTCCGGGTTCGAGCAAGGTCACCCAAACATCAAGATCGAGTCGCAGACCGTCCCGTTCAGTAGCCTCACGCAGCGCGTGCTCCAGGCCTCGGCAACGGGCAACGCCCCGGCGATCGCGACGATCGACGGTCCGGACGTGGCGCAGTTGGCGTCAGCCGGGGTGTTGTACGACATGTCGAGCGATATCAGCGCCTGGGGTCAATGGGGTGACTACTACCCCGGTCCCAAGACCGAGGTGACGTTCAATGGCGGCATCTACGGTGTCCCGATCGGCACCGTGAACCTGGCCATCTTCTACAACAAGCAGATGTTCCAGGCCGCCGGGATCACCGACCTGCCAACGACGTGGGCGGAGCTTTCGGCCGACGCCAAGAAGCTGACGGACTCGTCGAAGGGCGTGTACGGGCTCGCGTTCTCCGCGGCAAACAGCGAGGAGGGAACGTGGCAGTGGCTTCCCTTCCTCTGGAGCAACGGGGGCAGCCTCGAGAAGCTCGACGCCCAACCGTCCGTCCAGGCGCTCACGTATTGGGCGGACCTCGTGAAGTCCGGCTCTACGTCGTCGGGCGTCCTCAACTGGACCCAGAGCGACGTGACCAACCAGTTGGTGCAGGGGAAGGCCGCGATGGTCGTCATGGGACCGTGGGCGATCCCTCAGATCAAGCAGGACATGGGCGACAACTTCGGGAGCTTCCCCATTCCTGTGCCCAAGGCCGGCGACAAGGTGATCGGCCCCCTCGGCGGCGAGATCTGGACCATGCCCAAGACGACGCCTGAGAAGGAGAAGGCGGCCTGGCAGTTCCTGCAGTACATCCAGCAGCCGGACCAGGTGGCGTCGTGGGTCGAAGCCATCAACTACCTCCCGGCCCGCGAGGCAGCCATGCCGACCGTGCTCTCCAATGCGCCCATCCTGAAGCCCTTCGCGGACGAGATCGCGACCGCCCGATCCAGGACGGGTCCGGATTCGGTGCCGAAGCCGAACCTCTACCCGGACGTGTCGCTGGCGGTGCGAACCGCCATCCAGGAGGCGCTCACCGGACAACAGACGCCAGAGCAGGCGCTGTCGACAGCGGCGAAGCAGGTCGCCAAGGTCCTCGGGCAGTGAACTGACGTCCACGGTTTCCGTCAGGAGACGTGATTGATGCAGGAATCGCCCAGCACCTCCACGGGTCGCAACGTCCGCCGTCGTGGGACGCGCCTGTGGGGAGTGCTGGGCGACTATGCCTTCCTCGCGCCGGCCGCTCTGTTCGCCATCCTATTCCTCGTGTATCCGCTGGCGTACAACATCAACGTGAGCCTCCGGGACTTCAGCATCGGCTCGCTCCTCGGGAGACCTGCCCCCTTCGTGGGGCTCGCCAACTTCCGGAAGATCCTGGCCGATTCCGTATTCTGGTTGGCGCTGCGCAATACCGTCGTGTTCACGGTCGGCTCCATCGCCTTCCAGTTCGTGATCGGGCTCTTGATCGCGCTCTATTTCCAGAAGCGATTCGTACTCAACGGGTTCTTCCGTGCGTTCCTGATCTTGCCGTGGCTGATCCCCATCATCTCTTCAGCCAACGTCTTCCGGTGGCTGTTGAACGTGAATGGCCCGCTGAACTTCGTGCTGATCGATCTCGGGCTTGGCTCGAAGCCCATCGGATGGCTCACCGACCCCCACTTCGCGATCTGGGCTGTCACCATCGCCAATATCTGGATAGGGATTCCGTTCAACTTCGTGCTTCTCTACACGGGGCTGCAGGGCATACCGGCGGAACAGTACGAGGCCGCCAGGATCGATGGCGCGAACGGCTGGCAGACGACGATGTTCATCACGCTTCCTTGGCTCAAGCCCGTGATCGGTACGGTCCTGCTCTTGGGCACGATCTACACGTCCAAGGTGTTCGACGTGGTGTGGATCATGACGAAGGGCGGCCCGGCGAACGCGTCGCAAGTCCTGGCGACGTACACCTATCAGTGGTCGTTCGAGCTCTATCACTTCGGTCCGGGATCGGCCGCTGCGGCCATCATGTTCCTCCTGATCGGCACGATCACGATCCTCTACCTGCGGTTTGCGCGTCCGGGACGCGAGACCTGACATGGTCGCGCAGAGCCCGGAGAACAGCCCGGCGGGGGCGAACCTGAATCGTCGGTTGCGGGTCCGAAAGACGCTGCGCAGCGCTCTCTGGACGCTCGGCGGTGCGCT
>CAZFIS010000236.1:0-4292 GCA_964519125.1 uncultured Gemmatimonadaceae bacterium | reverse complement strand
CACGTGACCCCGGCCTGGCATCATGCTCCTGACAGCAGAGTTCCAAAGTCGTTAGACTGCACCACTGGCTGACGAGAAGTCCCTGCAGATGATGCATCGGGGCCGGCCGCCGAACCCTATTGGCCGTCGACCGCTTCCGAGGCGCGCCGAGCCGCCTTGTCACGCTCGTGCTCAAGCATGGTTCTAAACGGCTCCAACCAGGAAGGGCCGTACGTGTCGTGGACGAGCTGAACGTGGTCCGGGTCAGCGTCCGACTCCAGATCCTTGAGGTACTCGAGAAACTCCGCTCGATTCCTCGCCGAGAAGATTCGAGTACCGTACGGGTCGACCGCCGCGGCAATTGGTTCCTCGCTGAGCAGCTGCGCGAACTCATTGTCGATGAACATGGCGTCGCAGTACGGAAGGTAGGCGGAGATGAAGTCGATGTCGTTTGGCGTGCCCCGACTTGGCACCCTCTTCTGTCCATTCGCTGCCCGTCGGGCGAGGCCCGCGTAGAGCAGTGCGGCCAGCTGATTCTGGGGCGCGTCCATGGCGGCTTCAGAGTGGAGGAACGCATCAACACGAGAGAGGCGCTCCAGCTGGGGTACGCCCGCCTCCTTAAGAGCGGTCATGAAGCTCATGACGATCTGCACCGTCCACCCAGGGAGCAGTGCCATGGGGTCAGTCATGATCTCCCCGGCGTAGGCACGCCCCATTCGCGTCAGATGCTTCAGGTAAGACTGGATCGCAGCGTCCGCCAAGCCTCGTCGTTCCCGCCGCAACCGCTCCTCAAATGGCACAGCTTCGGCGGCCCAGAGTGCCCAAAGCTCTTCGAGCTTCGCGTAGCCCTCGTCTCGAGACTGACGTCGGTCGTCGACCGCCCCTGGCAGGTGCCCCATGTTGACCGAGATAAGCAGCCTGTCGCTCCACTCGTCCAGGCGTCCGCTCACGACTCGTTCGCGCGAAATGTGCCTCCAGTCGGGATCTCTACCTTCCTTCGCCGCTTGGAAGGCCTCCCACAACTGGCGCCTCAGTATCTGGTGGGGGAATTCTAGGCTTACGCCCGTCGCGAGGTGCTCGTAGAGTCGCTTCAGAACTCCTTCGAAGCGGTCGTCGAAGGCCGACTCCTCCTCGTGAATCGGTGATTCCGGGCATACCACGAGCTGCAGCTTCACGAGTCGCTCGAGCTGGTCGAAGACCTCAATCCAGAACGGATCGGTCCTTCCAGTCTTCTCACGCCATACAGGATCCAACTCCCTCGCGATCGCGCTCAGGGCCATCTGATCCAGGTAGATCATCCGCTTCGAGAGCGCGGGCAGTCGGCTTCCCTCTCGGTGGCCACAGTTCCGGCACCGACGACTGTGGAAGTTGTTGCTCACCGATACCGTTCCGAGTTCGACAGCGGCGCACCGAGGGCAGCGCCCGAAGGGACCCATGATCATCTTCCGGGGGTCGAAAACGAAGGACTTGTCTGCCATGCTAGTGATCGAAACCAGGAGCCGTAGGGGAAGGCATGGTGCAGTCTAACAGGCAACTCTTGCTGCAGACTAGACTTAGAAGGTCCGAGAGGCGTTCGCCTTGCATCTCACGCCTTCGGGTAGGCATCATGCTTCTGCAGCAAAGTTGCTAGTCGTTAGCCAGCACCGCAGGCAATTGTGATGACCCCCGATCCAGAACGCGAACACTGGCTTCGCCGAATCGACGCGACGGGTAAGGCCCAAGCTCGTTACCTCTGGCTCATTCTAGTGGTCGGGGTGTTCTTTGTTGCCCTCCATGTTCGAGGTGCCGCAGGCCAGGACATCACGGTACCGGTGGTTGATCTTGAGCTTGATGCTGCCTCCGTTCTGGCTGCGGGTGGTCCGATCATCGCATTCCTGGTCCTCGCGACGATGGGGGCGATCCGCGCTTGGACTCGTGCCTTGGAAGAGTACCGCGGCGCCACTCCGGCGTTTGATGCCGAGCAACTTGATACATCGCCAAACGCGCTAGACCTAGCCGTGTACACTACGACTGACTCGCCACGACTGATCCGCACATGCCTGTATTTCGTCTACCCTGCTTACCTCACTGCTGCGCTTCTTGAATCGGCGTGGCTCGCGATCTGGGTATGGAACGCGCCCATCGTGCCCTTCCGCTGGGGTTTCTTGACGGCCGTTGTCTTCACATGGGTTCCGGCCACGATCCTCGTATCGGGGATGTGGGCACAGCGCGTGGTGCAAATCCCCCATCGGTGGGGTGCTGGCTAACAAGGAATTGCTACTGCAGGGTGCGCATCGAGCTCCGGAGCCGTTCGCCTTGCAGCTCACGGCTCCGGCCCGGCAAGTTGGTCCTGCAGTAGAATTCCAAAGTCGTTAGGCAGACCTGGCTAACTACTGGGAGGTCGCCGTGGATACAGCCTCTGATTCGCAGGGCCGAGCGGGATCTGATTGGGCCCAAGCCGTGGAACCTCAGGCGTCGGGGAGTGCCGGTGTCACCTGGGCATGGATCTTCCTCACCGTTGCCGTCGTCCTCGTAGCCGTTGGCTTCTTCGTCATGTTCACCTATCACGGCGAGCATGGACAACTCGTAGGCGGTGACGCTTACAACCTCATTATCATTGCGACGCGAGGCGTGGGGTTCATGGCAGCGGGAGTCGTGTCAGCCCTTCTCGGTATCGGGTGTCTCTTGACCGCGATCCACTGGAGAGTCAGCGACCTTGTGGCTCAGACTGGTGACAGCATTCCGCCGGCCTGAGACGAGCGGTCTGCCTAACAAGGAACTGCTGCTGCAGGGTAAGCACCTAAGCTCCGGGGTCACGTGTCTTGCAACACGAGACCCCGGCCAGGCATCATGCTCCTGACAGCAGAATTCCAAAGTCGTTAGGCATCCTCGGGAAGCCAAGTTGGGTTTCCGTGGCGTTGCTTTAGACAAGCAAATGGGCTACATCGTTGGCTAGCGTGTCCCCTAGCCAACTTCGTTTGGGCAGCCATGGACCCTCGAGATTTTGCCGAAGCCGCCCCAGGTAGGCTTGTTCCGACTACCCACGGCGCTCAGGCCTTCGTTCCAGACCCGCTTCCCCGTGGAGTCGTCCTGCCCCCTGCCACGGTAAGACGTCTCGCGGCCGCTGAGCGAGCGATAGGCCGTCTGAGCGGGGCCACTCTCCAGGAGTTCAATCCCTATCTCATTAGCTCCCCGCTCCTCCACCGCGAGGCCATTCTATCCAGTCGGATGGAAGGCACGATCACGACCCCGGAGCAATTGGTGCTGCTTGAGGCGGAGGAGGTTGACGATGCACGGAAGAGAGGGGCGGACGAAGATACCGCAGAGGTGTTGAATTACGTCCGTGCAATGCAGCATGCACTCCATCGCCTAGCGGATCTTCCGATTAGCCTCAGGCTGATCCAGGAGATACACCGCGTCCTGCTGTCAGGCGTGCGAGGGGACCGCGAGGATCCTGGCGCATTTCGACGGAGCCAGAACTTCATTGGTGCCGGCGTCAGTAGTCGAATCGAGGATGCCCGCTTTGTGCCGCCCCCGGTCAACCTGCTTGAGGAGTGCCTGCACGAACTCGAGGCATATCTCCACGACGAGACGATCGAGGATCCGTTTCTCGTACAGCTCGCCCTCGCCCACTATCAGTTCGAGACCATCCACCCGTTCCGAGATGGCAACGGCCGAGTCGGGCGCCTGCTCATTCCTTTGTTGATGATCGCAAAGGACCGTCTCGACGCCCCGATCCTCTACATGAGCGCTTACTTCGAGCGGAATCGCGACACATACGTAGATCTACTGCTCGAGGTGAGTCAGAGAGGGTCGTGGACCCGCTGGATCGACTTCTTCCTCGACGGCGTGACCGAGTCAGCACGCGACTCGACTGGCCAGGCTACGGCTCTCTTGGACCTCCGTCACCAGTATCACCGTCGGTTTCAGTCAGATCGCAGTTCGGCGAGAGTCATCCGGCTCATTGATGAGCTCTTCCAATCGCCATCAATCACAATTCGGCGAGCGGCGTCCATTCTGGCCATCACTTCCCAAGGTGCCGCGAACAACGTCCACAAGCTGAAACGAGCCGGAATCGTCCGCGAGATCACCGGGGGAACGCGGAACCAGGTCTTCGTCGCCGACGAGATCCTTGCCTTCATGTACGACCGGCCGGTGACGTCCAGAGAGGATGCCTAACAAGGGTTTGAACCTGACGGGGTAGGCGGGGAGGGTCGAACGGTTGTTCGGCTTGCACCTCACAACCGCCGGAGACCATGTTGCTCCCGCAGGTTAAACCCAAAGTCGTTAGGGCGCGACTGAACGGCTCCTGGGCCAGTCGAGCAGTTCTGGGG
>CAZFIS010000235.1:0-4295 GCA_964519125.1 uncultured Gemmatimonadaceae bacterium | reverse complement strand
AGGCCCTCGCGCCATGTCATGGCAGGCCACAGGAACAGGGCGTAGCGTGCAAGGTCGAGTGCGTCCCGAGGCGCGGTGGGGAGACCGATCCGCGGCAAGAGGGCAATGGATGCTGACAGGGCTACCCACGCAAGAGCCAGATCAACGGCGGCCAGCACCAACCGCACCACGAGTTGACGAGACAGTGAGTCGGTGGCAAGGCGGTCGGTCGACGGTTCGCCGGAGCGCCAGCCGGCCACGGCGGCCAGCGGGTAGATCACTCCCCCGAAGAACAGGGTGTAGTCGAAGACGTTGGCAAGAAGGACTGCCACGAGAATCCAGAGATATCCGATATCGCGGCGCCGCAACGGTCCCCAGGTGAGGCCTGCCAGGAGTGCGAGAAGGCCGATGAGGCCGAAGACTCCGCGCTCGAAGAACACCTCGAGGTATAGGTCGTGCGCGTGAGCCGGTACCTCGATCTCGGCGTCGGCGGCGCGGCTCGTCGACCGGAGGTAGTACCCCGGGAAGGCCTTCGATCCCCAACCGAACCACGGTCGCTCGAGTGCCCCTTGCCAGGCAACGTGCCACATCCCGAGGCGTCCGCTGGCCAGGCCGAGCCCACGAGTAGCGGCACCTGGCTCATACGCTGTCAGGTTGCCCTTCTCAAGCTGGAAGCCCGCGAACGACGCCGTCGATCTCCCTGTGGTCCTGTTGTCCGGCGCCAGTCCGACGTACCAGTCGAGCGTCGATGGCGGACCCGTGAAGGCGAAGGTCGCGAAGACCCGATGCCATGCTCCATCCGTGGACGCAATGCCGTAGTCGCGTAGCACGGCCGGGCCGCGGACGGACGCTTCAACGCTTCCGCCGTTCAACTGAGCCGTGAGCGCGACGACGCTGCCGTCACGCGTTCTCCCCCAGCCCTGGATGCCGGGCCGTTGCTCCAGCCCCACGCCGTGGATCCAAGCACTGACCGTATACATCTGCGACGCCTCGATCGGGACCATTTGCTGAAGGCGAAGCCAGCCCGGGTCGCCGCGTTTGGTGACCGTGTAGAGTACCAGCGATGTGCCGTTCAGGACGATGTGTCGCGTGGTCACGCTCACCTCTCGTTCGTCCCACCAGTCGCCCCTAGGAAGCTCCGATCCACGGATCAGGTTGGGGGACGCCGATGCAGGAACGGGTTGAACGAGATAGCCAATCTTGCCGAGGCCGAGAGCCGGTCCGAGCGTGAGTGCCGTGATGAGTGCGGCGGCAACAGCGAGGAGCGCGATCGCGGGACCAACCTTCCGCTGGACGAGTGAGATCGCCGAGAAGTAGCCGACGACCAGCACGAGTGCGCCGCTTGCTTCGCGGCTGCCCGCAGCAAGGGTGCCTATGGCTACCAGTGCAAGGGTAGCGAAGCGGAGCCATCCCCTGCGTGCGAGCAGGGCAATGAGCGATCCGACGACCAGGACCATGTGGGCGAACAGGGCGGGATTCCCGCCCCAGGCGATGGCCTGGGTGAAGGTCGGGTAGGCGAGATTGAACCGTACGCGTCCGAAGCCGAGTGCGACGAGTAGCACGAAGCCTACGAATAGTCCTTGCAGGATACGGTCCCTGGGAAGCCGCTCGAAAAACGGAGCATGCAACTCCGCGAAAGCGCGGTACATGGCCCACGGCCCGAGCACCTGGAGAAGACCGAAGAGTGCGCCCCCGACACCGCCATGGACGCCAACCGATATGGCGGACAACAGGGCTGCGGCGAACCAGGGCAGATCGGAGCGCTTCAGGCGAAGCCTGACGGTGAGGACGAACAGGAACGCCGCAAACGGCCCGTAGGAAGGCAACAGGCTGGCGCCGACCCCGAGCAGGAAGGCGATCCCTGAGTTCGCGCGTGACGGCGTCACACCGATCAGTATGACGCAGGACGCCGGCGTGCGTGCGTGCGATTCCTGGTTTCCACGCCTCCAACGAGACTCACGACCCAGCGCGGTCCGAAGTATGGGCCGATGACCGGGACGTCACTATCCCCTTCAGAACGCCGAGAGCCAGCCTACGCAGGCACCCTGCCGGCCCCGCCGCGGGCGTCTTCCCGGTCCGGGTCTGGGAACACGTTGATGGCAAGGATCATCGGGAACAGGACCCCAGAGTAGAACAGTGTGAAATCGAACAGGTTCAACGCGAGGATCGCCAGGACCGGAATCAATGCCGGCCAGCGGCCACGAGTCCACGCTTGGATGAGGAATGCCAGGGTGAGCCATAGGATCGACAAGAGTCCTGCCACACCGTAGGCCGAGGCGTACTGCAGCCATAGATTGTGGGCGTGGTGGATCACTTCGACAGCGCTGGGATGTCGCGACTTCCAGTATTGGCTGAAGTCCATTTGCGTTGCAGAGAGCCCTGTCCAGGGGTGTTCCTGCCAGGCCTGGAACGCAGCCTTCCAGATTTCGGTGCGCGGGGTCTCCTGCCCCACGTTGACGGGGGCGAGCCGGTCGAGGGGAGAGTGGGGGACGAAACTCGAGACGACCACGAGCATCACGACGACGGTGAGCACCCCCAACACCAGCAGGCTTGCGAAGCGGCGGAGCCGCGGTCGGGTCAACACGAGGGTGCTTAGGGCCAGGATTGCGACGACAAGGGCGCTCCGTCCGCCGGCGAACCAGAGGTCTCCCATCCCGACGGCGACCGCAAGCCAACTCCACAGCGGGGTTGACGTGAAGCCGACCGCGAGGAGCGTCGAAGCCACGAGACTGTGAGCGAGGAGGTTGGGCTGGCCAGTCCACGCGCTCTGACGTCGGAGGCGCATGACGGGGCGGCCGGCCCCTGCGTCGGTGCTTAGTCGCGTTCGACGAAGGCGGATGTCGGCACCGTCGGGAACACTGACCATCACTGTCAGGACGTCGTTCGGCGCTTCGGCACGGATCGGCGAGGAGACCGTGAAGGTGTGCCAGGCACCGTCAGGAACGAAGCCGAAGGTGCGTCCCCCCGGCCCTTGGGACGGGCCAAGAAGAGTGAGGCCGATAGCGGCGGGGAGCAAGGGCTGGATGCGCACCCAACCCGCGTCTCCCTTGCGCCACAGGCTCACGTCCCGTACGTCGATAGTATGGCCATTGAAGTTGTTCACGACTACGTGGATCGTTCTGCCGGGCGCAGTGCGAGGAGCGCTCCATTGGAAGTCGACCTTCGTCCAGGTAGCGTTCACCGGGACGGACTTGCAGTGACTGGCGCCACCGGGACCCCAGACCTGGATCCAGAACCCCCGGCACGCGGCGACGGGCACCTCCGTGGCGGATCGAAGCCAACCGACCACCCTGAACGTCGACCCTGCAACAGGTTGTCCCGTGTCCGCACGACGTTCGGCATAGGGGTCACCGCCCGCCGGGAACATGAGGCGGTCGAACGGTCCGAGTCGTCCGTTCATGCGTGTCGACTGGACGCCGTCGTGAAGGTTCCAGCCGCCGGCAACCGCGCCTTGTGCCAACCGGGCATCGAGAGAAACGTTGACGGTTGTGGCTCCCGAAGGCACATGCCACGCCCGGTCTCGCACGCCGGAGACAAGCTGCGATCCTTGTGTCAAGGACGTCAGGGCTTGCGCCACCGTGTCGTCGGTCGCCCACGTATTCCATAGGTGCGGACTCGACAACTGGGCGAACAACATCGCTGCGAAGAGGATCCCGAGGCCGATCGTCATGGCCCGACCGATGACCCTCGCCCGACCCGAGAGCAGCCAGCCGGCGGCGATTCCGAGAGCGGCCTGGAGCGAGGTCGTCGCCAGCAGCCGCGGTTCCCGGATCACGATCGCCAGGGTCGCGATGGGGGCCCAGTAGCCGATCCAGACGAGGATGAAGGGCGCAAGGCGTTGGTGCCGTCCCGAGAAGAGGGTGTGGAGCGCCAGGATGCCCGCGCCGACCCCGGGCGCCAGCGGCAGGAGCCCTCCCCCGATGGCCTGGAACCACCGGCGCTCGGATCGACTCGAGCGTGGTTTCGGTTTCACGGGCGGGCGTGTCGAAGCGCGGAATTCACCACCGAGCTGAAGTTCTTGCGGAATGCCTCCGGCGAGAACCGCATGGTGGCGGCTCGCATCCCTTCCCGATCGAATCGATCCTCATGGGTCTCCAGCGTACGTATCGCTGCTGCCACGGCGTCCGGAGTCTGTTGATGGAAGAAGGTCCCACTCGGCGCGGGAGTGTCGAGATCCCTTACCGTCTCCAAGCTCCCACCGCGCGCAAGGGCCACGACGGGCGTCCCGCAGGCTTGGGCTTCCACCGACGTGATTCCGAAGTCCTCTTCGGCGGCGATGAGGAACCCCCGTGCGCTCATCATGTGCTCCCGCACGA
>CAZFIS010000234.1:0-4382 GCA_964519125.1 uncultured Gemmatimonadaceae bacterium | reverse complement strand
TCTACCAGGCGCTGTACTTGCAGGCGCGCGGAAGCCTCAAGGCCGAGGTGAAGCGTTGGCTGCGCACTGGGCGCGTTATGAGGAAGGCGCGCGGGCGTTTCGCCAAGGCCGGGCGCATCAAGGACATGGTGCTGATCAGTGACCGGCCCGCTGAAGCCGAGGACCGCGCCGTGCCCGGCCACTGGAAGGGGGATCTACTGCTTGGAAAGGCCGGCGGCTCGGCTGTCGGCACGCTGGTGGAGCGCTCCACCCGCTTCGTGATGCTCTTGCGTCTTCCCGAGGGCAAGACTGCCGAGCGCGTCAACGAGGCATTGATCGCCGCCATCCAGCGGCTCCCCAACGAGTTGAAGCGCAGCCTGACCTGGGATCAGGGCAAGGAGCTGGCGGAGCACAAGGCGTTCACCGTCGCCACCGGCGTGCAGGTGTACTTCTGCGACCCGCGCAGCCCCTGGCAGCGGGGCAGCAACGAGAACACCAACGGGCTACTCCGGCAGTACCTACCCAAGAACGTCGACTTCAACCCCATCACGCAAGAGCAGCTCGACGCCATCGCCGCAGAGCTCAACACCCGACCCCGCAAGACCCTAGACTGGGCTACGCCAGCCCAGGCGCTCTCCGCCATCGTTGCAACGATCCCTTGAGACCAAGCGCCCAACTCCAGTCGGCCAACCCATCGTCGCCTCCCTCTACGGCAACATCGCCAACGGCGAATTCGGCCTCTTCGTCACCCTCGGCTCCTTCACCAAGCAAGCCACCAACTTCGCCCAGAGCAAAGGCAACCTACGCCTCATCGACAGCGAAGCCCTCATCGACCTCGTCCTCGAGCGCTACGACCGCCTCGACGCCAAATACAAAGGCCTCCTGCCCCTCAAGAGCATCTACGTGCCCGAACAAGTCGAGCAAGACGAGGAAACCTAAGCACCGACGACCAGAAACCTACGCCAACCGGCGCCCAACGCTTCCGCGGAAGGCCGTCAAGCGGCCGCGGCCCATGGCCGAGAACCTGTGCCCCACGCTCACCAGTCCCCACGCCGGACGCGCTCGTCCATCAAGATCGCGTACAAGTACGAAGGCCCCTGCAAGTCCTGCAACGGCACCGTGTTCCGCACCGGCATACGCTCCAAGGCTCGCTCAAACTGCGAGCGCGCCAACACCCGATCCGTTCGATCAGGAATCAGAGAATTCCCGAAGACCGCAAACGTGAAGCGCCCACCCCGAATCTGCCGGAACTCCTCCCCCGCGGCGTCCTCGATCCTCTGCCACACCACATCCATGCTAGGCTTCGCCACCTGAACCACCCCCAACGCGCAGCCCAACTCAGGGCTCAAGCGCCTCCCAGACCTCAATCCCTGCCGCGGTCGTCAGCGTCCACCGCAATACCAAAGTGCAACTCCGGATCATCCTCCGCGAAGGACCCGAAGCCCGGCCCTGGAGCGCTACTGATCGGCTGCACTCCACCGTCAGGTCCGTCATGGCTCGTGGCCGGCGATCCCTTACTCGTCCCAAGGCTCGCGGCCGCAACGTTCTCTGACGCCTCTTCTCGTTCACCGAGACTCTGCCCACTCTTGGTGCGCCACTCGGTTCTGCCGTTCGCGCTGCGCCCCAGCACGATCGTCGCCGCCGAAGACGGGCTCGACGCAAGATAATCACGAACGAACTCGATCCCACCATCCACGTCGACCAGCACCCCGGCCTCCAGCAAACGCTCCCGCAAATCCAACGCCCACTGCGGCATCGACGTGGTCACCTTCGAAGCGACCCGCGAACCGCGCCGCACCACCAAACCCTCATCCGTCATCACCGCCCGAGCATCACCCCCACGCTTGCTCCGCGCGAGGTACTCGACGGCCGCTACACCCTCACCTTCCGCATCGACGCCAGAAGCCGCGGCCTCGCCAAGCGGCCTTGCCAGTGGCTCGAAAATCCGATACCCAAGCGTGCTCACCACCAACTTCACATTGCCGAGAAACTCCTCCATCACCGCCTGCTCAAGCTCCGAAATCACAGGCAAGTTCGGCGTGTTCGCATTGACCAGCCTCGCGCGACCGGCACCACGAATCGCATCGACCAACCGATACTCGAGGAACTTGATGTGTGCCTTGTTGAGGTTGTCGTCCTTGCTCACGAACAGCACCACGTCATTCCAGAAATCCCGCGATTGGTGCTGCTGAAGCCGCCGGTACACTTCCTCCGCCTCACCGACATAAACCACCGGCGTCTCCGGATCCATCTCCTCGCGTCCAAACAAGAGATAGACACCGGCCTTGTACAACTCGACTCGATCAGCAGACTCTCGGATGCGCGCCCGCGGGAGCTTATAGCCCTTACCCGTCCAATTGAAAATCTCGCAAGCAATACGGCCGCTCGGCACGCCATCGATCAGGAACAGCGACAAACCTCTCCCCAAAGGCATGCTCTAGCGTACCCGTTCAGCATTCCATCGCCGTCATGACCTTGACGCAACAGCACAACGCCAGAAGCCCGAACACAGCATTGCCGCCCACTCCAGTGGGGCGATACAGTCCCGACAGTATCGGACAAACCGCCAACTTGGGGGGCAGACATGCGTTATCTCAGCCTAGCCGCAATCCTCGCAGTCGTCGGGCTACCACTCACCTGTTGCGCACCACGCGCGCAGCAACTACCATCATGAGTGACACCACTCTCCAGTGGTGCGTCGGCAGCTAGGGTTGCTGCACAGCAACCGTTCTTGACTTGAGCGCGCTACCGTGTTAATTTTCAGGCCAAGTTATAGCTTGTAGGGGCTGAATGTCGGTTGGGGGCTACGGTACGTTTATTGTTCCGGTAGGATAACGTTACCAAGCTCTGCAAGGCAATCAGGGCCGCGAAGCGGGGCGACCTGAGGCTGGTGGCCACGTGTCGGCTGTTCCCAGCGGAGGGAGGCGGTAACATCGCGCCTCGCAGCGCGTCGCCAGTTGCATAGCAGTCCAACCCTAGCCGGCCCGTCAGCAGCCTGACGTTGAAGTTCCTTGCGGATCCCTCGTGCGGGGATGACTGGTACGTGAAGAACCAGAACTCAGCGGTTATCGGCAGGATGAGGCGTCGATGTTCCAAGGAGGAGCAGGAGGCGAGCGAGTGTGACGTCGTTTATTGGCCGAAGCACAGTTGAAGGTCGTTGGCTGAAGGTTAGTTCGTGGCTTGCAGAACATGACTACGACGCACTAGCAGTGCTTCAGCCGGAGAATCTGGAGTACCTCTCTGGTTGGCATCTTGATGTGGCTCCATGGGAGCGACCCGTGGTGGCGGTCGTTCCAGTCGGCGGATCGCCCTTCATGGTCCTCCACGAGCTGTCCACCAACCACCTGCAGCTCGCGCGCGAGAGGGGCAGCCTGTACGTCGACGACATCGTCCAGTACTCTGAGCGTCCCTCCACGAGGTATCGCACTTGGTCACGTGTGGAGTGGCCCGAGTTGGTGGCGGACGCTTTCAAGAAGCACGGGCTCCGCAAGGCGAACGTGGCAGTTGATGGCCCTATCGGACCCCTGGCGTCGGTGCAGTTGCCGAACGTCCTATTTGCTTCTGAACCAGGCCTCCTGCGCGGACTCAGAACGGTGAAGACCGAGGACGAACTCGAGTTCATGCGGTCCGCGGCAGAACTGACGGATTTCGGCCAAGAAGTCTACAAGGATCTTGTCAAGCCGGGGCGCCTAACGGCCGACGTCGACATGGAGACGACGCGCCAGATGCGCGTGGAGGGAGCGAGGCGCTTCCCAGGCATGAGCCTAGCAGCAAGATGCCTGAGCCTGAGTGGCCCAGCCTCGGCGTCGCCGCATGGCACTCCCGGAGGCTCGGACAGTACGTTCGAATTGGGCCACGGAATCGTGAATATTGTCGTTGTCACACTTGCCGGTTACAACGTTGAGAATGAGCGCACCTGGTTCGTTGGCGAGCCCAACGAGGAGCAGAGAGGTGCCTTCGAGTGCATAAGGAGGGCACAGGCAGCGGCCGTCGATTGCTGTCGCGTTGGCAACTCCGTATCGGCCGTTGACGCGGCCGCGCAGTCGGTAATCGAATCCGAGGGCTATGGTGACCGGATATGCCACCGCACGGGTCACGGAATCGGGTTGGCCGGACACGAATTCCCAGAGGACATGGCGTTCAACCACCGTGCGCTTCTTGCGAACGAGGTCTACACGATCGAGCCCGGCATATACATTCGCGGCCTCGGCGGCTTCCGGTTGGACGATACCGTAATCGTGGGGACTGAGCCGGAGATCCTAACGCACACACCAAAGAACCTTGAGCAACAGACGATCCCGACATGAGCGTCCAGCGCCTCGCGACTGGCGCAAAGCGAAGCCACATAGCGACTCACAGGGAATGGGGTGTCGGCTATATGCAAGAAGTAGAAGCAATCGATT